>NZ_JAFCLX010000005.1:0-252432 GCF_018130205.1 Bradyrhizobium sp. AUGA SZCCT0222
TGCGGCGCTCCGAGGTTCCAGCGAACCTCTTTGAGTTTCTTTAAACCGAATTTATCGGCGCCAAAGGCACCGTTACGTAGACCCGTCTCTTGCACGAAGAACCTCCTCGAACCCGCGTATCTCGATCGCGCGAATGCCGCTAAACGCGCTTCTGTCGCGGTGACCACTGAATATAGCCTTCCGGCTCCGGTCCGGCGACCTAATACTTGGCAACGCCGTGCTTGCCAAGCCGATCCCGCGCATTTTGGTTTATTCCAGCCAAGGCTTTGATCTGGATCAAACACTTGTTGCGGCGCGGGGCGTTTAGCAGCGCTCAACACGCGACCATCAGCCGCGCGATAGCGCTACCATTTGGTTTGCGCCGCACAATCCACAGTAAAGCTCAGCGGGTCGCACCCTCGCCGATCAACGCAAACGGCGCCCAGAACGCCGGATAGGCATTTCGGGGCGAGGAAGGGTCGTTGAGATAGGCCAGCATCGACTGGCGCAGCGCCTCGGCCCGGCCAAGCTTCGGGTCAGCCTTGAGCCGATCGAAGGTCGATGTCGTCAGCCGCGTGGCGGCCGCGGAATCCACCGCCCAGTGCGACACCAGCAATGCACGCGCGCCGGCATAGAAGAACGATCGCGCCAATCCCGAAAGCGCTTCGGCGCCGGGCTTGTCGCCGGCGATCGTGTTGCAGGCTGACAGCACCACCCAATCGGCGTTGAGTTTCAGCTGCGCCACTTCGCTCGACGTGAGCAGGCCGTCGTCGAGTTCGGACGGCTGCTTCGGAATGCTGAGCACCAGCGAGGGCTCGGCGATCCCCTTCACGTCACCGGCGACGAGACCGTGGGTCGCGAAATAGACGATGCTGTAATTGGCAAGCGGGGCGCGCTTCACATTGGTTTCGCTGGCGTTCTCGCCGAGATGAATATCGCTTGCGGAAACGCCGAGATCCTTTGCGACCGCATTGAGTTCATCGGCGGTATCAGGCAGTTGCGACAGCACGCGCGAGAGCCGCGCGCGATCGACACCGGCGCCTTGCCAGAAGTCGGTATAGGCGACGTTGGTGACGCCGCGCGCCGCGGACTTGATCGCCGCCGGCCTGGCTGCGCCGCGCTTGTCGCCAGTGCTATCCTGCAACGGATTGAACAGCGGATCGCCGAAACCGGTCATCGGTTTGGTGGTTTGATCCTTGCGGGCAATCGCCCGCAGCGTCTTCAGGCTTGCGACCGACGGCAACACCGACACCGCGTGACGCTTGAGCAGCCAGGCGGCATCGCGATAACCGTCAAGTTTTTCCGGGATCGCGGCCGGCGGCTTCTCCGTCACCAGCAAATGAAACGGCAGCGCCGTCAACGCGCCGGTGGGGACAATCAGAAGGCTGCGCTTGTCCTTTATCCGCGTCTCGACGCGGCCCAGCAGGTGGTTGTACAGCCAATGGGCGGATTCGAGATTGAACAGCGTGGATTTGCCGGACGCATCGCTGGCATTGGCGATATCCAGTCCACGGCGGAAATCGGCGACCAACTCATATAGCCCTTCCGAGCCACGCCCGATCGGGGACCAGTCAAATCCCTCGCGCGTGATCGCGATGGCGTAGCTGTCCTTTACCGTGGCCGTGAGAAGCACCATCGCCTCGTCGCCTGATAACAGCGACTGAATCTCCTTCACCGTCATCGGCAGCGGATTCGACAGCGCGGCGTAGTCGGGAAATTCCGCAGACAAGGTCTTTTGCAACGACGGGCGTTCGGTCGAAATGGCGGCAAGCCTGGCCTTGGTCTTCTGCTCGGCAGCAAGGTCTCGCTTCGATCGCTCTTTCGAGACCGCCGCCACCAGAGCCTTGTCCAGCGCTTCCGCTTCCGCGGCGAGATCCTGATCCCGGCGAACCAGTTCGGCGAGCCGGTCGTTGCCGGCGGCCAGCCGCACCGCCAGCTTGTTGACGGCTGATGCTGCCGACGACTGGGTGCCGTGCTGGATCGCATTGAGCATCGCATCCAGCGCCTGATCGGTCGGGATCAATTTGTTGCGCTCCGCGTCCGCGAGCACGGGAAGAACGGCGCGGAGCTCCCCGCGCCCGCTCGCGATCAGCCGCTGCGCCAGCGGCAACGCCTTCTCCGGGTAACCTGTATTTGCTTGGAAGAGCGCCAGATTGTTCATGGATCTGGCGGTATCGGGATGATTGGGGCCGACCGCGCGTTCACGGATCGCCAATGCCCGCTCGAAAAGCCGCTCGGCATCACGGACGCGGTCTGTCGGCCCATCGTAAAGCTCCGCCAGATTGTTCAGCGAACGCGCCACGTCGGGATGATCGGGGCCGAGTACTTTCTCGCGGATCGCCAGCGAGCGCTTGATCAGCGGCTCCGCTTTGGCAAAGTGGCCTTCGACCTTCTCGACCTGACCCAGATTGTTCAGAAGCGTCGCGACCGCCGGATGCTCCGGACCCGCCGCTTTCTCATAGATCGCCAGCGCGCGCCTGAACAACGGCTTGGAGTCATCGTGGCGGCCCTGCTTCTCGTAATGGGTGCCCAGATTGTTCAGCGACTGCGCGACGTCGGGATGCCCGGACCCCAGCGACCGCTCACGGATCGCCAGCGCCCGCTTGAACAGCGGCTCGGCTTCGGCGTAGCGCTCCTGGCGCTGATAGAGCGCAGCGAGATTGTTTAGCGCCGCAGCGATCTCCGGCGACTCGGCGCCAGCCGTCTTCTCCAGGATCGCAATGGCCCGCCTGGACAGCGGCTCGGCTTCAGCGTCCCTGCCCTGACTGCCATAGAGCTGCGCCAGATTGTTCAGCGCGGCTCCAACGTCGCGATGCGCGGGGCCGTACTTCTTTTCCAGGGATTCGACCTGCCCCTGCGCCAGCGCAACAGCTTCGGCATATTTTCCGGCGCGGCTGAGCTCGTTGATTTTGGCGCTGACCGCCGCGGTCTCGCTCTTTTGCGCCGAGGACGGCGCACTGAGGCAAGTTGTCGCCAGCAGCGCGAGGCACAGCGAAAATACCAATCGATTGCGGGAATTCATGATGCGGACTTTGACCTTTGGCCATCTCGACGCGGGCGTCGATTAGGTCGCGCGAATAGCCGCAGCCGTTCAAACTCCGCTTTTGCAAATTCCGCTTTCGCGTGGCTGCTTAGGGTTTGGCGGGCTCTTTGGCCCGCGCCTCGCCCGCCAGCCGGACCAGCATCTTGCGCAGGGCGGTCCCGTTGGTGACCCGTTCCGGGAAATCCAGCCGCAGCGTGGCGGAGCCTGCCTGCATGTCCATGCCATCGGGGTCGCAGCCGGTGCAGGCCCAGTCGGCGCTGTCGGCCCCGAGCAGGCGCGTGGCGTAGAGGTTCATCGCCTCGCGGTGGTCCTCGTTCATGTGCTCCACGGCGCCCTGCTCGGCCTCCAGCAGCCCCTCCGCATCGCTGATATCGGTCAGGAACTGCTGGGGGGTCAGGTCGATGATCCGGCCAAAGCCGGCGACCAGATGGGCGCCTATGGGCACGATCCGGAAGAACGAAAAATCCCTAAAGTCTACAAAGACTTCCGCGGATGGATGGGCGTTGAGGTAGCGCCGGCGCAGGATCTCACCCTGGTCGCCTGTGGCCTCCTCGGCCCGCCCTGCCAGCATGATCCGGGCGCCCTCCAGGGGGTCGCCCGCGGCGCGCTCGTCCAGCATCAGTGAGACCCTGCTATCGGCAAGGATATTCCTGGTGTGCAGCGCCAGCCGGGAGATCAGCAGGATTGGCGACGCATCAAAATGACAGGCGATATTGACCAGCGAGCAATAGGGATCGCCGCTGCCGGCCATCAGGGTTCCCAACGCGCCCTGCCGGCTGCGCCGCAGCAGCGAGCGGGCCAGTTTGGAAGGGTTAAAATCAGCCGTCGGTTGCATGGGTTTTTCCAGCCATTTTACTGCAAAAAGGCCCTTTGCTCAGGCCTTGAGGGTGCTATATGGGTGCTACGCATCGTCCGCGGAATGTTTTTGCGGAACTCGGTCACACTTCAGCCCAGCTTGCATTGCTCGTAGACCGAATACGAAGCCCATTTATACGGCGCATGGCTGGATTGCCCGCCGTTTAAGCCACTTCTCTTTCGAAAGCAGGCTCATGCCCACAATCGCCTTGGTCGATGACGACCGCAACATTCTCACTTCCGTCTCGATCGCGCTCGAAGCCGAAGGCTATCGCATCATGACCTATACGGATGGTGCGTCGGCGCTCGATGGTTTCCGCACCTCGCCGCCGGACCTTGCGATCCTCGACATCAAGATGCCGCGCATGGACGGCATGGAGACGCTGCGGCGGCTGCGGCAGAAGTCCGATCTGCCGGTCATCTTCCTCACCTCCAAGGATGAAGAGATCGACGAATTGTTCGGCCTCAAGATGGGCGCCGACGATTTCATCCGCAAGCCGTTCTCCCAGCGCCTGCTGGTCGAGCGCGTCAAGGCCGTGCTGCGCCGGGGACAGCCCAAGGATCCGACCGCCGCACCGAAGGAGCCGGATGCACGTGCACTCGACCGCGGCCTGCTGCGAATGGATCCGGAGCGTCACACCTGCACCTGGAAGAACGAGCCGGTGACGCTGACCGTGACCGAGTTCCTGATCCTGCAGGCGCTGGCGACGCGGCCCGGTGTGGTGAAAAGCCGCAACGCGCTGATGGACGCGGCCTATGACGATCAGGTCTATGTCGACGACCGCACCATCGACAGCCACATCAAGCGGCTGCGCAAGAAGTTCAAGGTGGTGGACGACGATTTCGAGATGATCGAGACGCTCTACGGCGTCGGCTATCGCTTCAAGGAAGCCTGATCTGCACTTCTGGTCTTTTTTGTTTGAGCATGATCTTTTCGGAAAACCGGTGTCCACTTTTCCGGGTCATGCTTGAGCGGCTCGTTAACTGACGCCTTGGCGCGTCTGGGGTAGGATTGAGCGCGCGAGCAGCGCTTGCAGGGACAGTCGAGACAACCGGCAGTTTTAGCCATTGCTAGATCGAACGCAGCCTGATCGAGGCCGGAACAACGAGGATGCATCTGCGTCCCTCGATCGGGATTACGTTGCCGACGACAAGGCGCAGAGCCAGGGCTGGCGGCGGCCGCTGGGCTGGTTGCGTCGCGCCGGACAATTCTTCTTTGCACTCTCTTTCTCCAGTCTCACCCGCCGTATCGTCTCGCTCAATCTGGCGGGCCTCGTCGCGCTGGTGGCAAGCATCCTCTATCTGTCGCAGTTCCGCGCCGGCCTGATCGAGGCGCGCGCGCAGAGCCTGCTGGTGTATGCCGAGATCATCTCCGAAGCGATCGCGACCTCGGCCACCGTCGAGGGCGGCACCATCACCGTCGATCCCGACCGCCTGCTCGATCTGAAGCCCGGAGAAAGCTATGGCATCCCGGACGAGTATTCCGACTTTCCGATCAACCCGGAGCGCGTCGCGCCGGTGTTGCGCCGCCTGATCGCGCCGACCAAGACGCGCGCACGTATTTTCGACCGCGAAGGCGGGCTTATCCTGGACAGCCGCAATCTGTTTGCCCGCGGCGACGTGCTGCGGTTCGAATTGCCGCCACCGTCGGCCGACAAGCCCAATATTGCGGAGCGGACGCTGACCGCGATCCGCACCTGGTTCAATCGCGGCGATCTGCCGATCTATCGCGAACTCGGCCCCGAGGGGGGCAAAGGCTATCAGGAAGTCGCGCAATCGCTGGGCGGTCAGAAGAGCAGCATGGTCCGCGTCAATGAGCGCGGCGCGGTCATCGTGTCGGTCGCCGTGCCGGTGCAGCACTTCCGCGCGGTGCGTGGCGCGCTGATGCTCACGACCCAGGGCGACGACATCGACCAGATGGTCGGCGCCGAGCGCTGGGCGATCCTGAAAATCGGCGGCGTCGCCTCCGCCGTCATGATCGTATTGTCGCTGCTGCTGGCGAGCACGATCGCAGGTCCGGTGCGGCGACTGGCCGACGGCGCCGAGCGCGTTCGCCGCCGCATCCAGACCCGTGTCGAAATTCCCGACTTCACCCGCCGCCGCGACGAGATCGGCCATCTTTCCGGCGCGCTGCGCGACATGACCAACGCGCTCTATAGCCGCATCGAGGCAATCGAGATGTTTGCCGCCGACGTCGCCCATGAGCTGAAGAACCCGCTGACCTCGCTGCGCTCGGCGGTGGAAACGCTGCCGCTGGCGCGCAATGAAAACAGCCGCGCGCGGCTGCTCGCCGTCATCGAACACGACGTCAGGCGGCTCGACCGGCTGATATCAGACATTTCCGATGCCAGCCGCCTCGATGCCGAACTGCAGCGGCAGGATATGGCGCCGGTCGATTTCAGGCGCTTGCTGACGACGCTGACCTCGGTCGCCAATGAAACCAAGCTCGGCCACGACGTCTCGGTCGAGGCGCGCTTCGAGGGCCGCACCCCGACCGATACCTTCTCGGTGCCCGGCCATGATTCGCGGCTCGGCCAGGTCATCTCCAACCTCCTGTCGAACGCTCAATCGTTCTCCCACGCCGGCGGCAAGGTGCGCATCGTCTGCCGCCGCGTCCGTTCGGAAATCGAAATCGTGGTCGACGACGACGGCCCGGGCATCGGCGAGGATGCGCTCGAGCGCATCTTCGAGCGCTTTTACACCGACCGGCCGCATCAGGGTTTTGGCCAGAATTCCGGCCTCGGGCTGTCGATCTCCAAGCAGATCATCGAGGCCCATGGCGGGCGTATCTGGGCGGAAAACCGGTCCGGTCCGGCCGACGCCGACGGCAACCCGACGGTCGCTGGCGCGCGCTTCGTGGTCAGGCTGCCGGCGCCATGACCGAGAATGTCAGCGTGCACGCCTCCGCCGTGCTGGTTGGCGACCGCGCCGTCCTGATCCGCGGGCCGTCGGGTTCCGGCAAGTCACGGCTGGCCTTCGACCTGATTCTGGCCGGCCGTACCGGCCAGGTTCCACCGGCCATTTTGGTGGGCGATGACCGTGTCCATCTCGACACACTGGCCGGAGAATTGTGGGTCCGCCCGGCGGCTGAGTTGGCCGGCCTGATCGAAATCCGGGGCCTCGGGATTCGCCGCTGTGATTGCGTCAGCGAGGCGGTAGTCGGTCTGGTTGTCGATCTCGCGGCTGATGACGCGGAACGGCTGCCACCGCCCGAAGCCCTTGTCGTCGACCTTAATGGTGTTTTGATACCGAGAATCCCTGTCGGAACCGGCTTTCAGCCCCTTCCGCTGGTTGTCGCCGCGCTGACGACAACTGAAAGTTCACCTTCCGGTAATAATACGGCCGATTGTGTGAAGGGGTTTGGTAACCATATAAGCCCCACTATCGCGACCGAATAAGACCGGCGCAGGCTCCCCTCTCTTGCCACCGATTTCCGGGAGAATAGCCAAGATGCCCTCTTGCGCGGGGCCTCTGGATGGTCAAAGTGGCGCGTTCGTGCGGTGCACCAAAAGCACCCGCGAGGAGTTTCCGATGATTGGTCTAGTGCTTGTGACCCATGGGCGCCTTGCCGACGAGTTCAGGGCGGCGCTCGAACATGTCATGGGTCCGCAGAAACAAATTGAAGCGATTACGATCGGAGCCGAGGACGACTCCGATTTGTGTCGAAGCGACATTATCGAAGCGGTGAATCGCGTCGACAGTGGCGATGGAGTTGCTATCCTTACCGACATGTTCGGTGGCACCCCCTCCAACCTGGCGATCTCCTGCATGAGCCGCCCCAAGGTGGAAGTACTCGCAGGTATCAACCTTCCCATGCTGGTGAAGCTTGCCAAGGTGCGCGAAGAGCGCTCGCTTCCGGATGCCATCGCGATGGCCCAGGAAGCCGGTCGCAAGTACGTCACCATCGCCAGCCGCGTACTCGCCGGCAAATGAGCGACGAGGCCGCGCCCGGAAACGACGTCGGGCCGAGCGTGCCGGCCGGCGCCATTTCCCGCGAACTTCTCATCATCAACAAGCGCGGACTGCACGCGCGCGCGTCGGCCAAATTCGTCCAGATGGTCGAGCGGTTCAACGCCGAGGTCTGGGTGACGCGTGGCAACGAGACCGTCGGCGGCACCTCGATCATGGGATTGATGATGCTGGCCGCCGGCCCCGGCACCACGGTGACGGTTTCCGCCACCGGCCCCGAGGCGCAGGCCGCGGTCGATGCGATCGCGGGTCTCGTCGCCGACAAGTTCAACGAAGAAGGCGTTTGAGGCGCTTTGGTTAAGCCGAAGCCCGCACACTCCGCCGTCATCCTGAGGTGCGCGCTCTTG
This sequence comes from Bradyrhizobium sp. AUGA SZCCT0222, assembly GCF_018130205.1. NCBI lineage: Bacteria > Pseudomonadati > Pseudomonadota > Alphaproteobacteria > Hyphomicrobiales > Nitrobacteraceae > Bradyrhizobium > Bradyrhizobium sp. AUGA SZCCT0222. Next base: position 8,194 of record NZ_JAFCLX010000005.1, read on the forward strand.
CGCGCCTCGAAGGATGGGCCGCGGGCTGTGTCCATCCTTCGAGGCTCGCTGCGCTCGCACCTCCCGAGCGAACGCAATTGCGTTCGTCCGGGGATGACGGAGATCAAAACGGATTGGTGACGATGCCGCCGTCGGCGCGCAATGCGGCGCCGTTGGTGGCGCTGGAGGCCTTCGAGCAGACGTAGCAGATCAGGTTGGCGATCTCCTCGGGCTCGGCATAGCGCTGCAACAGCGAGGCCGGCCGCCGTTCGCTGAAGGTGCGCGCGACGAGGTCGTCGACGGTCGTTCCCATGCCCTTGGCACGCGCGGCGAGGCGCACCGGCGCCATCTCGACCCAGGTCGGCCCCGGCATGACCGAATTGACGGTCACGTTGGTCGCCTTGGTGAGTTCGGCGGCGCCGCGCGCCACGACGAGCTGGGCGGCCTTGGAGAAGCCGTAGTGAACCATCTCCTTGGGAATGAAGACGCCGGATTCGCTGGAGACGAACACGACGCGGCCCCAATCCTTGTTGTCCAGCATCCGCTTCAGATAATGCCGGGTGAGCCGCACGCCGCTCATCACGTTGACCTCGAACATCCTCGTCCAGTCGGAATCCTCGATATCGAAGAATCCTTTCGGCTCGTAGATGCCGAGATTGTTGACGAGGATGTCGACTTCGGGAAATTGCGCTGTAAGCGCGGCGCAGCCTTCGGCGCCTCCGAGATCGATCGCCGCCGAGTGCACCTCGGCGGCAGGCGCAGCTTGCCGGACCTTTGCCATGGCCTCGGTGACAGCAGCTTGCTCGCGCCCGTTGACGATGACTTCCGCGCCCATCTGGGCAAGCCCGATGGCGGTTGCGAGCCCGATGCCGCGCGTCGAGCCGGTGACGAGCGCGGTCTTTCCAGTCAAATCGAGATTCATGCGTTCCCCCAAATTTTCTTGCCCAAATCTTCTTGTTCGCCGCCTATTTCTTTTCCGGCGGCACCACAATCACGTTCCAGATCGTGGCGGGGCCCGGCCCCCCTGAGAAAAACCTGCGCGTGGTGACCACCATACGCTCGCCATTGGCAGCATGGGCATTCATCCATGCCTCGCATTTTTCCAGCTTCCAGTCGCCGGTTTCGCAGATCCCGATGAAACCGGATCGCTTGGCCTCTTCGAGCGAGGTCAGGCCCGATGACCACGGCTCGTACGGCGTCAGGACCGCCGGATGATCGGCGCTGTAGAATGTAACGGGGTGGCCGATATCGCTGTAGGCCGCCACCACCGGCAAGGCTGAGAAGAACCGCCGGTGCCAGACTTCCGTCAGTTCGCGGGCGAGTTCGGAGCGCGCCCGGTAGCTGGCGCCCTCGTTGCGATGCTGGCCGGCATCATAGGCAGCGATCTGCGGCGATGCGATCAACACCGCCAATGTAAGCACCAGCCAGGTCGCGGTCAGCCGCAGCAACGCGATGCTCCGCACCCGCAACGCCGGGATCGCGATCAGCGCCAGCGGCGCCAGGAAGAACAGCGGGATGCCCCAATCGGTCTTGATATAGACCTGGAACAGCACTGCGCCGAGTGGCGGTCCGATCGCGACCACCGCCTGGATCAGCCAGACATTGAGTGCCTGCGTGGTGTTCACGCTGGCATTCGCACCGCGCGACCAGAACGCAAAAGACGGCTTGCGCCAGCGCGACGGCCACGCCAGCGCTACGCCCGCCAGCACCACCGGCAACGCCAGCAGCGCCAGATTATGGCCGACATAACCGAGCGCGAGGTTGTCGATCATGCGGCGGTCGCTGATCGAGTAGATTTCGCCGGCATAGGTGAACGGGACGAAATTCACGTCCCTGAGCCAGAGGAAGTGCGGGACCATCGCCACGACGAGCACGAAGATGGCCACCCACGGCGCCGGCGAGCGCAGGAATTGCAGGCGCTGCGGGTGGATCAACGCGGCGAGGCCGATGGCGCCGATCATGGTCAGCGCCCAGTATTTGGTCATCAGCGCCAGCGCGCCGGCGATCCCTAGCAACCATCCGGATTTCACGCTGCGCTTCTCGAATGCGTCGAGATAGGCCAGCACCAGAAGCGGCAGCGTCACCAGCTGCAGCAGGTCCGGATTGTACTTGAAGCCCTTGAAGTTGAAGATCGGATAGAGCGCGAGCATCACCACGACGAGGAAGGCGCGGCGGTGATCGACCACGCGCAGCGCCAGCAGCCAGCAGATCACGAGCCCCAGGCCCAGCGTCGCCATCGCCAGCGCATAGGTCGCCCAATCGGTGACCGGAAACACCCTGAACCAGGCGCCCGCCACCCATCCCGACAGCGGCGGATGCTTGCCATAGCCGAGCAGGAACTTCTGGCCCCAGCCGAACGCCTCGGCGACGTCCATATGGATGTCCTGGCCGGTCTTCAGATTGACCAGGATCAGCGTCCAGAGCGCGGCATGGACCACGGCAAAGCCGCTCACCAGCCACAAAGCGCCCTTGGGGTCGCTGGCGCATGAGGCCAGCCATGCCGCCAGCCGCCGGACGGACAATCTGCGCCGGGAACGCGCGGCGGCGGGTAAAATTGATGCAGTCGACATGGAGGAGTGCGTAGCGCGTTTTTGGCGCGCGTGGAATCAGCTTGGCGTGAAGAATGCCCCTTAAAATACAGCAATATGGTTGCCGCACGGGGATGTGAATGCTATCCCGCGCCCCATGACAACTGCCCCGATTTCCAACATCCGCAACTTCTCCATCGTCGCCCATATCGACCATGGCAAATCGACGCTGGCCGATCGCCTGATCCAGACCACCGGCGGGCTGACCGATCGCGAAATGGCGGGCAAGGAGCAGGTGCTCGATTCCATGGATATCGAGCGCGAGCGCGGCATCACCATCAAGGCGCAGACGGTCCGGCTGAACTACCGCGCCAAGGACGGCAAGGATTACATCTTCAACCTGATGGACACGCCGGGCCATGTCGACTTCGCCTACGAAGTCTCGCGCTCGCTGGCGGCCTGTGAAGGATCGCTGCTGGTGGTCGACGCCAGCCAGGGCGTCGAGGCGCAGACGCTCGCCAACGTCTACCACGCGCTCGACGCGGGTCATGAGATCGTGCCGGTGCTCAACAAGGTCGACCTGCCTGCGGCCGAACCGGAAAAGGTCAGGCAGCAGATCGAGGATGTGATCGGCATCAGCGCCGCCGACGCGGTGATGATCTCGGCCAAGACCGGGCTTGGCATTCCCGACGTGCTGGAAGCCATCGTCACCCGCCTGCCGCCGCCGAAGGGCGACCGCAACGCGACGCTGAAGGCGCTTCTGGTCGATAGCTGGTACGACGTCTATCTCGGCGTCGTCGTTCTCATTCGCGTCGTCGATGGCGTGATGAAGAAGGGCAGCCGCATCCGAATGATGGGTACCAACGCCGCCTATGACGTCGAGCGCGTCGGCTTCTTCACCCCGAAGATGACGCAGATCGACGAACTCGGCCCCGGCGAGATCGGTTTCATCACCGCCGCGATCAAGGAAGTCGCCGACACCCGCGTCGGCGATACCATCACCGACGACCGCAAGCCGATCACCGACATGCTGCCGGGTTTCAAGCCGGCGATCCCCGTGGTGTTCTGCGGCCTGTTCCCGGTCGATGCCGACGACTTCGAAACGTTGCGCGCGGCGATGGGCAAACTGCGCCTCAACGATGCAAGCTTCTCGTTCGAGATGGAGACGTCGGCGGCGCTCGGCTTCGGCTTCCGCTGCGGCTTCCTCGGACTGCTGCATCTGGAGATCATCCAGGAGCGGCTGTCGCGCGAATTCGATCTCAATCTGATCGCGACCGCGCCGAGCGTGATCTACAAGATGCACCTGACTGACGGTCAGGAGATCGAAATCCACAATCCCGTCGACATGCCCGACGTGGTCAAGATCGCCGAGATCCAGGAGCCATGGATCGAAGCCACCATCCTGACGCCGGACGAATATCTCGGCAGCGTGCTGAAGCTTTGCCAGGACCGCCGTGGTTCGCAGAAGGAGCTGACGTATGTCGGTTCGCGCGCGATGGTGAAGTATGATCTGCCGCTCAACGAGGTCGTGTTCGATTTCTACGACCGGCTCAAATCGGTCTCGAAGGGCTACGCCTCGTTCGATTATCATCTGACCGACTACAAGCCCGCGGATCTCGTCAAGATGCAGATCCTCGTCAACCTCGAGCCGGTCGACGCGTTGTCGATGCTGGTGCATCGCACCCGCGCCGAAGGCCGCGGCCGCGCCATGGTCGAGCGGATGAAGGAACTGATCCCGCCGCACATGTTCGTGATTCCGATCCAGGCTGCGATCGGCGGCAAGGTGATCGCCCGCGAGACCGTCCGCGCGCTGCGCAAGGACGTCACCGCGAAATGCTACGGCGGCGACATCACGCGCAAGCGCAAGCTTCTGGAGAAGCAGAAGGAAGGCAAGAAGAAGATGCGGCAGTTCGGCAAGGTCGACATCCCGCAGGAAGCCTTCATTGCCGCGCTGAAGGTGGATAGCTGAGGCGCGCTTCGCGCAGTTTGCCCGCTGGCTCAACGACCTGCGCCGCCCAAATCCTGGCGGTGAGATGCGAAAACCTGTGACCGGCCATTCGTCCGCCGCCTTGCTCTGCCGCGGCGGATAGGTCACCATCGTCCCGCGCACACAAAAAATACTACAAGCGCGAGGAAACGCATGAGCAAGCCCGCCGGTTTCTCCCAGTCCGGCTCCTCCTATGGCTGGATCGTCGTCGGCGCAGGCGCGCTGATGACCTGTGTCGGCTTCGGCACGATGCTGTCGCTGGCGGTGTTCCTGCAGCCGATCGCGACGGATACCGGCTGGTCGGTCAGCGGCGTCTCGGCGGCGGCGACGATCGATTTCCTTGCCATGGGATTTGCGGCGTTCTTCTGGGGCGCATTGTCCGACCGGTTCGGAACCCGCATCGTGGTTTTGGCCGGCGCCGTGCTGCTGGGTATCGGCCTGGTCGGCGCGAGCCAGGCCGCAGACCTCTGGCAATTCCAATTTTTCTTCGGCGTACTGATCGGGATTGCTGCGGGGAGTTTCTATGCGCCGATGGTCGCGGTGGCGAGCGCCTGGATCGAACATCGCCGCAGCCTTGCAGTGGCGCTGGTGTCGGCCGGCATGGGCGTATCGCCGCTGACGATCGCGCCATTCGCAAGCTATTTGATCACGACCTATGACTGGCGCACCGCGATGCTGGTGATCGGCATCGCATCCTGGGCGCTGTTGATCCCGGCTTCTTTCCTGGTGCGTCCAGCGCCGGAAGCCGCAGCACCTGCGAGCGACGGGACGGACGCGCCGGAAATACAGTGGTCCGTCGGACAGGCGTTGCGGACCCCGCAGTTCATCACGCTGGCACTGGCGCATTTCGCCTGTTGCGCGGCGCATTCGGGGCCGATCTTCCACATGGTGAGCTACGCGATGATCTGCGGCATCGCGCCGCTGACCGCCGTCACCGTCTACAGCCTTGCCGGATTCTCCGGACTTGGCGGCCGGCTGCTGCTCGGCGTCATGGCCGACCGCCTCGGCGCCAAGCCGGTGCTGGTCGGCGGACTGTTCGTGCAGGCGATGTCGGTCGCGACGTATCTCGCGGTCGGTCAGCTCGGCGAGTTCTATGCGCTGTCGGTGATCTTCGGACTCGCCTATGGCGGCGTGATGCCGCTCTATGCGGTGCTGGTACGCGAATATTTCGGCGCGCGCATCATGGGCACGGTGTTCGGCGCGGTCTCCGCCTTTGCCAGCCTCGGCATGGCGTTGGGGCCATTGGCCGGCGGATGGGTGTTCGACACTTTCCACGCCTATAACTGGCTCTACGTCGGCTCCTTCGCGATCGGCATTACCGCGGTCGCGGTGGCGCTGAGTTTTCCGTCGGCGAAGCGGCCATCGCAGCCATCGCTCGATCTCGGACGTGCCGCGGCTTGAGGTGCGCGCCTTTGAGATGCATGCCTGGCGCCGCCTTGATCGGGGACGGCGGATGGGCCACCATCGCCCCTCGCGCAAACAAAACAAGACAATGCGAGGAAGCGCATGAACAAGCACCCCGGCCTCGACCTCGTCGAGCGCGCGCGCATGCTGCAGCCATTGATCGCGCGCGACGCCGACGAAATCGAGCGGACGCGGCGGCTGACGCCTGATGTAACCGAGGCCCTGATCGAGAACGGGCTTTATCGTTCGTTGCTGCCGCAGAGCCTCGGCGGCGCCGAATTGCCGCTCGAGATCTTCATGCAGATGCAGGAGGAAATCGCCAAGGCCGATGCCTCCACCGCCTGGTGCCTCGGCCAGTGCAGCGTCTGCGCCATGACCGCCGCCTATCTCGACGCCGATGCCGCCAGCGAGATTTTCAACGTCGCGCCCGGCATCCTCGCCTGGGGCGCGATCAAGCATGAAGTGCAGGTCGTGCCCGGCGGCTACAAGGCCAGCGCGCGCTGGGATTTTGCCAGCGGCTCCCGGCAGGCGAGCTGGCTCGGCGCCCATGTCAGGATCGTCGAGGCCGACGGCAGTCCGCGGCGCAAGGCGGACGGTACGCCTGAGATCCGCACCATCCTGTTTCCGGTGGCTGATGCCACGATGTATGACGTCTGGGACGTCATCGGCCTGCGCGGCACCGGCACCGATTCCTACTCGGTCGACAACCTGTTCATCCCGGACAAGTTCGCGGCGCTGCGCGACGATCCTGCGGCGCTTCGCGAACACGGCCCGCTCTACAAGCTGTCCACCAACATGGTGTTCAGCATGGGCTTTGCCGCGACCTCGCTCGGCGTCGCGCGCGCGACGCTGGATGCCGCCACCGATCTGGCGCGCGGCAAGACGCCGCAAGGGCTCAAGGCGATGCGCGATAACAACGCCGTGCAGGGCCTGATCGGGCGCACCGAGGCGAGCTTGCGCGCCGCGCGCGCCTATCTCTACACCACCGCGGCTGAGGTCTGGCGCGATCTGGCGCGCGGCGACGCCATCACCGAACAGCATCGGATCGCGCTGCGGATCGCCGCGACCTGGACCATTCATCAATCGGCCTCCGTGGTCGACACCGCCTATCACATGGCCGGCGCCACCGCTGTCTTCAGCGCCAACAAGTTCGAACGGCGTTTTCGCGACATGCACGCCATCGCGCAGCAGATCCAGGCCCGCGATACCCATTACGAAGATGCCGGCAAGGCGATTCTTTTCGCCAATCTCGACACGCCGCCGACGGCGCGCTGATGGGGCTTGCGAAGAAAATGGCCGGAACGAAAGCTGCAAAAAAACAGCCCGCGAAAAGCCCGGCTTCCGCCGTCGAAGCCGTCTTCGACGCCTATCCCAAACCGGTGAGGACAAAATTGCTGGCGCTGCGCCGGCTGATCTTCGACACCGCGAAAACCACCAAGGGCGTCGGCGCGCTGGAAGAGACGTTGAAATGGGGGCAGCCGAGCTATCTCACGGCGGAGACCAAAAGCGGCAGCACGATCCGGATCGACCAGGTCAAGGCTGAGGCCGGGCAATACGCGGTCTACTTCCATTGCCAGACCAATCTGGTCGAGACCTTTCGCGAGCTTTATCCGGAGCTGCGCTATGAAGGAAACCGGGCCATCCTTCTTGGCGCCGAGGATAAGGTGCCCGAAGCCGAGTTGCGCCACTGCGTGGCGCTGGCGCTGACGTATCATTTGGGGAAGCGCAAGGGCGCGGGCGCGAAGTAATCTCCACCGTCATTGCGAGGAGCGCACAACGCTCGCTCCGAGCGTCGTCCCGAAGCGAATCCACTGTCGTCCCGGCGAAGGCCGGGACCCATACCCACCACCGATAATTGTTTTGCACGCTGGTCGTCATCTTCCTTTTTTCAATAACGGGGGCCGCGGCGTATGGGTCCCGGCCTTCGCCGGGACGACAAAAATTATTCTCGCGGCGCATTGCGCCCGAGCTTTGCCAGAAACTTCCTTGCCCTCTAATCGAGAGGGCGCAGGGAAGACCGGGTGCGCGCTGCACCCGCGGTCTCGCGTGCGGTTTGCACAAAACAAAATGCACACGAGCATACAGGGCAGCGGAGAACACCCGGCCTTCCCTGCGCAATGGCTTTACGGCTTATGCCGTGCTCTCCCCGGAGACGAGTTCTTGGTTGACTCCGTCGCCGCCGTTCAGCTCTCGCCTACCCGACAGCTTGACACCTGCAACGGATGCCAGGACCACACGGTTTTGCCGTACGCTTATCCACGCCGTCGTCGAGGCGTAAACCAGCGTCCACCGCAACCCGCCCAACGTCCGTGACGACGGCCGACGCCCTCTGAGTGGGACGGGATGGCCAAACATATGCACCTGATTTGTGTTCTGGTAAACAGAAATATTTTTTTGATTTGGGGCTTGACACGATTTCCGTAAATCAGAACTGATTTGCCCGTCGGGTTGTTTTGTCGCAGCCAACCGTCATTGCAAGCGGAACATTCGCCACTCGAATTTCGAGGCCTGCAAGTGCGCTCACATGAAAAAAACACACAAACACATCAGATTAAGAACACACAAACAAATCAGATTGCACTTGCCAACGAAAATGCGGCGGGAACAATCCGGTCCTGTCGGCATTATTGTCAACGCTTCGAATTCCGGGAGACTTCCATGAAAACGGCAAAGATCATGCTGGCTGGACTGGCCGCCCTCACCCTCGTTTCAGCGGCCTCAGCCCAGCAAGCGATGACAGGAACGGTCACGCGAATTGACCGGACCGACGGGACGATCGCAATCCAGTTGCACCGGACTCCAACGCAGAGCGGCACCGTCGGCGCCAACACCGACGGTGCTAAAACAGAGGGTCCTGCCGAAGAGCTCAAGACCAAGATCCAGGGCAATCTGTTGAACGTCCTGCACGCCGGCGACCGGGTCAAGTTTACGCTCACCGACGCGGGGGGGAGCAAAACCATCACCAACGTCGAGCGACCGTAACTGACGGGCACGCACAGCCGAATCGAAACGCAAAAAGGGCCGCGGCAAAACCGCGGCCCTTTCTCTTGGACTTTCTCTTGGACTTTCTCTTGGAAGGGTCTGTCGTTACTCGGTGCAGACCTTGGTCGTCTTCATGCCGGTTTCGGCCTCCGTCTTGGTCTTGTAAATGCCGTTGTCGACGACGACGGTGGTCGTGCTGGCCGGCTTGGTTTCGACCACGGTGCACTTCTTCGTGGTGCTGTCGCGAACGACGTAATATTCGGCAGCCATCGCGGTCCCGGCTACGCTCGTTGCGGCAAACGCCAGTGCGCCGATCATCAGAAATTTCTTCAAGGCATCCTCCTCCGATTTCTTAGTGATGCCATCAGCAACCCGCGGAGAAACCGGATGTTCCATTTTTTCCCGAATGGTTTGCACTTGCCGGATTCCATCCTGGCCTATGCACAGCGAGCCGGCCCGGTAACAGATCGGGAATAGTCGGCAATACCGCCCACTATAGACCTCGGTCTTTCCGGCGAGCGGAACAAACATATGACCGGGAACTTATAGACGTGATCGCAATCATGCGATGGAGGACGACTGAATGAGACGCATCGCATTGATTGGCTGCGCACTGCTGCTGGCAATGACCGCATCCGCTTCCGCCAGGCTGGGGATTGCGCCGCTTACCGTGCCGGATGACGGGGTGACCCAGGTCAAGCACGGACGTGGGCACGGTCACGGACATCGCATGGGCCGCGGTGGCCGGGGTCATCATTACGGTTGGGGCCGTGGGCGCGGGCACCATTACGGCTGGCGTCATCATCGTCGTCACTACTGAAACGCGGATTCGCCGGGTGATGCATTCATCGATCCATTGCCCCGACGAAAGCAGGCACCGGCGGTATGGACGGTCGCGCCGACAGGCGCGGCCAGTTCAGTTTCCTGACGCCGGTCAGCCCAATTCCATCTCGACGGCGATCCGGATCAAGTCGGAATGGTTCTTGGCGCCGAGTTTCTGCTTCAGCAGCGAGGTGGTGTTGGCCACGGTCTTGTAGGAAATATCGAGCGCGTCGGCGACTTCGACGATTTTGTCGCCGCGGCCGAGCAGGCGCAGGATTTCCAGTTCGCGCGCGGTCATTTGCGAGGCCGGATTGGCCTTGATGGAAGCGCCCGAGAACGTCACTGCCTCCGCCAGTTGCGGCGAGATGAAATTTTCTCCCGAAGCCACCTTGCGAACGGCCTTTACCAGCGTCCGCGGATCGTCGCCCTTGGCGACGTAACCCTGCGCGCCCATTTCCACCGCGCGAACCACGAAGGCAGGGTCGTCATTCATGCTGAACATGATGATTTTGGCGTCCGGATCCTCCTTGCGGATCCGTCGCATCAGCTCAAACCCCGAGACGTCGGGAAGTTTGATGTCGATGATTGTGACATCCGGTCGTCGCGTCATAAAGGCCTTGTGACCGGATTTTGCGTCCGCGGCGTCGTCAATTTTCACCGTCGCGTCCGAAGCGAACAGCGAACGGCAGCCGGAAACGACCACGGGATGGTCGTCGACGATCAGGATCCTGGTTGCCGATTTGGCGATGTTCTGCATCCTTGCAGCCCCTTTTGGGATAAATAGGCATTTCGCGATAATTGAAAAGAGAAACCTGCGCTACGGGAGTTAGAATAGTCCGAATGTGGCAGAATCTTTCCCTTCGCATGCGGCTAATTCTCCCGCTCGGCACCATGTTCGTGGCCGCGCTGCTGCTCGGGGCCCTCTCGCTGCAGCTTTTCGCGCCGGCACAACTGGTGGATGAAAGCGAGCCGGCATCGCGATCGGCAAAGGTGGTTGCCGAGGCGCTCAACAGCGCGCTGCTGACGTCCGCCAACCCGCGGCAAACGCTCGACGCATTTGTGCAGGCGCTGGGCACATCCGAAGCCATCCGCTTCCGCCGTACCGGTATCGAGACGACCACGCCGTCGCCGGCGGAGATACACCCCTCCCTTGGACGCGTGCCGCACTGGTTCGTCGATCTTCTCGGCCTGCCGGAGATCGGCGCCTCGTTTCCGGTGAGGATCGATGGAAAGCAGGTCGGCGACATCCTGTCTTCACCCGATCTTTCAGCCGACATCTACGAGAAATGGGTCGGCTTTCTCGCCCTCGTTTCATCCGTCATCGCCCTGATGCTCGTGACCGGCATTATCGCCTATTTGACCGCAGGAACCGTGGTCGACGCGCTGCGGAATTTGGGTGAAGGCCTGACCCGGATGCGGACGGGGGACTATCAGCACCTGATCGCAGCGACGGGGCCGCCGGAGATTCGCAAGAGTTCCGAATTGGCCAATGAACTCGCACGCACACTGAACCAACTGAGCCAGGACAATCGCAGCCTGCTGCGGAAGGTCGTCTCGCTGCAGGACGATGAGCGCCGCGACATCGCGCGCGACCTGCATGACGAACTCGGGCCATTGCTGTTCGGGATCCGGGCCAACGCGGTGGCGCTACAGGATGGCGCGGCACAGCACAGGAAACTCGGCACTTCGGTCGAGGCGATGCTTAAGTCGGTCGAGGCGCTGCAACTTGCGAACCGCCGTATCCTCGACCGGTTGCGGCCGCTTCATATCCAGGAGCTGGGGCTGGAGAAAAGTGTCCAGACCCTGCTGCAATATGCGCGATCGCAGGCGCCCGGCCTCAAGCTGAATGTGCGGATCGATCCCGCTCTGAACGACGTCGATGGGCTGCTTTCCCAGACCATCTACCGGGTTATCCAGGAAGGCGTGACCAATGTCCTCAGGCACGCAAATGCCAGCGCGATCAGCGTGGAGGCGACGATCGAAGGAAACCAGGTATTGGTGGAAATTTCCGACGATGGCGTTGGATTTACACCGGACCAGCCCTTTGGCCGTGGATTGACGGGAATGCACGAGCGCGTCCGGGCCCTGAGCGGGACATTCGAATTCAAGCGGCAGAACAGTCGGACCTACGTCCGGTGCCGTCTGCCAGCTGGCGTGTGAGGCGCACCGCTGGCCCTGGGATTCAGCGAACGATGCACGCGAAAGAACATCAGGTGGAAAGCTGGCGTGGCGACCGCGTAGTCACCAGGTGCGATCCGGCGCACCAGCGACATCCAGCGCGGTTGCCGGCGCAAACGGGGCGCAGCGTGTTTGCAGAATCTTCCCGGCCGCGTCAAACGTGAAGACAATGCGAACGGGCTTACCTTCGGAGTTCAGGTAATCGAGCATGACCCCGTCGGCAGACGGCGTGATCTCTTCCAGTCCGAAGGCATTGGGCGAGAACGCCTCGAGCCGGGGCCGCCAATATGATTCAAGCGCGGCCCGGCCCGCACAGGTGTTTCCGTCATCGCAGTCACATTCGAGGCTTGCCTCGGGCGCGTACAGGTCGAGCAGCGGGCCAAGCTCATGTCGCCGGCAGGCATCGAGCCAATCGACGACAACAGCCACCTGATCGATATCGTTGGCGATATCCTTGGCAGCACCCTCGGCAATTTCCTTGGGCTGGTTCGACATGTCCATTGGCTGCACCGACCGGTTAGCCGCAATTCAGTTGGAACCAAAAACAGTTTGGGTCCGCGGAAGTTCCAGGCGTGGGGCAGTCAATGTGCGCCATGCCGACGCTCGCCGTGCCGCCTTTTCCGCGCGGCGGCCGCGGCAGATACCGATTGAGGACAACCGCGCTTGCGAGCAAGCAATCTCTGGTAGCGGCAATCCGTGCAAACGGTGAGCACGCGGATTCAAGCGTGGCAGCGCATTTGCACCTTGCAGCCACACGCTGCATGCGTCGCGCGTCTGCCTACGCCACAATGCGGATTGACTAGCCTCCGACGCCGCGCCCATAATCCCGATGCAAGGGGCTTTCTGCACGTACCGACCACAAGAGTCGTGACAGTCTGGTGCAAAGGCGGGGTAACGGGCTTGTCGGCATCGCGGCGTCCAATGTTCGGCGAGCAACAGCGCTTCATGCTGTTTCTCATTGCGCCGGCGGCACTCCTGATGCTGCTGTTTCAGGTGCTGCCGATCGTGATCGGCGCCAATGCCAGTTTTCGCGACTGGGCGCTCTATAACCCGAAGAAGATCTGGGTCGGCTTCAGTCACTATTACGCGGTGCTGTCGGATCCGGCGTTTCTCTACGTCGTGCTGCCGAACACCTTCCTGTTCATGATCCTGAGCGTGGCCGGGGCGCTGGTGGCGGGACTGGCGCTGGCGCTGCTGCTCAACCGCCCGTTTCGTGGGCAAAAGCTGGTGCAGACAATTCTGCTGGTGCCGCTGATGGTGGCGCCGGTCGTCGCCGCGATCATGATCCGCTGGATCTTCAACGACCAGTTCGGCATCGTCAACGCGGTGCTGGAGGCGATCGGACTGGAGGGCCAGCCGTGGCTGGTGCAGCGCTGGAGCGCCTTCGGCATCATCCTGCTCACCGACATCTGGCTGTGGACGCCGTGGTTCACGCTGCTGCTGCTCGCCGGATTGCAGAGCCTGCCGAAGGAGCCGTTCGAGGCCGCCGCGATCGACGGCACCACGACCTGGCGCGTGTTCAGATTCCTGACCCTGCCGATGCTGCGCCCTGTCATCGTGGTGTGCGTGGTGATCCGCGCCATCGATGCCTTCCGCACCTTCGACATCGTGTGGACGCTGACCGGCGGCGGGCCGGGCCGCTCGACCGAGCTGTTCAGCCTCTATGCCTATGTGCACGCGTTCCTCAACCTCGATCTCGGCCGCGGCTCGGCGGCGGCGATCATTGGCGGGCTCATCATCCTCGTGATCGGCGTGGTGCTCTACCGCCTCGTCGACCGCATCGCAAAGGCATGAGCCCAAGAAACTTAGCCCAGGGAATTTCCAATGCCGATCGTAACCCGCCCCGATTTCCTGCCGGGATTGCCGAAATGGAGCCGCAAGACGCTGTTCGCGCTGGCGCTGTTCGGCATCTGCTTTGCGTTCGCTTTTCCGGTGCTGTGGCTGATCCTGACCTCGCTGCGGCCGGAGTCCGGCGTCTATTACGTCCATCGCGGCACCGAGTTCACGCTCGGCAGCTTCGCCGAGGTGCTGAGCGACGACCGCATCGTGTCGGCCTTCCTCAACAGCGCGCTGATCTCGACACTGGCGACCATCTTCTCGCTGCTGGTCACGGTATCGAGCGGTTACATGCTGTCGCGCTTCACCGGGCCGGCGTCGCGGATCTGGTTCGGGACGATCTATGTGTTCCGCTGCGTGCCCTATATCTCCTGGGTGCTGCCGCTCTACTTCGTGACCCAAAGCTGGGGCATCTACGACACCTATACCGGCCTGCTGCTGCCGCATGTCGCGGTGCATATCTGCTTCTTCTCATGGCTGATGAAGGGATTTTTCGACGGCATCGATCCCAGCATGGAATACGCCGCGATGATCGACGGCTGCACGCGGTGGGGCGCCTTCATCCGCGTCGCAATACCGTCGGCGCTGCCGGCGATCTCGGCGCTGGCGGTGCTGTGCTGGCTGTTCACCTGGAACGAATTCCTGTTCGCGCTGATCCTGACCGGCAACCGCGTGCCGATGATCACGGTGGTGATGGCGCAGTTCGTCACCGAGATGGGATTGCGCTGGAATTTGATGGCGGCGACCGCCGTGATGGCGCTGGTGCCGGCGTTCCTGGTGGCGCTGTTCGGGCAGAAATATGTGATCCGGGGACTGCGTATCTAGAAACGACGGGGACGCTGAATACGACGAGGGAAGAACACCAAAAACGAGGGAGGGAAGCGATGAAGCAACTGACAAAACTGGCTGTCGCAACGACGGTGGCCCTGTGGTCCGCCGCGGGAAGCGCTGATGCCCAGGTGACCGAACTGCGGATCGGCTACCAGCCGAGCCCGATCCAGGATGCCTCGATCGCGATGTTCGAGGCCTGGGGCGCCAAGAACAACGTCAAGATCGTCAAGGTGCCGAATTCCTACGGCGTCTATGTCGAGAAGATGACGGCGTCGCTGACGTCGAACTCCGACCAGTACGACGTGATCTGGCACAATGACGATTGGGGCCAGACCTGGGCGCATCTGCTGGAGCCGACCGACGACGTCGCCGCCAACAAGTTTGCCGACAAATGGAGCATGGCGCCGGTCGTGTTCGCCAACGCGCAAGGCCAGAACACGGTCGTGCCGATGGGCCAGACTTTCAGCGTGTTCTTCTACCGCTCCGACCTCGTCAAGCCGGAAGACGTGCCGAAGACGCTGGAGCAACTCGTCACGACGAGCAAGAAGCTGCAGGCGGACGGCAAGGTCAAGTTCGGCTATGTCGGCGGCATGTCGATGAACAACAGCTGGTTCAGCTGGTTCTGGTCGATGTGGGGCAACAATTGCGACGTGCTGCTGCCGCCCTATGAGCGCGACAACGCCAAGCTCGCCGCGAACGGGTGGAAATCGGGCATGACCGAGCCGTGCATGCAGAAGACGGTCGAATACTGGTGGGATGCGATCAACACCCACAAGATCGTGCCGCGCGGCATGCCGGCCTACGACCGCAACGAGGCCAACGCCGTGTTCATGGCCGGCGACGCCGCGTTCACGGTCGCGGACTCGCTGTGGTGGGGCACGTTCAACGATCCGGCCAAGTCGAAGATCGCAGGCAAGGTGGCCGCCACGCGCTTCCCGCTCGGTCCCGACCGCGCCAGGCCGTTCGCCTGGGACGATATCTGGGGCTGGGCGATCCCGAAATCGATCGCGCCGGAGCGCAAGAAGGCCGCCAAGGCGATGCTGGAAGCCATGATGCTCGACAAGGAAGGCCAGAAGAAGCTGTTCAAGCTGACCGGCGCGCCGCCGCCCAACACCGAGTTCTGGGCGGAGATCGCGGCGGAAGATGCCTTCATGAAGCTGCTCAAGGAATCGGTGCTGGATTCGCCGGACAAGGTGCGCGGCGCCTATTACTTCCCGCAATGGCCCGCCGTGCACAAGGCGTTCAACGACACCGTCACCAAGGCCGTCACCGGCAAGCGCGAGGACATCGCCAAGGTGCTGGCCGAAGGCGCGCCGCTGGTCAGCAAGGCGGCGCAATAAGTCGAAAGCAATATCCCGCCGCGGGAAGTCGCGGCGGGATTGTTTTGGGTCAACAGGATCTTTTTATTGACGCGCTTTCTTCACGCGAACCGGTATCCACTTCGCTTGAAAACGCTCTGGTAGGGTAACGGCAGGTAAATGGCAGCGATTTCACTCAGCAAGCTCAACAAGCATTATGGCTCGCTGTTCCACGCCGTAAAGGACGTCGATCTCGAGATCGCCGACAAGGAGTTCGTGGCGCTGGTCGGCCCGTCCGGCTGCGGCAAGTCGACGACGCTGCGCATGATCGCGGGGCTGGAGGACATCAGTAGCGGTGACATCCGCATCGGCAACCGGGTCGTCAACGACCTGCCGCCGCGCGACCGCGACATCGCGATGGTGTTCCAGAATTACGCGCTCTATCAGCACATGAGCGTCTACGACAATCTCGCCTTCGGCCTGCGCAACAAGAAGACTTCGGAAACCGAGATCAAGGCCGCGATCGACCGCGCGGCAAACATGCTCGGACTGCACGAATTGCTGGCGCGCAAACCGAAGCAATTGTCCGGCGGCCAGCAGCAGCGCGTCGCGCTCGGCCGCTGCATCGTGCGCAATCCCGAAGTGTTTTTGTTCGACGAGCCGCTGTCGAACCTGGACGCCAAGCTGCGCGCGCAGATGCGGATCGAGATCAAGCGCCTGCACGCCGCCATTCCGACCACGTCTGTTTTCGTGACCCACGACCAGGTCGAGGCCATGACGCTGGGCGACCGGGTCGTGATCATGCGCGACGGCCGGGTGCAGCAGGTCGGCACGCCGCTGCAGGTCTACGGCAAGCCCGCCAACAAGTTCGTCGCCGGCTTCATCGGCGCGCCGGCGATGAATTTTGTCAGCGTCACCGTGCGCAGCGATGGCGGCGCGACGACGGTCGAGGCTGATGGCCTCAAGCTGACGGTTAGCGGCGCGGATGCGCGTGCGCTCGCGGCCTATCATGACAAGCCCGTGATCATGGGGGCGCGGCCCGAACATCTCGCCCTCGGCGAGGGCGCGCCGGACGCAAGCTTTGACGCCCATGTCGAGGTCGTCGAGCAGCTCGGCTCCGAGATCCTGCTCGAGACCCGCGTCGGGAGCCACGGCATCACGGTGGCCCGGGTGCCCGCGGAAACGGTGATCGCGCGCGGCGATCAGGTCCGCGTCTCGGCCCAGCCCGGCCGGCTGCATTTCTTCGATCCGGAAACGGAATTGCCGATTACGGGGTAATCGTGCTCTCACGATCTTGTCATGGCCGGGCTTGACGCCGCCATCCATCCTCTTCGAAAGAGTCTTGCGAAGGTGATGGATTGCCGGGTCAAGCCCGGCAATGACGGAAAGAGGGTGTCGTCCCCCTCACCGCTTCACGGCGCCGGTCGGGCTGGCAAACCCTTCCATGGTCCGGATTCGCTTTTCCAGCCACCAGCCATATTCGGGCGCCCAGTCCTCGAACTTGCGGTTGATGCCGAGATCATGGGCCCAGTGATGGGCGATATTGGGGTTGTACTGCGATTGCCGGCCGACCGCGATCAGATCGGCCTGGCCTTTTTCCAGCACCGCTTCGGCCTGCTCGGCTTCGAGGATGATCCCGACAGCCATGGTCGCGATGTCGACTTCCTTGCGGACTCTTTCAGCATAAGGCACCTGGAAACCGAGGCCGCGCGGCACCTGCGCGGCCGTCGCCGAACCGGAAATGCCGCCGGAGGAACAGTCGACCACGTCGACGCCGCGCGCTTTCAACTCGTGCGCCAGCGCCACCGTGTCATCCATGTTCCAGCCGTTCTGCGCGCCATCGACCGAGGACACGCGCACGAACAGCGGCATCGTATCAGGCATTTCGCGCCTGACAGCCTCGACGATGTCGAGCGGCAGCCGCATCCGCCCCTGGCGGTCGCCGCCATACTCGTCGTTGCGGGTGTTTGAAATCGGCGACAGGAACGAGGCCAAGAGATAGCCATGGGCCATATGAACCTCGATCACGTCGAAGCCCGCCTTGACCGCATTCCCTGCGGCGTTGGCCCAGGTCTTCACCATGGCGCGGCAGTCTTCGGTGGTGAGCTGGCGCGGCGTCAGCCATCCCGGC
The DNA here is from genome assembly GCF_018130205.1 of Bradyrhizobium sp. AUGA SZCCT0222. Taxonomy (NCBI): domain Bacteria; kingdom Pseudomonadati; phylum Pseudomonadota; class Alphaproteobacteria; order Hyphomicrobiales; family Nitrobacteraceae; genus Bradyrhizobium; species Bradyrhizobium sp. AUGA SZCCT0222. The sequence continues at coordinate 26,170 of NZ_JAFCLX010000005.1, forward strand.
GCCACCGGCTCGCTGGTCGGACCGACCGGCTGCCATAATTTGGCGCCGGCCTTGATCTCTTCTTGTGTGAGCGGCCCCATGCCGTTCATCGCCTTTTGCGAGGACGATTTGCGGCCGCCATGCGCGAGCTGAAGGCCGATCGCGGTGTTCTCGCGCTTCATGAAAGCGATCAGCGGCTTGAAACTTTCGACCTGGGCCTCGTTCCAGATGCCGAGATCGAACTCGTTGATCAGGCCGACTTCCTCGACGCCGGTGGCCTCGACAAAGACAAGACCAAAACCGCCGAGCGCGTAACGACCGAGATGCACCTGATGAAACATGCCGCAGGTCGCGCCCGGATCGGCGCGGTAATGCACCATCGGCGGCACCACCAGGCGATTCTTCAGCGTCAGATCGCGGATTTTGAGCGGCTGGAACAGCAGGGGGCGTGCGGGATCGGCGGAGGGCGCGTCGGACATCGGTGGCCTGTGGCGTGAACTGCGGTAGCGAATGATCCATCATTTGAAATCCACGGTCCAGCCAGCCCTTGCATGTCATGCATGCAGCGACGCTTCGGCCCCCTAGTCGCCACCGACAACGACATCGAGGCCGGCGGCCTTCAGTGAGGCGATGGTCGCCTCAAGATGGGTCCGGTCTCGGGTTTCGATGACAACCTCAAGCACCACCCCCTTGGCCGGCAGGTCGGTGAAGATGCGTTGATGCGACACCTCGACGATATTGGCGCCTGCCTTAGCCAGGACGGCGACAACCGTGCCGAGCTGTCCGGGCCGATCCACGATGTCGAACTTCAGCTTCGAAAGCCGGCCTTCCCTCGCAAGTTGACGCGTCAGTACACCGGACAGGAGCCGCGTGTCGATATTGCCTCCGCTCAGCACCAGGCCGAGCGAACGGCCCTTGAAGCGGGCCTGATCGGCGAGGACGGCCGCCAGGCCCGCCGCCCCCGCGCCTTCGGTCACCGACTTCTCGATGGTGATGAAAAGGCTCAACGCGTGCTCGATCTGCTGTTCGGTGACGAGTACGATATCATCGACGAGCGCGCGCACGATGTCAGACGTGATCTGACCGGGCGCCTTGACGGCAATGCCCTCCGCGAGCGTATCACCGCGCATCGCAAGATGTTTTCCCTTGATGAGGTTGTACATCGAGGGATAAAGCGCGGCCTGAACGCCGACGATCTCGATATCCGGCTTGAGGCTCTTGGCCGCAACGGCCATGCCGGATATCAGGCCGCCGCCCCCGATTGGAACGACCAGGACGTCGAGATCGGGCACCGAAGCCAGCATCTCGAGCGCGATAGTACCCTGACCCGCGATGATCTTGGGATCGTCATAGGGATGGATATACGTCAAACCCTGTTTCCGACCGTAGTCGGTGGCGAGCGTGGCGGTATCCTCCAGCGTCGCCCCACCCTCGATCACGGTCGCACCGTGCCGGCGCGTGTTCTCGATCTTCACCATCGGTGTGCCCACCGGCATGAAGATGGTTGCAGGGATCGAGAGGCGGGCCGCGTGATAGGCCACGCCCTGTGCGTGGTTGCCCGCCGAGGCCGCTGTCACACCGCGCCGCCGTTCGTCGGCCGATAACGCAGACAGCCGATTGAGCGCGCCGCGCTCCTTGAATGTCGCCGTAAACTGCAGGTTTTCGAATTTAAGCCATATGTTCGCGCCCGTGATGTCGGACAACGTACGGCTGGGCTCGAAGCTCGTCCGCTTCACGAAGCCGGTGAGCACGCCTGCCGCCGTCTCGATATCGCCAAGGGTAACCGGCAGGTGCGCGAGGGAAGCTTTCAACGTCTCGGTCATGGTCATCGAATCTCTGCCGACACATTCCACGCACCAAGGGCGAAGACGGAGACGGCGGGTTACGCTACCCGACCCACCCTATGAAGCTATTTCAAGAAAAAATACAGTGGCTTCGTAGGGTGGGTTAGCCGAAGGCGTAACCCACCGAGTAAGGGACGAGGATGGTGGGTTACGCTCCGCTAACCCACCCTACGACACCACGAAGCTACGAAGCTGCGCCCCGCCTTTGCGCGCGCCACCACACGCCGAAGGCGATCACGACCGCGGCCGCCAGGCTGAACCAGGTGATGGCGTATTGCATGTGGTCGTCCTTGAGATGGACATTGAGCGGCCCCGGTTTCGGAATGCCGCTCTCGGGCCGAGGGGATTCCAGATCGATATAAAACGGCGCGACATTCTTGCCGCCCTCGCCCCAGCCGAGCGCGCGCGCCATCGCAAGATGATCGCGGGTGAACCACAGCCGCTTGGTGATATTTTCCGACGGCGTCAGCGTGCCGGCGGCTTCGGGAAAACGGAGATAGCCGGTGAATTTGACCGGCTGGCCGGTGACGAGACGGCCGACCGCGCGGTCTTCCTGGGCACGGTCCTGCATCGTGTTCTGCACGAAGCCGGTATTGACCGCGACGATTGCCCCATCGGCGGTTTGCGCCGGCAGGAACGCCCAGGTGCCCGGGCCGGACACGTCGTTACGGACCGAAGAGCCGGAGCTATAGACCATCACATCGGGAAGCCGCGCGTAAGTTCCGGTGAAACTGACGCGGCGGAATTCGTCTTTGGCCGGTGTCAGCGTGCCCCATTGCGCCTGTTCCGGCAGCGCCTTGGGCGCATCGGCCAGCCTTTCGTTCAAGGCGGCGATCAGCGCGTGCTTCTGGACGCGCCGCTGCAATTGCCAGATCCCGAGACTGAGGCAGGTCACGATCATCACGAGCGTGAAGATGGCAAAGCCGAGCGTACCACGCCGCCGCGCAACAACGCCGGTCATTTCGGCTCGCGGTCGATCAGGCGGCCGGGCGCGGCCTTGTGATGGTACTGCAGCGCGATCAGCAGCGACTTCATCGAGCGCAGCGGCAACAGCGTGGTCGCCAGAATCAGCGGTAGCCACAGCGCCGCGTGCAGCCAGAACGGCGGCTGGTATTTGATCTCCACGATCAAGGCCGATCCGACCACGATCGCACCGGCGATCATGATGATGAAGATCGCCGGCCCGTCGCCGGCGTCGATGAAGGCGTAATCGAGCCCGCAGGCCTCGCAGTTCGGTCGCAAATCGATGAAGCCCGCATAGAGCTTGCCCTTGCCGCAGCGCGGGCAGCGGCAAGCGATACCGCGCAATGCGCTCTCGGTCAGCGTGGGAAGCGTCTCGGTCATTTGTATCCACCTTCTCCCGCAAGGGAGAAAGTGCACTCCATAGCGCTCTATGCAGATCCACGCAACTCTACTAAGTAATTGTATTTGCTAATTTTATCTACGCTGCGCGACAGCGGGCTCCGTGTTCCTCCACTCCCATATTCGGAACATCTTGAGGACACCATGGCCCGCCAGACGCGTTCTGCATCACTGGAAAATCGCACGCAACGCGCCCTTGAAGCGACTGCCCCAAGCGGCACAAACGGGAGGTGTGCATGACCTTAATGGATGGAAAGTTTGGAGAACTCAGTACCTTGCAACGACGGGACCACCAAACCGGTACGCAAGTCCTATCATTCCAATGTGCGTATTGAGTTTCAAATCCGTGGCTACCGTCACAACTGAAACACCGGGGGATACCAGCACCAGCGAATTGCTCCACGTTCCGAAGTCCGAGTAACGATACTCAGCACGAAGCATCCAGTTTGCGAAGATTTTCGCGTCGATGCCGACTCCGGCCGTCCAGCCCGTTCGGGTGGAGCTGTTCGTCGCCGTCGTAAGAAGCGGGATTGGCGTTGGTCCGCAAAGCGGATCAGTAAAGCTGGTTTCGCAGGTTATGGAGTTGGAGAAGTTCTGGAACGCGATACCGCCAGTCCCATAGAGCAGAACATTGGGAGCTACCAGATATCCGAGCCGACCCCGCACATTCGCATCCCATCGAGCTTTCACGCTCGATACGTTGAGGCCGGGGCCCGGGACACCCAGAATGCAGGTGACCGTGCAGCCGGGCGCGCCCACCGTCGTGACGGTACCATCAAAATACGCGGCATCGAGAACAATGCCGGCAACCCATTGAGGCGCGAACTGATAGTCGTATCCTGCAAAGCCGCCGTAGCGACCGTTTGAGGAGCGAAAGCCTCGAGGCGAACTACCGTCTACCGTTGGGGGAGGAATTACAAAGCCCGGCGCGACAACGCCAATCGACGTCGTGGTCCAATTGGCGTTGGCCTGCTCGCCGCCGAGCGAGGCTCCAATATAAAAGCCTGTCCAGGTCGAAACCACTGCTTCGGGCGCGTTATACCGAGGGGCTTTCACAGCCATGTCGGCAGCGGATGCGCCCATGGCGCTGGCCGCGAGAACGGATACTGCCAAAGCAAGTTTTTTCATAGAAGGCCCCGAGCACTCGTTGAACAGCACAACCAAAGCTTAGACGGGTTCATCGTGCCCAGATGTATCGTTCAAGCCACAGTCGGGACATTTCGGTCGAGCATGCGGAACCCTGCTCCACTCTTGCCAACGCGTCCGCCTCGCCAGGCGACCGGCATCGGGGTGTTGGTAGCCGACGAGCAACATTCCTGCGCCGACATATCCGGAAGGCTACGGATGGTGGCGGTTTGCCGCCCGTGGTGGGCGGCCACAGGACCAGCATCAGCCTTGAAGAGCAATTTGGAGCAGCTTGAATGAACTTTCCAGGAAGCGCGGCGCGACGCCAGCGGTGGCGCCTCGCAAGGATCGGCCCCCGACGGTCGGGTTGAGCGTCATCCGATCATATCAACCGGTCGCTTTGCAAAAATCCCTCGCCGTGTAAAAAAACCGCCTTGCCCCGTGATACCACCACCCCACTCTTTGGAAAAGAAATCTGGATTCTCTTTTCGAAAGGTGAAGTATCTTCTCGTTGACAAAAACCTTGTGCAGATTCCTGGGGGCGCCGTCTGTTTCAACAGGAACAATTTCGGCATCATAAATTAGGCCATGCAATTCCGCGAAGATCATGGCTTCGATGACCAATATATCAATGAAGTACTTTTTATGTTTGTCATCACCACGAAATTTCGTGCTTTGCGGATGATACTTTCTGGTTGCCATCCACGCATAGATCGCTCCTGAATCAAACAGAAAAGCGGCGGCGGCTTCTATGCCGTCCTTGTCTTTTACCGCAAGCGCGAACGCTTTCTGACGACGGACACCATTCTCGATGAGTGCCTCTGCAATGCTCAGCGGGGCATAGCTCTGCGCGCCATTACTGGTAAGATTGCTCTGGTAAAATTTACAAAAGTCAGACGCCGAGATATCCTCTATTTTAGCTTGTTCCAATACGGTTCTGTATCTAGTTCTTCCGTCTCTTGAAATGGTTTTCAGTACTTTTTCTCTGGCTTGCGCATACGCGTCACGCTCATAATTTTGTTTGCTGGGTGAACGGACGTATTTGGGTATTTTGATGCATTCAAACCCGGCTTTGATGAACGCATCGCGAATGATGCCGGAATCATCATCCAGGATGAATTGGCAGTAACCAATCGATCTAGGTAGCTGCTTTATAATATCGGCAATCGCACCTCGTTTCTCTTCATCACTTATGTGCTTGTCGAGAAAGACGAATGAGCTGAGCCGTCTCCAGTTATCTAAACTTGTTATCCTTGGAAAAATGCCCAGTACGTTTGTTTGGCAATACGGAAAAGCGCATATCAGCTTGCCGGCTCTGTTGAATGCTTTGGCTACCCGGTGCTCCTTCCGGTACGCGATATCTACGAACCAGGGCTGGGAAAAGATCGATACCTCGTCCGGGTGTGCGCCCGCGATCCAATCGCGCTTGCTACTCTTCGGCACGAGCGTCGCCGCCAAAAGGCGGCTCCTCCAATTTTCGAAATTCGCGATGTTCAATATCTTCCGGCGTTAATCGTTCAGTCTATCGGCACGCGCGGGAGCTCCCCCGACCGCCCGGTAGCCTGTTCAGAGTATTCGGGGGACGACGCAAGAGTGAGTGCGCAGAAGGATTACCCAAACCGGCAAGCCGCTCCGGCCAGCGCTGAACCGGTCTCCATGCTGTCAAGATCCGAGACTTCACCCGTCGGTGACCGTGTCGGCATGAGGATGGTTAACGCCCGGCGATACACGCATCCCGATCGTTAGCCCAAAAGGCAAACGAAAGAAAAAGGGCGGCCCTGCGGCCGCCCTCTTGTAACCAAATGATGCCAGATCAATGCGCGGCGTGCCCGACAGCGTCAGCGCCGCGGAACCAGACATAGATGCAGATGAACAGGAACAGCCAGACCACGTCGACGAAGTGCCAGTACCAGGCGGCGAATTCGAAGCCGAGATGCTGGGTCGGCGTGAAGTGTCCGGCATAGGCGCGGAACAGGCAGACCAGCAGGAACACGGTGCCGACCAGCACGTGGAAACCGTGGAAGCCGGTCGCCATGAAGAAGGTCGCGCCATACATGTTGCCGGAGAAGTGGAATGTGGCGTGGGCGTATTCATAGGCCTGCACGCAGGTGAACAGCGCGCCGAGCACGACGGTGAGGATCAGGCCGTATTTCAGGCCCTTGCGATCGCCTTCCAGCAGCGCGTGATGCGCCCAGGTCACCGTGGTGCCCGAGGTCAGCAGCAAGAGCGTGTTGAGCAGCGGCAGATGCCAGGGGTCGAAGGTCTCGATGCCCTTCGGCGGCCAGGTGCCCGGCACGCTGCAGGCGCCCGCCGCGGTGCCGGCGCCACAGCCGAACACCGCGTCGCGGGTGGCGTGGATGGCATCGGCCGGGAACAGCGCGGAATTGAAGAACGCCCAGAACCACGCGACGAAGAACATCACCTCGGAGGCGATGAACAGGATCATGCCGTAACGGTGGCTGATCTGCACCACGCGGGTGTGGTCGCCCTTGAACTGGGCTTCGCGGATCACGTCGCCCCACCAGCTCGCCATGGTGTAGAGCACGCCGATGGTGCCGACACCGAACACGATCGGCGCCGCCGCGTACATATGGTGCATCCAGCCGACGGCGCCGACGGCCATGATGAAGGCCGAGATCGAGCCGACGACCGGCCACGGGCTCGGATCGACGAGGTGGTAGTCGTGATGCTTCGCGTGCGCCGTAGCCATTGCGGTCTCTCCGTTAGCGGTGCCGTATCCTTCGGCACATCTTCGTCTCAAAAATTCAAAGTTGGGAATTTCGAAAGGCCGAAATTCCCAAAGTTACAGGCTTCCCTTGCGCTTGTCCGGCTCGCCCGAAGCCACTGGCTTCGGCGCCGGATCACGCACGGGATAGAAGGTGTAGGACAGCGTGATGGTGTTCAGCCCGTCATTTTCGCTGTCGGCGATCAGCGCCGGATCGACGTAGAACACGACCGGCATCTCGCGCTTCTCGCCCGGCGCCATGGTCTGTTCGGTGAAGCAGAAGCAGTTGATCTTCTGGAAGTATGCGCCGACCGTCAGCGGGGTCACGTTGTACGCGGCCTGGCCGACCGTGGGTCGCGCCGCCTGGTTGGTCACATTATAAAATACGGTGACGACCTCGCCGATCCTGACCTCGATCTCGTTCTGCTCCGGCTCGAACTTCCACGGCAGGCCGGCGCCGACATTGGCATCGAACCGCACCGAGATCTTGCGCGCCAGCGGGCCCTGCGAAGGCGCCGAGGTGGCGACCTGGGTAGTGCCGTTGAAGCCGGTGGCGCGGCAGAACCAGTTATAGAAAGGAACGGCGGCATAGGCTGCGCCGACCATGAACACCACGACGAAACCGCAGATCGAGGCCACCATCGCATCGCGCGTCAGGCCGCGGCGCGAAGCCTTGCGGCTTGCCTCCGGTTCCCCTTGCGCGATCGGTTGGTTTGCCATCTCCACCACCCTACATTTCCAGTTTACATGGGCCGAACTAGAACGGCCGGCCCCTTGACCATGGTGACGGCGAAGAACAGCACGACGAGCACGAGGAGCGCGAGCGCAATCGCGACCGACCGCTGGCGCCGGCTTCTTTTCTGCGCCTCGGTGAGGACGATTCCATCTGGCATCCGCTTGTCGTCCATTCCGGTCCCATGCGCCCCCTACCCGATCAAAGCCATGACGCCGCGCACCACGACTTCGAGCAGCAGCGTCGCGAACAGCGCGAACAGGTAAAGGATCGAGAAAGCAAACAGCCGCCTGGTCGCACGCAGCGCCTCGGTACCTTCGCGGCGGCGGTAGACGTTGATCGCCAGCGCCATCATGCCGGCGCCGAGCACCAGCGAGGTGATGCCATAGATCGCGTCGAAATAGCCGAGCGGCCAGGGGGCGACAGCGATCGCGACCAAAACGACCGTATAGAGCAGTATCTGCAGCCGGGTCGCGTCGGGGCCGGCAACGACCGGCAGCATCGGCACGCCGGCACGGGCATAATCGTCGCTGCGGAACAGCGCCAGCGCCCAGAAATGCGGCGGGGTCCAGAAGAAGATGATCAGGAACAGCAGCACCGGCTCCATCGACAGCGAGCCGGTCGCCGCGGCCCACGCCACGACAGGCGGCAGTGCGCCGGCCGCGCCGCCGATCACGATGTTCTGCGCGGTCCAGCGCTTCAGGAGCATGGTGTAGATCACGACATAGAAGAAGATCGTGAACGCCAAGAGCCCGCCCGCGAGCCAGTTGACGAGGATGCCGAGCGTCATCACCGAGAAGAACGCCAGGATCAGCCCGAACGCGGTCGCCTCTTCGCGCGTGATGCGGCCGCGCGGGATCGGCCGGTTGGCGGTGCGCGACATCAACGCGTCGATATCGCCCTCATAGGCCATATTCAGCGCACCGGAGGCGCCGGCGCCGACCGCGATGCAGAGGATGGAAGTGAACGCCAGGATCGGGTGGATATGGCCGGGCGCGATCACGAGGCCGACCAGTGCGGTGAAGATCACCAGCGACATCACCCGCGGCTTCAGCAGCGCGAGGTAGTCGCCGACCTCGGCCTCGGAAATCCGGGGCAACTCGATGGCGTTGTGATCGACGACCGACAAGATTGATCTCGCTAGGTTCTAGGCCGCGGCGCGCCCGAAGGAGCGCGCCGCGAATTGGAGGTTTATTGCACCCGCGGCAGCACTTCGAACTGGTGGAACGGCGGCGGCGACGACAGCGTCCATTCCAGCGTGGTGGCGCCGGGGCCCCACGGATTATCCGCCGCCTGCTCCTTCTTGATGAAGGCATCGATCACGCCATAGATGAAGATCAGCACGCCAAAGCCCGAAACGTAGGAGCCGAGCGAGGACACCAGGTTCCAGCCGGCGAACGCATCCGGATAGTCGATGTAGCGGCGCGGCATGCCTGACAGGCCAAGGAAGTGCTGCGGGAAGAACACCAGGTTGACGCCGATGAAGGTGACCCAGAAGTGCAGCTTGCCGATGGTTTCCGAGTACATGTAGCCGGACATCTTCGGGAACCAGTAGTACCAGCCGGCGAAGATCGCGAACACGGCGCCGAGCGACAGCACGTAGTGGAAGTGCGCGACGACGTAATAGGTTTCCTGCAGCACGCGGTCGACGCCGGCATTGGCCAGCACGACGCCGGTGACGCCACCGAGCGTGAACAGGAAGATGAAGCCGATCGCCCACAGCATCGGCGTCTTGAACTCGATCGAGCCGCCCCACATCGTGGCGATCCAGGAGAAGATCTTCACCCCGGTCGGCACCGCGATCACCATGGTGGCGGCGACGAAATAGGCCTGCGTCGCGCTGGACATGCCGACCGTGTACATGTGGTGCGCCCACACCACGAAGCCGATGCCGCCGATCGCGACCATGGCGTAGGCCATGCCGAGATAGCCGAACACGGGCTTCTTGGAGAAGGTCGAGACGATCTGGCTGACCATGCCGAAGCCGGGCAGGATCAGGATGTAGACTTCGGGATGGCCGAAGAACCAGAACAGATGCTGGAACAGCAGCGGGTCGCCGCCGCCGTCGGCGGAGAAGAAGGTGGTGCCGAAATTGCGGTCGGTGAGCAGCATGGTGATCGCACCGGCCAGCACCGGCAGCGACAACAGCAGCAGGAAAACGGTGACCAGGATCGACCAGACGAACAGCGGCATCTTGTGCAGGGTCATGCCCGGCGCGCGCATGTTGAAGATGGTGGTGATGAAGTTGATGGCGCCGAGGATCGACGAGGCGCCGGCCAGATGCAGCGCCAGGATCGCGAAATCGACCGCCGGTCCCGGATGGCCCGAGGTCGACAGCGGCGCGTACATGGTCCAGCCCGCGCCGACGCCGTTGGCGCCCGGCTCACCCTCGACGAAGGTGGACATCAGGAGCAGCGCGAACGAGGCCGGCAGCAGCCAGAACGAGATGTTGTTCATGCGCGGGAACGCCATGTCGGGCGCACCGATCATCAGCGGCACGAACCAGTTGCCGAAGCCGCCGATCATCGCCGGCATCACCATGAAGAAGATCATGATCAGGCCGTGCGAGGTCACGAACACGTTGTAGGTATGGGCTTCGTGGAACAGCTGGACGCCGGGATACATCAGCTCGATGCGGATCGCGATCGACATCGCCGCGCCAATGACGCCGGCGATGACCGCGAACACCAGGTACATCGTGCCGATGTCCTTGTGGTTCGTCGAATAGACGAAGCGCCGCCATCCGGTCGGATGTGCGTGCGCGTGGTCATCATGGGCGTGATCGTGGTGTGTCGCTGCGCCTGTTGCCATGTTCAAATCCTGCCTTGCAGTCCCTTTTCGGACCTTGCGGTCCCGTCGCCCTTGTCCCGTTGCGCTTGAAGCTGCCCGCTTACTGCGCCACCGCGCCACCAGCCGAGGCGTACGAATTCGCCGGGTTGGTCGCATATTTCTTCTTCGCGGTTTCCACCCAGGCCGCGAATTCCTGATCGCTCACGACCCGCACCGCGATGGGCATGAAGGCGTGATCCTTGCCGCACAGTTCGGAGCACTGGCCGTAGAACATCCCGGTCTTGGTGGCCTTGAACCAGGTCTCGTTCAGACGGCCGGGGATGGCGTCGATCTTGATGCCGAAGGCCGGCACCGCGAAGGCGTGGATGACGTCCGCACCCGTGGTCAGAACCTTGACCACCTTGTTGACCGGCACCACCATCTCATTGTCGACGCCGAGCAGCCGGGGCTTCTTGTCCGCGGCCATCAGCGAATCGAACTCGAACTTGCCGTGATCGGGATAGGCGTAGCTCCAGTACCACTGCTTGCCGGTCGCCTTGATGGTGAGATCGGCCTTCGGCACGTCGAGCTGCAGAAACAGCAACCGGAACGACGGCACCGCGATCGCGACCAGAATCAGCACCGGGATCAGGGTCCAGGCCACTTCGATCAGGGTGTTGTGGGTGGTCTTGGAGGGGACCGGATTGGCCTTGGCGTTGAATTTCACAACAACCATCACCAGCAGCACCAGCACGAACAGCGTGATGATGGTGATGGTGACGAACAGCCAGTTATGGAACCAGATGATGTAGTCCATGACCGGCGAGGCTGATTCCTGCAGGGTCCATTCCCACGGCGCTGGCTGCCCCAATTCGGCTGACGCCGTACCGCCGGCGACAAGGGCCATGCCCGCCACCGCAAATCCCAGCAACCGCCGGCCAATCTGGCCCTTCGACATCTTCATGCCGCTCGCGCTCCCTTGATAAATCCCCAAAGCATCCCCGCCGGATGGCCGGAAATGCCGCACGATCCGCCCCTACAAACAGCCCGCCGGAGGTGGCTTGGATGCACACCTCAAAAGTACCGGGGCCAAATCGCTAGAACGCTTCGAAATCCAGCCTCTCAAACCATAATTCGCAGGCTCTCGCAATGCAGTAGTGGGGACCAAAGCCATGCGTCACCGGCTAATCTCTGCATGTCAGGTTTTCCCGGTGAATCAGGCAAAACCCGCCTTTTTGTCCAGCTGCGCCGCTTGACAGGCGGATTACTGGATGTACGCAAAGGCAGGGTGCGCCGCGGGGACCTGATTCGCCGCTGAAGCACCCTTCCCGGCTTAGTATTAGGCTTGGCATCAGGCTTGGGAATTGCTTCGAGATTTAGCGAAAGACCGCCTTCAAGGCGCCGTCATTACGTATCAGTCCGAGTAATCATTCAGAGGATCGACCCGGATGAGGCGTTCGAAACATCAGGCAGGACGCAAGCCAGGGCCAGGCCGCTGGCTGGGCGGACTGCTCGCCACCGCGCTCCTGCTCGGCCTGACGGAGGCTGCCAGCGCCCAGGGCGCGGTGCGCTCGGTCCATGGCGACTGGCAGATCCGCTGCGACACCCCGCCGGGCGCCCAGGGCGAGCAATGCGCCCTGATCCAGAGCGTGGTAGCCGAAGACCGCTCCAACGCCGGCCTCACCGTGATCGTGCTCAAGACCGCCGACCAGAAGAGCAAGCTGATGCGGGTGGTGGCCCCCTTGGGCGTGCTGCTGCCCTCCGGGCTCGGCCTGAAACTGGACAATCAGGACGTCGGCCGCGCCGGTTTTGTCCGCTGCCTGCCCAATGGGTGCGTTGCCGAGGTCGTGATGGACGAAAAACTGCTCGGCCAGCTCCGCACCGCCAAGACCGCGACCTTCATTATCTTCGAGACCCCGGAAGAGGGCATCGGCTTTCCGCTGAGCCTGAACGGGATCGGCGAGGGGTATGACAAGCTGCCGTGAGGGGCCGGGCGCTCGCCTCAACGTCCGCTTCGCTTAGGCTTTCCGACCACGGCGCAGCCCAAGGGTTCTTCCGCCGACAAAAAAGCGCCGCCAAGGTAGATCCCCCCGTCATTGCGAGCCACCGGGTCGCAATGACGCGGAACGACACAGTGACCTCGCTCACAGCCGAGGCAACGGCAATCCCGCCAAGGTTTCCCCATCAACGCGGAGGAGACCGCCATGACGAATGACCAAACGTTCGAGACCCGTGCAGACGCTGCGAAAAGCGAGCTGACCGGGGAGCAACTCGACATCGTATCCGGCGGCAAATGGTTTGAAATCGTGCGCGTCGAGCACAGTGTGAAGTCCCCGCGAGACGCGGCGTCAGGATTGGCAACCGGGCGCCGCCAGCACTAACCCTGATCTGATTGGGCGTCGTCAGATTTTCGCCGTCAGGTTTTCGCCGTCAGGTTTTTCTTGGCCCTGCCGCTAGAACAGCAGCCCCATCAAAATCAGGTTTTCGTAGCTGCCATCGACCAGGATGGCCTCGCGCTGCACGCCTTCGATCTCGAAGCCGACCTTCTTGTAGAGCGCGATCGCGTTCACGTTGTTTTCCCGGACCGTCAGTTCGACCCGCTGCAGCCCGAAGGCCTGTGCGGCGCCGAGCGCCTGCGCGATCAGGCGCTTGCCGATGCCCCGCCCCCGGAATTGCGGCAAAAGGCCCATGCCGAGAACGCCGTTATGGGCATAAATCGGCCTTGGCTTCGGGGTCACGTCGCACCAGCCGATGACTTCACCGCCCGACAGCGCGACAAATTGCGGATAACCCTGTTCGATGATGTCGAGAATGAACGCCCGCGTCGCTTCCAGCGGCGGGGCCTCCAGGAAGGACAGATAGCGCCGCTCCCGCGCCACGATATCGAGGGTCCGGTGAAAGCTGTCGATATGGCCTTGCGTTATCGGAACAATTTCGATCGTAGCCATCGTGCCTGCAACGTGTTGATCCAGCCTCTCGCGAAACTACGAGGAAACAACTATCTTGGTTGCACCCCTCCGACAACGGACTGAATGTAATGACCAACTCCCCCGCTACAACCTCCCTGATCGACCGCGCCAACCTCGACCGCGATTCCGTCCGCCGGGAGATCGCGCGCGGGCTCGAAGGCGCCGACGACGGCGAATTGTTCCTGGAATATGGCCAGACCGAAGCGCTGATGTTCGACAATGGAAGGCTGAAGCAGGCGACCTACGACACTTCGCAGGGTTTTGGCCTGCGTGCGGTCAAGGACGACGCGGTCGGTTACGCGCATTCCTCCGACGTCTCGCTGCCGGCGCTGATCCGCGCTGCGGACGCGGTCGCAGCGGTCCGTGGCGGCTATTCCGGCAGCTTTGCCGCCGCCCCCGCTCACACCAATGTGAGACTCTATGGCGACGACAATCCGCTGGATGCGCCGGGTTTTGAGGCCAAGGTGAAGCTGCTCGCCGAAATCGACGCCTATGTGCGCGACAAGGACCCGCGCGTGCGGCAGGTGACGGCCAGCCTCAGCGCCACCTGGCAGGTGGTGGAAATCCTGCGGCCCGACGGCGAAAGCTACCGCGACATCCGCCCCCTGGTGCGGGTCAATGTTTCCGTGGTTGCCGGCCAGGGCGACCGGCAGGAAAGCGGCAGCAAGGGCTATGGCGGCCGCGAGGGCTATGCGCGCTTCATCGAGACCAAGGCCTGGCGCGATGCCGCCGACGGCGCGATCCGCGAAGCGCTGGTCAATCTGGAATCGGTTCCCGCCCCCGCCGGCGAAATGGACGTGGTGCTGGGGGCCGGCTGGCCCGGCGTCATGCTGCATGAAGCGGTCGGCCACGGGCTCGAGGGCGATTTCAACCGCAAGCAGACCTCGGCTTTCGCAGGCCTGATGGGCAAGCAGGTCGCCGCCAAGGGCGTCACCGTGGTCGACGACGGCACCATGGCCTCGCGGCGCGGCTCGCTGTCGATCGACGACGAGGGCACGCCGACCAACCGCACCGTGCTGATCGAGGACGGCATTCTGGTCGGCTACATGCAGGACCGCCAGAACGCCCGGCTGATGAACATGAAGCCGACCGGCAACGGACGGCGCCAGAGCTACGCCCATGTGCCGATGCCGCGCATGACCAACACCTACATGCTGTCGGGCGGGCGCGACCCCGCCGAAATCCTGGCCTCAGTAAAGAACGGCATCTACGCCGCGAATTTCGGCGGCGGCCAGGTCGACATCACCTCGGGCAAATATGTGTTCCAATGCACCGAGGCCTACAAGATCGAGAACGGCAAGATCGGCGCGCCCCTGAAGGGCGCGATGCTGATCGGCAACGGCCCGACCGACCTGCATCGCATCACCATGGTCGGCAACGACCTCTCGCTCGATACCGGCATCGGCACCTGCGGCAAGAACGGCCAGGGCGTGCCGGTTGGCGTCGGCCAGCCGACGCTGCGGATGGAGCGCATTACGGTCGGAGGAACCGGCTAGTGACGAGCGAAAACGAAACCACGGTCGCAAAACCTTCGAGTTGGCGCGCGCAGGTCGCGCAACTCGCCGCCATCGTGATGGTGGTGTTCGTCGCCAAGGGCGCCTTGGCCGAACCGTTTTACGTACCGTCCGGTTCGATGGAGCCGACGCTGCTGATCGGCGACGCGCTGCTGGCGTCAAAATTCCCCTATGGCTACGGCGCGGCGTCGCTGCCGATCCAGATCACGCTGCCGGAAACCGGCCGCCTGTTCGGCGAGACGCCCAAGCGCGGCGACGTCGTCGTGTTCCGCTGGCCCGGCGACCGCTCGCAGGCCTGGGTCAAGCGCGTGGTCGGGCTGCCCGGCGACCGCATCCAGATGCGGCAGGGCCAGCTCTTCATCAACGACCATGCTGCGACCTTGAAGCCGGATGGCGTGGGTGAAGCCGAAGACGACCGCGGCGGCAGCGAAAAGGCCTATCGCTATGTCGAGACGCTGCCAAACGGGGTCACGCATGCGATCTTCAAGATGCGCGACAACGGCCGGCTCGACAACACGCCAGAGGTAACCGTGCCGACGGGAAAACTGTTCGTGCTCGGCGACAACAGGGACAATTCCGCCGACAGCCGCGTCGCGGTGCGCGACGGCGGCGTCGGCCTGTTGCCGACCGACAATTTGATCGGCCGCGCCGACGCTGTGGTCGGCTCCTGGGATCTCGGCATCCGCAGCCAGCCGGTCTGGACCTGGCTGTCCGGCTTTCGCATGGCGCGGTTTTTCACGTCGGTGCATTGAGAAAGCGTGACCTTCGACGACGTCAGGACGTTCGCGCTGCTGTGGGACGAGGTCGAGGACGGCACGTCCTACGGCACACCGGCGCTGAAGGTGCGCAAGAAGCTGCTGGCGCGGCTCCGCGAAGACCATGACAGTCTTGTCGTGTTCGGCGTTCCCCATGGCGAGCGCGAGATGCTGGTCGAAAGCCAGCCGGGGATTTTTTACTTCACCGACCACTACCGCGATTATCCTATCGTGCTGATTTGCCTCTCGAAGGCCAAGCGCACCATCGTCGAGCCGCTGCTGCGCCGGCACTGGCGCACGCTGGCGTCGAAGAAGGCGGTGAAGGAATACGACGAATCATAGGATAATCCCGTCATTGCGAGCTGCGTAGGGTGGGCAAAGGCGCGCCAGCGCCGTGCTGCACCATCTTTGTTCGACAACTGGAATGGTGGGCACGCTTCGCTTTGCCCACCCTACGGGGCCACGGCAGAGCGATGAACCAGGACGAATTCCTCAACCTTGCGCTGCGCAATCCCGCCAATCAAATCATCGCCGAAAAGCTGTTCGAGCTGGCGCTGCCGGATGCCTGGATCGTGGCGGGATGTCTGGTGCAGACGGTGTGGAACGTGCTGACCAGGCGCGATGTCGGTTACGGCATCAACGATTACGACGTGTTCTATTTCGATCCCGATACATCCTGGGCGGCCGAGGACGCCGTGATCCGCAGGCTGCACGGCGCGCTCGGCAAGCTCGACGCCAAGGTCGAGGCGCGCAACCAGGCGCGCGTTCATCTCTGGTACGGCGAAAAGCATGGCCTGCCCTACCCGCCGCTGCGCTGCTCGACCGAAGGCATCGATCGGTTTCTGACGAGGAATACGCAGATCGGCATCCGCGGCACGCGCAATGGCTACGACGTCTATGCGCCCGATGGTTTCGACGATGCCGCCGGCCTGATCGTGCGGCCCAATCGCGGCCCGAATTTTTCGCCCGAGAGTTATGCGGTAAAGGCGGCGCGATGGAAGACGCTGTGGCCGGAGGTGACGGTGCTGCCGGTGGAGGATTCACTCGACCGTCGTCCCGGCGAACGCCGGGACCCATAACCACAAATGTTTGTGGTGGGTGCGATGGAGCTCCAACGCGTCGCAAAATCAACAACGGTGGTTATGGGCCCCGGCTCAAGGCCGGGGCGACGGAGAGTTTCTACCGCACCACGCCAGAGGTAAACCCGGCCTTGCGCCGCGGCGGCTTGATGTCTTTTTTCAGGAAGCAATGGCCTTCCGTGCCGGCATAGCCCGGCCGCGCATAGGTCCAGGCCCGGCACTTGTTGTCGGCGGTGCAGGCGGCCTTGCAGGCGTCGTCGCCGTCCTTGCTCTTGACGTCGAAATTCTTGTAGTCGCCGCCGAACCGGTCGATCGAGGTTTCGATCGCGCTGTTCCTCGGCTCGACCACGCCGGCGCCGCGCACGCCGGAGACGCAGCAACTGTCCTGGACGCGCGCCGGGACGTTGCTCTTGAGCCAGCACACCGCGCCGCTGGTCAGGTCGGTCGGATAGTTGAAACTCCACGACCGGCAACGCTTGTCGCGTTCGCACACCAGCGCGCAGTCGGCCGGATCGCCCGAGATCACCGGCGAACTCAGATAATCGCCGCCGGGGCGGTCGAAATTGGCCTGCGCCGCGGCTGGGCGTGCGGGTGCTGCCGCCGCCAAAAAGGCGAGCGTCACCAAACACGCCCTGAGCAGGCGGCCTATCCCCATGTGATTGCTTTCGAATGCGCGCGTTCCGAAGGTTGCCATTGGAGCGGCATCAACCTGTACGGCGGATGAACGGCCCAGAAACGCGGCAACGAGCCGAGCGTGATGATCTCATCACGCTCTATCCTTTTGTTTGCGCACGATCTTTCTCGGAAAACCGGTACCCACCCCGCATCAAGTGCGGGGCATGCTTTACCGGATCATGCGCTAGAAAGCGTATTCCTTGTAGGCCGGTTCCACGGAGCCGCCCCAGGCGCCGTTGAATTTCTCCAGCATCTCTTCGGCCGGCGTGCGGCCGGATTCGAGGATCCGCTCCAGCGGCTCGAGGTGACGGCTTTCGTCACGGCCGAGGTGATCGATGCGGCTGCGTCGCCGCAAGCCGGCATGCGACAGCTTCACGCATTCCCGCGCGATTTCGAACAGATAGCGGTCGCGGATCCGGGCCTTGAAGCCGAAGCGCGGCACGTCGTCGCGCAGCGCCTGACGCTCTGCCGCCGTCCAGTGCTTCACGAGATCCCATGCCGCGTCCAGCGTCGTGTCGTCGTACAAGAGGCCGACCCAGAACGCCGGCAGCGCCGGCAAACGGCCCCACGGCACGCCATCGGCGCCGCGCATTTCCAGATAACGTTTCAACCGTACTTCCGGGAAAATCGTCGAGAGGTGATTGGCCCAATCCGACAACGTCGGCCGCTCGCCGGGCAAGGAACTGTTCCTGCCGTCGAAAAAGGCGCGGAACGACGAGCCTGACACGTCGATATAGCTGTCACCGCGCTTGACGAAATACATGGGAACGTCGAGCGCATAGTCGACCCAGCGCTCGAAACCCATGCCGTCCTCGAACGCCCAAGGGATCATGCCGGAACGCGCATTATCGGTATCGCGCCAGATTTCCGAGCGGAATGACAGGAAGCCGTTGGGCTTGCCTTCGGTGAACGGCGAATTGGCGAACAACGCGGTCGCGATCGGCTGCAGCGCCACCGATACCCGCAGCTTCTTGACCATGTCGGCTTCGGAGGAGAAGTCGAGATTGGTCTGCACGGTGCAGGTCCGGTACATCATGTCGAGGCCGTATTGGCCGACCTTCGGCATGTAATTGGTCATGATCTTGTAGCGGCCCTTGGGCATCAGCGGCACCTGCGACCGCGACCATGACGGCGTCATGCCGAGGCCGAGAAAACCGATCCCCAAAGGGGTCGCGATCTCGCGCACCTGCGCCAGATGCGCCATCAATTCCGCCTGGGTCTGGTGCACGGTCTCGACCGGGGCGCCCGACAATTCGAACTGCCCGCCGGGCTCCAGCGAAATCGCGCCGCCGCCGGTGACGTCGTACAGCCCGATGATGTTGCCGTGCTCCATGATCGGCTCCCAGCCGAGCAGAAGCTGCATGCCCTCCAGCAGCGCGCCGATGCCGCGCGCGCCTTCGTATGGCACGGGGTGATAGCCCTCGAGCGTGAACGGGGTCTTCTCGTGCTCGGTGCCGATGCGGAATTCCGACGGCGGCTTCACGCCGGCCGCCAGCCACGCCACGAGTTCGTCGCGCGATTGCAACGGCGTCATATCGATTTGGTCACGCGCCATAAAAAATCCGGATCTTTGGCGATTCGACCGAACGCGCCGTGTGGCAGGGAGCATTGCGGACAGCGTTGTCCGCAAAAACGATAAGATGAAGGCGTATCATCGGGCGGGAACGCCGTCTCGCGCGGCGACTGCCCTGACTTCGCTGCACGAGCAGCCCAGCCGGTCGAGCAGACCGCAGAGCTTGATGGCGTCGGTGTCGGACAGTTTGGAGCCGACGTGTTTTTCGATCGCGGCGGAATAGGCGCTCCACATTTTCTTCTGCAGCTCGCGTCCCGTCTCCGTGATCTCGACGAACTGGCCGCGCTTGTCGATCTTGCATTCGCGCCGCGCCGCCAACCCCTCGTCGACCAGACGGTCGATCAGGCGCGAGGTCGAGTATTGCGGGATCAGCATCTGCTTCTCCAGCTCCACCGGGCGCATCTCGCCGGACGGCGCGCGCGACAATTCCAGCAGCGCGTCATACCAGGCGAGCGGCGGGAAGCCCGCCTTCTTCAAATCCTGCTCGACGGCGTCCAGCACCCGGCTCTGCACCCGCATCAGGCGGATCCAGGCGTTGGTCGCCTCGGTCGATGGTTTGCGTTTCATGGTCTGGTCCGTATCCGTCACAGGTCCGTGTCTGTCACGGGTTAGTGTACCGCACTAAATGCAGCTGCATCAATCTTGACTATTACATGCAGATGCATTTAGTCGTTCCGCGGCCCCAAGCCAAGGTTTCCAAAGGCAAGAACTTCCAAAGGGAGAAAATCCAATGAAATTGTACTATTCGCCAGGCGCCTGCTCGCTGTCTCCCCATATCGCGCTCCTGGAGGCCGGTCTCCCCTACGATCTGGTCAAGGTCGATTTGCGCGCCAAGAAGCTGGAAAACGGCGACGACTATCTGACGGTCAATCCGAAGGGCCAGGTGCCCGCGCTGGCGCTCGACTCCGGCGAATTGGTCACCGAAGGCCCGGTCATCGTCCAGATGATCGCCGATAAAGCCGCGGACAAGAATCTTGCCCCCACCCGCGACCACGCCGATCGCTACAAGCTGCAGGCCTGGCTCACCTATATCAACAGTGAACTGCACAAGAACATCGGCCCGCAGTTCAGCCCGGTGCTCTCCGATGACGCCAAGGCATTCTTCAAGGACCGGGCGATGGGCAAGTTCAGATATGTCGATGGCGAGCTCGCCGGGAACGACTACCTGATGGGCAAGCAGTTCAGCGTGGCCGACGGTTACATGTTCACGATGCTGTCTTGGGCCGAACGGATGAAATGGGATCTCGCGGATCTCTCCAACCTGATGGCCTACAAGGCCCGCGTCGGCGCACGCCCGAAGGTCCAGGAAGCGCTGACCAAGGAAGGCTTGCTGAAGGCGGCGTAAGCGGTTTTTATATCGGAGATAGGAAGAGGGCCGGATCGATGATCCGGCCCATTGTTTTACCCCGCGTCGTCCCGGCGAAGGCCGGGACCCATACTCCGTGACGTTGATTGTTGTAGAAGGTCTCTAACGCCGGCGCTCTTACCGATGGGCCGCGGCGTATGGGTCCCGGCCTTCGCCGGGACGACAACTTTTTTACGCAGCAACCCACAACAAGAACCCATCAGTATCGCGCCGGACTGAACGCCGATGGATCGGTAAACGTCGCCTCGCCGCTCATCATCTCGGCGAGCAGGCGGCCTGTGGTGGGGCCAAGGGTGTGGCCGTGATGACCATGCCCGAAATGCATCCACAGGCCTTTGTGCTTCGGTGCAGCCCCCACGACCGGCAGCATGTCGGGCATGCAGGGGCGGACCCCGCTCCAGGGTTCGGCCTCCACCGCGGTGCCGAGATCGACAAGCCGCCGCGCCGCCTGCTCCGCCCGTTCGAGCTGGCGCGACTGCGACGACCTTTCCGGTCCCATCAATTCGGCGCCCGACGTAATCCGCAATCCCTTCGCCATCGGCGCCATGGCGTATGCGAATTCGGGGTCGTGCAGCGGCAGATTGAGCCTGCCGCCGCCGCTGAAATGCCGATGGTAACCGCGCTTGCGCAGCATCGGAAAGCGATACTCGAACTTTTGCAATAGATCGGGAGACCACGGACCGAGCGACACCACGGCCGCCTCGGCGTCGATCGGGCCATCATCCGACTGAACCGTCCAGCCGGCAGGACTCGGCGTCAACGTGGTCGCATCCCCGTTGACGAAGGTGCCGCCTGCGCGTGTGAACAGATCGGCATAGGCCGATACAAGCCCGCCCGGGTCCGAGACCGTCCATGGGTCGCGCCAGTGAACAGCCCCCGCCCCGGTCTCGTTAAGCCCGGGCTCGGCCGCGGCAAGCTGTGCCGGGCTGATGATTTCCGATCGCACACCGAATTCAGCCGCCAGCATCTCGGCGACCAGCGCCACTTCATCCAGCGCAGCCTGGGTGCGGCGCAGGGAATGATAGCCGCTTCGCTGCACCAGATTGTCCGCGCCGGCTTCCCGGATCAGCACGTCATGCTCGCTTGTCGCCCGTGCGATGATCCGCGCGTAGGCCTGCGATATTTGCTGGTGCCGATCCGGAGCGGAATGCCACCAGTACCGCAGCAAAGGACCAAGATGCCGCGGCAGCCATTTTACGCGGTAATGGACATCGTTGGCGCGCCCTGTTGCGATCGCCGCCAGCGTCGCAAGATCGCGCGGCATCGGATAGGGCCGCACCGCTTCGGCCTGGATGAAGCCGGCGTTACCGTAGCTGGTCTCGCGGCCGGGCTGATTGCGATCGAGCAGCACGACCGACCAGCCGCGGCGCTGTAACTGCAGCGCGGTTGCGACCCCGACCATTCCGGCGCCGAGAACAATCACACTTCGCATTGTTGCGATCACCTTTGCATACGTCAGCGACCTGTCGCCAAGTCCTGCTTCAAAGTCCTGCTTCAAAGTCCTGCTTCAACCAATCTACGAGCAGCTGTACCAGATCGCGACAGTGAAAAAAGCGCGGATGCCCTGCGCAGAATGGCGCTTGACGCCTTGTAGCCTATGGACGACAAATGCCGCTCGTGACTGAGGTGCGTCATAAAGAGCTGAGAGTGGCGGAGACATTGTGGTGACCAAGACAACACGATTTGATGCCGCCGACTATCTCGACACTGAGAAGCGTCAGATTGCCTACATTGCGGCGGCGCTCGAATCCGGTGACGCGGATTTCGTGCGTGACGCGCTTGGCCTTGTTGCGCGCGCGCACGGCATGGCCGGAATTGCAAAGAAGGCCGGCCTGAATCGCGAAAGCCTCTATAAGGCGCTCGGTGAGACCGGAAATCCGGAGTTCGGCACCGTCATGCGCATCGTTCAAGCCCTTGGTCTGACCCTTTCGGCACGCCCGGCGGCGAGCGGAAGGACGCCAAAACCGCGCCGGGTCGCGTAAGCGCGCACAAAACTCTATTCACAAAATAAGGGCCGGATCGATGGATCCGGCCCTTTTTGTTTTAACTGGCGTGCTCTTTCCACATGTCGTCCCGGCGAAGGCCGGGACCCATAACCACAAATGTTCGTGGTGAATGCGACTGCTGCCGCTGCCAATTCCATAGGACACGGCGTATGGGTCCCGGCCTTCGCCGGGACGACGATAGGTTAGCGTTACGCCGCCGCCAGCTTCTTCGGCGGGAAGCGGCCATAGAACGTCTCGCCCTTGGCCGCCATGTCCTCCAGCAGTTTTGGCGGCGTGAAGCGGGAGCCGTATTTGGCCTCTAACTTGTGGCAGAGTTCGACGAACTTCCTGGTGCCCATGAAGTCGATATAGGACAGCGTGCCGCCGGTGAACGGCGCAAAACCGAAGCCGAGGATCGAGCCGACATCGGCCTCGCGCATGTCGGTGATGACGTGATCCTCCACCGTGCGTGCGGCTTCCACCGCCTGCACGACGAGGAAACGCTGCTTCAGTTCCTCGATGTCGAGCGTGTCGGGGTCGAGCTTCTTCGGCTGCAGATCGGCAAGTCCCGTCCACAGGCTCTTCTGGCCCTTGCCCTTCTCGGGATAGTCGTAGAAGCCCTTGCTGTTCTTGCGGCCGAGACGGCCCTGTTTCTCGACCAGCTCCACCATAAGCTTCTTCTGGTCGGGGTTGATCGAGTTCGGCCCGAGATCGGCTTCGGTCGCCTTCATCACCTTGAGCCCGAGGTCGAGCGCCACTTCATCGGAGAGCGACAGCGGGCCGACCGGCATGCCGGCCATCTTGGCGCAGTTCTCGATCATCGCCGGCGGCACGCCTTCGAGAAACATCTCGTTGCCTTCGGCGATGTAACGGCCGACGCAGCGGTTGGCATAGAAGCCTCTGCTGTCGTTGACGACAATGGGCGTCTTGCCGATCATCCGCGTGTAATCCAGCGCCGTGGCAAGCGCCGCATCGCCGGTGTTCTTGCCGACGATGATCTCGACCAGCATCATCTTCTCGACCGGCGAGAAGAAGTGGATGCCGATGAACTTGCCCTGGTCCTTGAACTCCTCAGCCAGCGAGTTGATCGGCAGCGTCGAGGTGTTGGAGGCGAAGATCGCGCCATCCTTCAGGAGCGGCTGCGCCTTGGCGTAGGTTTCGGCCTTTACTTTCCGGTCCTCGAACACGGCCTCGATGACGAGGTCGCAGTCTTTCAGCACGCCATAGTCGGCGGTGGCGCTGATGCGCGACATCACGGCGTCGCGGTCGCTTTCCTTGGCGCGGCCCTTCTTGATGAGATCGTCGATCATGGTTTGGGCGTGGCCCTTGCCCTTGTCGGCGCTGGCCTGGTCGCGGTCGATCAAGACCACGTCGATGCCGGCCCGCGCGGAGACATAGCCGACGCTGGCGCCCATGAAGCCGGCGCCGATCACGGCGAGCTTTTTCACTTTGGTCGGCGGCACGTTTGGCGGACGGCGCGCGCCCTTGTTCAGTTCCTGCATCGACAGGAACAGGCTGCGAATCATCGCGGCGGCTTCGTTGGAGCGCAGGATCTGCGTGAAGTAGCGCGACTCGACGCGGAGCGCCGCATCGATCGGCAACTGCAGGCCTTCGTAGACGCAGCTCATGATGGCGCGCGCCGCCGGGTAATTGTCGTAGGTCTCGCGGCGGTAGATCGCGTTGCCGGCCGGGAACATCTGCATGCCCGCCTTGGAGAACACCGGGCCGCCGGGAAGCTTGAAGCCCTTCTCGTCCCAGGGCGCGACGGCCTTGCCGCCGCCCTTGATCCAGTCCTTCGCCGCCTTGATCATGTCGGCGGGCGGGACGATGGCGTGAATGAGATTGAGCGCCTTGGCGCGGGTGAGGTTAACAGCCTCGCCCTTGAGCAGCAGCTGCATCGCATCGGCAGGCTGCACGATACGCGGCACGCGCTGGGTGCCGCCGGCGCCGGGGAACAGGCCGACCTTCACTTCGGGCAGGCCGAGCCGGGTCTTCGGGTTGTCGGCGGCGACGCGGTAGTGGCAGGCCAGCGTCAGTTCAAAACCGCCGCCGAGCGCCAGACCATTGATCGCGGCGACCCACGGCTTCCCTGAAATTTCGATATTGCGATACACCTGCGAGAAGCGGCGGCTCTGGTCGAACAGCATCTGGTTGGCGGCCTCTTCGCCCTTGGCCTTGAGCAGATCGGCATATTGATGGGCCATGCCTTCGAGCATCGACAGATCAGCGCCGGCGCACAGCGCCTCCTTGCCCGAGGTGATGACGACGCCCTTGACGGCGGCGTCGGCGGTGGTCTGCTTGACGATCTCCTCGAGTTCGGTGGCCGAGGTCTCGTCGAGCACGTTCATCGAACGGCCGGGCGTGTCCCAGGTGACGAGCACGATGCCGTCGGCGTCGGTTTCCAGCTTGAAATTCTTGAAGGCCATGTTGGTCGCTCCCAATGCGATTGCTGCGTAGGGTGGGCAAAGGCGCGCTTCGCGCCGTGCCCACCATTTTCATTCGGTGCTTGTGATGGTGGGCACGCTTCGCTTTGCCCACCCTACGAATTGCCGTCGCCTAGACCCGCTCGATGATGGTCGCGGTGCCCATGCCGCCGCCGATGCACAGCGTCACCAGCGCGGTCGACTTGTTGGTGCGCTCGAGTTCGTCGAGCACGGTGCCGAGGATCATCGCACCTGTCGCGCCCAAGGGATGGCCGAGCGCGATTGCGCCGCCATTGACGTTGATCTTGGAGCTGTCGATGTCGAAGGCCTGCATGTAGCGCAGCACCACCGAGGCAAAGGCCTCGTTGAGTTCGAACAGGTCGATGTCCGACTTCTTCATGCCGGAGCGCTCGAACAGCTTTTCGGTGACGTCGACCGGGCCGGTCAGCATCATCGCGGGCTCGGAGCCGATATTGGCAAACGCGCGAATCCGCGCGCGGGCCTTCAGGCCATGCTTGGCGCCGGCTTCCTTGCTGCCGAGCAGCACGGCGCCCGCGCCGTCGACGATACCGGAGGAGTTGCCGGCGTGATGCACGTAATTGATGCGCTCGACTTCGGGGTGCGACTGGATCGCGACCGCATCGAAACCACCCATCTGGCCCATCGCCACAAATGACGGCTGCAACTGGCCGAGCGACTGCATCGTCGTTGAGGGGCGCATATGCTCGTCCTTGGCGAGGATGGTGAGGCCGTTGATGTCCTTCACCGGCACCACGGAGTTCTTGAAGCGGCCCTCGTCCCAGGCCTTAGCCGCGCGCTGCTGGCTCTGCACCGCGTAGGCGTCGACGTCATCGCGCGAAAAGCCGTATTTGGTGGCGATCAGATCGGCCGAGACGCCCTGCGGCATGAAATAGGCCGGCACCGCCATCGAGGGATCCATCGGCCAGGCGCCGCCGGAGGCGCCGATGCCGACGCGGCTCATGGATTCGGCGCCGCCGCCGATCACGAGTTCATGCTGGCCGGCCATGACCTGGGCGGCGGCAAAATTCACGGCATCGAGGCCGGAAGCACAGAAGCGGCTGATCTGCACGCCGGGGACGGCCTGGCCGAGGCCGGCCTTGAGCGCCGCAAAGCGCGCGATGTCGGAGCCGGCCTCGCCGACCGGATCGACCACGCCGAGCACGACGTCGTCGACGACGTCGACGGCGAGATTGTTGCGCTCCTTCAACGCCCTTAGCGGCACGGTGGCCAGCGCCAGCGCGGTCACTTCATGCAGCGAGCCGTCGGCCTTGCCGCGGCCGCGCGGGGTGCGAACGTGATCGTAGATATATGCCTCAGGCATGGTTTTCTCCCGTTTCGGTGCAGGCCCTGGTCGAGCCAGACGAATTTCAGATTATTCCATCGTCATTGCGAGGAGCGTAGCAACGAAGCAATCCATGCTTCCTTTGTGGGTCTATGGATTGCTTCGCTGCGCTCGCAATGACGATGCGTATTTGCAGGACGCTTCAGAACGCTTCCGCCGCCAATTCCATGGTGGTCGCGCAGCCGGTCTGGATGCGCGCAAGGTGCACCGTCGTTTCCGGCAGCATCCGCTCCATGAAGAAGCGCCCGGTCACGAGCTTGGTGGTCAGATAGGGCGTGGCCCCGCCGGACGCAATCTTGTCCTGCGCCACCTTGGCCATCCGCGCCCACATATAGGCAAAGGTGACGAGGCCGAACAATTGCATGTAGTCGGTGGCGGCGGCGCCGGCATTGTCGGGCTTGGTCAGCGCGTTCTGCATCAGCCAGCCGGTGGCCTGTTGCAGATGGCCGAGCGCGGTCGAGAGTGGCGTCACGAACGGCTTCATCGCCTCGTCGGCACCGTGCTCCTTGGCGAAGGTTCCGACCTCGCCGAAGAACGCCATCACGGCGCGGCCGCCGTCGCGCGGCAATTTGCGCCCGACGAGATCGAGGGCCTGGATGCCGTTGGCGCCTTCATACAGCATGGCGATGCGCGCATCGCGCACGAACTGCTCCATGCCGTGTTCGGCGATGTAGCCGTGGCCGCCATACATCTGCTGCGCCAGCACCGAATTCGAGAAACCGACATCGGTCATCACGCCCTTCATGACCGGCGTCATCAGGCCCATGTGGTCGTCGGCTTCCTGGCGATCCTTCGGGTCGCTTGAGCGGTGGGCGACGTCGCTCTTCAGCGCGGTCCACACCACCATCGCGCGGGCCGCCTCGTTGAAGGCGCGGATCGTCAGCAGCACGCGGCGCACGTCGGGATGCACGATGATCGGATCGGCCGGCTTGTCCGGATCTTTCGCGCCCGTCAGCGACCGGCCCTGCAGGCGCTCGCGGGCGTAATTGACCGCGTTCTGATAGGCGACCTCGGATTGCGCGAGGCCCTGCACCGCGACGCCGAGGCGGGCCTCGTTCATCATCACGAACATGCCCTGCATGCCCTTGTTCTCTTCGCCGATCAGCCAGCCGGTGGCACCGTCGTAATTCATCACGCAGGTGGAATTGCCGTGAATGCCCATCTTGTGCTCGATCGAGCCGCAGGACACGCCATTGCGTGCGCCGAGCGAACCGTCGGCATTGACCAGCACCTTCGGCACCACGAACAGCGAGACGCCCTTGATGCCTGCAGGCGCGCCTTCGATGCGCGCCAGCACCAGATGGATGATGTTGTCGGCGAGATCGTGCTCGCCGGCCGAGATGAAGATCTTGGTGCCCGTGATCTTGTAGCTGCCGTCGGCCTGCTTGGCGGCCTTGGTGCGGAGCAGACCGAGATCGGTGCCGCATTGCGGCTCGGTGAGGTTCATGGTGCCGGTCCACTCGCCCGCCACCATCTTCGGCACGAACATGTTCTTCTGTTCGGGCTTGCCGTGCACCATCAATGCCGCGGTCGCGCCCATAGTGAGACCGCCATACATCGAGAACGCCATGTTGGCCGAGCTCTGGAATTCGGTGACAACCTGGCTCAGCGTGACCGGCAGCCCCTGCCCGCCATATTCTGACGGCGCCGACAGCCCGAGCCAGCCGCCTTCGGCGACCTGCTTGAAGGCTTCCTTGAAACCTTTCGGCGTGGTGACGCGGCCGTCATCGTGGCGGACGCAGCCTTCGAGGTCGCCGACCCGGTTGAGCGGCTGCAGCACTTCTTCGGAAAGCTTGGCCGCTTCATCGAGGATCGCTTCGCGGACATCCGCGGAAGCGTCGGTAAAACCCGGGAGGTTATCGTAGCGGTCGATCTGGAACACGTCGTTGAGCAGGAAGGTGACGTCTTCAACGGGGGCTTTGTAAGTCGGCATGGTGTTCTCCCGGCAGGGACAGAATGAATTGGCTGATACGTTTCAGATGAAGGTTGGCAGGCCAGCAGGCGCTTTACGTTCCTTAAAGATGGGACCTTATCCGGTTCCGGACGACGCGGCCTCACTGTTTTGCGAGTTGCGCGCCCATCAATTGATGCAACAGGTTCATCGCCTTGAGCGGCCGCACCATCACCTTGAAATGCGTAATCTTGCCATCCGCGAAGGTGATGATGTCGACACCGTTGATCACGATGCCGTCGATTTCTTTTTCGAATTCGAGCACGGCGCCATTGTCGCTGCGCCATTCGCCGACATATCTGAATCCCGGGCCGCCCAGCACTTTCTCGGCGCTCGACAGATATTTGAAGGTGATGTCACGCCCGCGCTGCGGGGTATGGACCACGGGACTCTCGAACACCGCGTCGGGGTGCAAGAGATCCCACAGCGCCGCCTGGTCGTGCGATTTCATGTAGCCGTACCATTTGTCGAGGGCGGTTATGGCGGCAGTCACGGTCATGAAGCGTCTCCGATCGGCTCTAAACGGGGTTCAGCCCAATCTTTATGCACGTTGACGCATATGCAACTTTATGCATAAAGTCAACGCGGCAATTGGTCGGGAGACTGGGCCCCTTCTACTTTGCATGGGGTTGTTTTCACGATTTTTGAAAGGGTCGGCGTTTGGCGCTCGGTGACGCAATCCTTGCTTGTCTGACGGAACGTCCGATGTCGGGCTATGAGCTCGCCAAGACGTTCGATTCCTCGATCGGGTTCTTCTGGAAAGCCGACCACCAGCAGATCTATCGCGAACTCTCAAAACTCAGGGATCGCGGCCATATCCAGGGCCACGAGGTGGTCCAGTCCGGCAAGCCCAACAAGCTGGTCTATACGCTGACACAAGAGGGCCGGGCCGCGCTGAGGCACTGGGGCGCCCGGCCGAGCAGCCCGCCAATGATGAAGGACGACCTCCTGGTGCGGCTGTGCGCGCTCGACAGCTTCGATATCGAGCCCTTGCGCGCCGACCTGATGGCGCGGCTGGAACATCACCGCGACCGCTACGCGCGCTACGAGCGCATTCTGAACAAGCTGTTTCCGACCGGCAAAGCCACCTCCGTCGCCGATACCGGCAAGCTGCTGGGACTGCGCATCGGTCTGCGCCACGAACAAGCTGTGGCGGAATGGTGCGAAGAGGCGATCGAGACCCTGGCCGCCGTCGCGAAACCTGCTCCCGTCCTGCTGCTCGAAGACACCAGCCGCGAAAGCAACGGCTGAGCGGCAGCGGAACCCGGCTGATCGGGTTCCAAGTTAACTTTCGGGCCGTCCGGCCCCATTCCTTAACCCGTTATTTACCGTAACGCGAAAAAGTCAGGTTCTGAGGCAGACGACCTGCGCGAAATTCGATTGTCTCCTGGGTGGGACGCGCGGGGAGGCTGAAGGCGCAGGAAGCGCCGGAGTCAGAACCGGACGAGAGCATGAATTCGCGCGTATCGTGGAGTGTAGAGGGCATCGATCCATCGGTCCGCGAAAGGGCCGAGGCTGCCGCGCGGCGCGCTGGCATGTCGCTGAGCGACTGGCTCAATTCCACCATCGGCGATTCCGCCCCGCCGAATTTCCGTGCGTCCCATGACGAGCAGCCGGCGATGCCGAGCGCGGAGAGCCGCGAGGTTGCGGACATTCACCAGCGGCTCGATTCGATCACCCGGCAGATCGATCAGATTTCCCGTCCCGCCCCGCGCAGCGACGCGCCCCGAACCGAAGCGCCCCGCGCTGAGCCGACCGTCGCGCGGCAGCTGAATGACGCCATTTCGCGGCTCGATGCGCGGCTGTCACAGATTTCAAACCACGCGCCGCGCCAGCCGACAGTGCAGGAACGGCAGCGCCAGGCCGAGATGGTCGAACGCGCCGCGGCGCAAGTCTATCGTCCCTCGCCGCCGCTGAGCCCGGCGTCGTTTGATTCGGCGATCGCCGAAATCGTCGCGCGCCAGAACGAACTGGACGGCGTGCCGTCCCGGCCGATGCCGCCGCGCAGCGCGCCGCCGATGGCGGCAGGTGTGCAGCCGATGGCCGCAGGTATGCCGCCGATGGCGCCGAGCGCCCCTGCCATGGCTTATGCGCCACCGATGCAGCCGCCTGCGCCGGCGCCCACACCTGCTCCGATGGTGCCCTCCGGCCCGGATTTTTCGTCGCTGGAGCGGCATCTGCTCAAGATCACGAGCCAGATCGAGGCGCTGCAGCGCCCCGACAATGTCGAGCAATCGATTGCAGCCTTCCGCACCGAGCTTGCCGATATCCGCCGCGCCATTACCGAAGCGATGCCGCGCCAGGCGATCGATTCGATCGAGAACGAAATCCGCTCGCTGTCGCGCCGGATCGACGAAACCCGCCAGAACGGCACCGACGCCAACGTGCTGGCCAACCTCGAGCGCGCGCTCGGCGAAATCTACGACGCGCTGCGCTCGCTCAAACCGGCCGAGCAGCTCGCGGGCTATGACGACGCGATCCGCAATCTCGGCACCAAGCTCGACCTGATCCTGCGTACGAACGACGATCCGTCGACGGTGCGTCAGCTCGAAGACGCGATCTCGGCGATGCGGGCGATCGCCTCCAACGTTGCGTCCAACGATGCGCTGGCACGGGTTTCCGACGATCTGCATGCGCTGTCGGCCAAGGTCGATCAATTGTCCCGCGCCGGCGACAACAGCGAGTCGCTGGCCAGCCTCGAAGCGCGCATTGCCGCGCTGACCTCGTCGATCGAAACACGCGAGCGGCCGGTCGCAAGCGACAATTCCGAATATATCGAAGGCGCGCTGCGCTCGCTGTCCGAACGCCTGGATCGGATCCCGGCCGGCAACGACAATGCTTCGGCGTTCACCCATCTCGAACAGCGCGTGACCTATCTGCTGGAACGGCTGGAGACCTCCGGCGGCGCAGGCGGCTCTGGCGGCGGGAATCTCGGGCGCGTCGAGGAAGGGCTGCAGGACATCCTGCGCCATCTCGAACACCAGCATGCGAATTTGGCCAGGCTCGCCGACAACACCAGCAGCTATGCGGCGCCGCAGTCGATGGATTCCGGCATCGTCGAAGCCGTCAAGCGCGAGCTGTCGGACATCCGTTTCAACCAGTCGGAAACCGACCGCCGCACCCAGGATTCGCTGGAGACGGTTCACAGCACGCTCGGCCATGTGGTCGATCGGCTGGCGATGATCGAAGGCGATTTGCGCGCTGTTCGCGCCGCACCGCCCGTGGCAGCGCCCGCCCCCGGTTCATTCGAAGCCCCGGCAGAAGCACCGCGCGCGGCGATGCCGCCATCGAACTTTGCACCGCCGGCCTATGTCCCTCAGGCTCAGCCGCAGGCGTTTGCGCCGCAGCCGAAACCGGAATTGCCGAATCCCGCAGCCTCCCAGGAGCATTTTGCCGCCGCGCCGCGCGACTTCCATCCCGCGGAGCCGGTAGCGCCGCCGGCCATTCCGCCGATGACGCCGCGCGCCATCAGCGAAATCCTCGAGCCGCACGCAGCCCCGCCGCGCACCGCGATCGCCCCGGAATTGCCGCCGGATCATCCGCTGGAGCCGGGCACACGGCCGACCGCACGGGCTTCGTCGCCATCGGAGCGGATCGCCGCGTCGGAAAGCGTGATCAACGAAATTTCCGCGGCCGCCAAGGAGCCGGTCAGTTCGTCGAGCTTCATCGCCGCCGCCCGCCGCGCCGCGCAGGCCGCTGCCGCCGCGCCCGCCAACGAGAAGGCGGCCAAGGCCGCTGCGAAGGCTAACTCGAAGGCCGCCAAGGTTACCGCCATCGACAAGGGCAAGACCGACGGCAAGGAGCCGTCGAACATCACTTCCAAGATCCGCTCGCTGCTGGTCGGCGCGAGCGTATTCGCGATCGTGCTCAGCACCTTCCAGCTGGCGATGACGCTGCTCGACACCGGCAGCGCGCCGCAAATACCGCAGATGGAATCCACCGATCCGGCGCCGGCCTCAAAAGCCCCGGCCGAGAGCAGCGCCAAGCCCGCCATGCCGGCACCGACTGGGCCCTCCATGATGTCGCCCGCCCCGATCGGACGGCAATCGAACAACTCCTCCGCACCGAACACGCTGGATGGCGCGCAAGTCGCTATTCCCCAATCCACGATTCCTCAGGCCATTATTCCTCAAGCCGCTATTCCTCAGACCGCGATCGCGCCACAGGCGGCGATGTCCATCCCGCCACAAGCGGTGATGTCGCCGATCAACGCCGGCGACATCACCGGCGCGCTCCCGGCCCTGCCGGCCAATGGCAAGCCTGGAGCGGTGCAGGTGCCGACAGGCGAGCAACTGCCCGATGGCATCGGCGGGCCGATGCTGCGCGCCGCTGCGCTGAAGGGCGATCCGGCGGCAGCGTATGAAGTCGGCGTGCGCTATGCCGAGGGCAAGGGCGTAGCAGCCAATCTCGACGAAGCCGCGAAATGGTATGACCGCGCGGCGCAAGCCGGCGTGGTGCCCGCGATCTTCCGGCTCGGCACCTTCTACGAGAAGGGCATGAGCGTCAAAAAGGACGCCGATGTCGCGCGGCGTTACTATCTGCAGGCGGCCGAACGCGGCAACGCCAAGGCGATGCACAATCTGGCCGTGCTCGACGCCGATGGCGGCGGCAAGGGCGCCAACTACAAGGTCGCGTCGCAATGGTTCCGCAAGGCGGCCGATCGCGGCGTCGCCGACAGCCAGTTCAACCTCGGCATCCTCTATGCCCGCGGCATCGGGGTCGAGCAGAACCTCGCCGAATCCTTCAAATGGTTCAGCCTCGCGGCCGCGCAGGGCGACGCGGATTCCGGCCGCAAGCGTGACGATATCGCCAAGCGCCTCGACGCCCAGTCGCTGGCCGCGGCCAAACTCGCAATCCAGACCTTTACGCCGGAGCCGCAGCCCGACGCCGCCGTCAATGTCGCAACCCCGGCCGGCGGCTGGGACCCGGCGCCTGCGCCCGCAGCTGCGACCAAACCCGCCGCCAAACAGGCTTCGACCAAGCGCGCCGCGGTCCGTTGAAGTCGCCGGCGGCGCCGCTGGCATCGCCCCGATAATCCCTCCATATAAAGCCGTATGATCTGACGGGGCCAGCGTGGCCTCGCACGGCTTTGCAGTGAGGATCGATTGTCTGCCGAAGAGGGTCAGGACGGAGAAGGCCGTTTCCGAAGGTCGCCAACCGGGCCTTCGGTCGCGCCGCCGCGCAAGCTGGCCGAGCAGTCCGCGCCTTCGCCCTGGCGATCTGCTCCGCCGCCGCCTCCTCCTCCGCAGCAACCGCAAACGGCGCGCAGCCAATGGCCGTTCGGGTCGATTCTCATCTTCGTGCTGCTGGTTTCCAGCATCGCCATTCAAGCCTATCGCGACCTCTCAAGGCCCGATGCCTGGGATTACTGGAAAGACCAGTATAGCTCGCCAAGCCTGACGTCCTCCGTGGTCGCCAAACTCGATCTCGATGGCGCCGCGCGTGACCGGCGCGCCCTGTTCATCAAGGGAGAGATTGGGCCCGCGGCGGCAAAGTGGTTCCGTGATAGGCTGGACGAGGCCCAGCTTGCGGCCGGCGACGTGATCCTGATGTCTTCGCCCGGCGGCGATTTGAATCAGGCCGCGATCATGGGCGAGATCATTCGCTCGCGCGGACTGATCACGGCGGTCGGCACCGCCGATGCCGCGGGCCGCGTCAAACCCTCCTATTGCGCCAGCGCCTGCGTGCTGGTCTATGCCGGCGGCAAGAGCCGCATCGGCGTGTCGGGCTCAGGCTTGGGCGTGCATCGATTTACCACGACAAAGCAAGTGGATGATCCGCTCGCCGAAGCCCAGAAGATATCAGGCGCGGTGCTGGGCTATATGACCAAAATGGGGGTTTCATCGTCGGTCGTGCAGGCGATGTCCGAGACCAAGGACATCCGCTGGCTTGCGCCCAAGGAGGCGCTCGCCATGAACCTCGTCACCGATCCGGTGGGGAAGCCCTGATTGCTGTCGTCCCGGCCTTGAGCTCAGATGTGCAATTGCACATCGGGGGACCCATAACCACCGGCCGCAATTGATTTGCGCGCTGAGCCTTATCTTCCTTGTTCAACAAGGCAGGCCGCGGAGTATGGGTCCCGGCTCAAGGCCGGGACGACGAAAATTATCCCCCCCCGCCGCGCATATGTGCAGGTGCGGCAAATAATTGCCTTCCGGGGCATTCTTTAGTCCCCCCTGCCACTGATCTGGGTTATGCAAAGACGCGGCAACCGGTCCGCGTGCGCTGACCCTGCGCGCCAATCGGATTCCACTGCCGGCAAATGCTCGAAACCATGCCCTGGGCGGCCGTTAGGCCAGGTCAGCGGCAGACAACGAGAAGCAGACGCGCGTGCAGCTCTACCTTCCGATCGCCGACATTCCGGTCAATGTTTTCCTCATCCTGGCGATGGGCGCGGCGGTTGGTTTCGTCTCCGGCATGTTCGGCATCGGCGGCGGCTTCCTGATGACGCCGCTGTTGATCTTCGTCGGCATCGCGCCCGCGGTCGCGGTCGCCTCGGTCGCGAGCCACATCGCGGCTTCCTCCTTCTCGGGCGCGATATCCTATTGGAGGCGACGATCCATCGATCCCATTCTGGCGGCGGTCTTGTTGACCGGCGGTACCGTCGGGACGGCGCTCGGGGTCTGGACGTTTACGCTGCTGCGCTCGCTCGGCCAGCTCGATCTCTTGATCGCGACGTCCTACGTCATCCTGCTGACCACGGTCGGCGGGCTGATGTTCTGGGAAGGCCTGCGCGCGCTGCTGCGGGCCCGGCGCGGCGGTGCGGCGACGATACGCCGCCCCGGCAGCCATGGCTGGATTCACGGCCTGCCGCTGAAGATGCGTTTCAAGCGCTCGAAGATCTACCTGTCCGTGATCCCCGTCGTCGTCATCGGCCTGATCATCGGCTTCATCGGCGCCGTCATGGGCATCGGCGGCGGCTTCATCCTGGTGCCGCTGATGATCTACGTGCTGCGGGTGCCGACCTCCACGGTCGTCGGCACCTCGATGGTGCTGACGCTGGTGACGATGATATTCGCTACCCTGCTGCATGCGGTGACCAACCATCTGGTCGACGCCGTGCTGGCGCTGATCCTGATGATCGGCGGCGTGACCGGCGCCCAGTTCGGCGCCCGCGCCGGCCAGAAGATCCGCGGCGAACATCTGCGGCTGCTGCTCGGGCTTCTGGTGCTCGCCGTCGGTATCCGCTTTGCCGTCGAACTGGTGATCCGGCCGGCTGATCTGTTCACGAT
Organism: Bradyrhizobium sp. AUGA SZCCT0222; assembly: GCF_018130205.1. Classification (NCBI taxonomy): domain Bacteria; kingdom Pseudomonadati; phylum Pseudomonadota; class Alphaproteobacteria; order Hyphomicrobiales; family Nitrobacteraceae; genus Bradyrhizobium; species Bradyrhizobium sp. AUGA SZCCT0222. Next base: position 61,592 of record NZ_JAFCLX010000005.1, read on the forward strand.
CCGGGAAACGGGAGGCGGGGTATGATCGCGCGCGCCTCGCTAATCGTGGCAAGTCTCGTGCTTGGCGCCGCGCTCGCCATTTCGCCGGCCTGCGCCGAGCGGCTGATCGTGTCGGTGTCGAACCATCGCGTGACGGTGACGCCGAATTATTCCGGCGAGGAACTGGTGCTGTTCGGCTCGGTCGAAAAGGATGCCCAGACGCCGGCCGGCCGCAACAATTACGATCTGGTCGTGACCGTCAGCGGACCGCGCGCCGACATGGTGACACGGCGCAAGGAGCGCAAGTTCGGCATCTGGATCAACACCGACTCCCGGCAATTCCTCAAAGTGCCGACGTATCTGGCGCTGTTTTCCAACCGGCCGTTCGACGACATCGCGTCACCCGAAGTGCAGCGGCGGCAGCAACTCGGCCTCAACAACGTGCTGCTGACGCAGCGCGTCGGCCCTGATTTTGCCGACGTGGTGCCCAACGACCCGTTCCGCAGCGCGTTCGTGCGCCTGCGCAAACAGCACGGGCTGTATCGCGAGGAACAATCGGCGGTGACGTTCCTGACGCCGACGCTGTTCCGCACCGGTATTCCGCTGCCGGGCGAAGTGCCGATCGGCACCTACGACGTCGAAATCAAGCTGTTCGCCGACGGCGCGCTGGTCACGCGCACCGAAACCGCGTTCGAGATCGTCAAGGTCGGTTTCGAACAGTTCATCGCGAACGCCGCCCACAACAATGGTCTTGCCTATGGGCTGGTGACGGCCTTCATGGCGCTGATGACGGGCTGGATGGCGTCGATCGTGTTCCGGAAAGATTGAATCCCGACGTGGCTCGGATGAGCGAAGCGACATCCGGGCCGGTCTCGCGTTGGCTCCCGGATATCGCTGCGCTCATCCGGGCTACGATCCATTTCGCCAACAGGCTGACTGGCATCGACGCGTTCACGCAGCACCAGCGGCTTTGCCGGGCCGCGTCACCAGATAAATCCCGAGCGCCACCGGAATGATCCCAAGCAGGTCGCGGAATTCGACGTGCTCGCCGAGCACGAGGAAGGCGAACAGCATGCCGAGCGGCGGCATCAGGAAGTGATAGGCGCTGGCAGCGGTGGCGCCGCAGACTTTCAGCAGGTGGAACCACAAGAGATAGGCCAGGACCGATCCGCCCAGCACCAGGAAGGCGAATGCGCCGAGCAGCCGCGCGCCCGGCACGATGTCGCTGACGCTGGAAAACGTGAAGGCGAACGGCAGCAGCGCCAGGCCGCCTGCGAGATTCTGCACGCCGTTGCCGACCCAGAGGCTGCCCTTCGGCGCCAGCACCTTGAACAGGATGGTGCCGACCACGATCGAAGCCAACGAAGCCAGCGTATAGAGAATGCCGTGCCAGTCGTCGGTACCGACAGACATGCGGTGCCAGACGATGAAGCCGACGCCTGATATGCCGAGCAAGAGCCCCGTCACCTTGCGCCAGGTCAGCGCCTCGCCGAGAAACACCGCGGCCGCCACCGCGGTGAACACCGGATTGGCGCTGACGATCAGGCCGCCGAGGCCGGCGGATACGGTTTTGAGGCCGGTGTACCCGAGCCCGAGATAGAGCGCGTTGTTGGCGACGCCGAGCACGGCAAACACGGCCACGTCGCGCCAGCTGAGTTGCCAGCCTTCGTTGCGCAGTGCGGATATGCCGAGGATCAGGACGCCCGCGAGCGAAAACCGCGCCGTGAGCAGGATCAGCGGCGGACAATCGGTGACGCCGATCTTGCCGGCGACGAAGGCAAAGCTCCAGAGCAGGCAGAACAGCGTGATGGTGAGCGGCAGCCAGTTGAAACCGGTGCGGGGAACGGAAATCGACGGCGCGAGCGACATGGAAGTCTCCTTTGCCCATGATGTAGGCTCGCGCCTTGATATTTAGAAATTAAATGATAAACTGACGTCCAGTGGATTTATAAATACCCCTTTCTTGAAGGGTGGTGACGAGCCATGGCCATGCTCGATCTGGAACTGCTGCGCAGCTTCGTCTCGGTGGTGGATTCCGGCGGCTTCACCCGCGCGGGCGAGCGCGTCCACCGCACCCAGTCGACCGTCAGCCAGCAGATCAAGCGGCTGGAGGAGGACGTCGGCCAGCCGCTGCTGAACCGGAGCGGCAAGGACGTCACGCCGACCGAGGCCGGCGAACGATTGCTATCCTATGCGCGGCGGCTGCTGTCGCTGGCGGAAGAAGCCCGCGATGTGCTGACGCGCCCCGGCAGTGAAGGCGCGATCCGGCTCGGCGTGCCCGAAGATTTTGCCGCCTACCGGCTGGCGAAATTGCTGGCGGCGTTTTCACGCTCGCATCCCGGCTTGCGGATGGATGTCCGCTCCGACCAGAGCACTTACCTGAAGCGCGACCTCGAACGCGGCGAACTCGATCTGGCGCTGTTCAAGCGCGCCGCCGGCGAGAAGGTCGGCATCGCGGTGTGGCCCGAACGCGTGCACTGGGTCACCAGCAAGAGCCGGCCGCGCGACACCACCACGGGCTCGGTGCCGCTGATCGGCTTTCCCACCGGCTGCCTCTATCGCTCGCGCGCGATCCACGCGCTGGAAAGCGCCGGCCGCGCCTGGCACATGGCCTACACGTCCTCCAGCCTCTCCGGCATCCAGGCCGCGGTTGCCGCCGGCATGGGGCTGAGCATCCTGTCCGAAATGGCGATCCAGGCCGACCACCGCGTGCTGACAGCGAAAGACGGTTTTGCACCGATCGACCGTACGGAAGTCGCGCTGGTCGCCGCACCGGATGCCAGCCCCGCCACGTTGCGGCTCGCCGATCGGCTGGCGGAGTTTTGCAACGCGGTGCAGGCGAAGGCGGCTTAGTTAACTCGGTGCGCTCCCTCTCCCGCTTGCGAGGCTGGGGAGGGAGAGCCGCCAAGTAACACATGCCGAATGGTGCGTCGGGGATCAGTTTACTTTCATGTTGCCGGCGCCATCGCGGTCACCGGCAGGGTTGTATCCGGAGTCGTGCAGGTTCTTGATGTACACCCGGTGAGAAGGGCCATCGGCCGGGGCAAACCCCTCAGCCATGGAAGCGTTGGCGTCGTGGGGGTGGCGGCGCTGCGTTCCAGCCACCCTGGCTCCGGCATGTGCATTGTACGCACCGTTTTCAAAATTCGCAGTGCTCGCACCTGCTGCGCCGCCCGGCTCCGCCATCATCTTGCTGGCGGGGGTTGGGACGCCTTTGTTCAGGTAATCGCGATCCGGATACATTGCGCAGTCCGTGCACTGCGCAAATGCCGCGGACGTCGCTGCGGATGTCAGGGCGATCGACATCAAAGATGCGGCAACGAGTGTTTTGTAGTTCATGGTATTTGCTCCATGGTTAAGCGAGTCTCAGCTCGCCTTGATTTTGTAATCGACCTGTTGTCTCGGCGGGACAAGCCCGCTCTCCCGCTTAGGTCTTATGCGTTTTTCGAAGCAGTCGATGGAGCTCGCCGACGCACTTGGAGTCAGCACCGAGATCCTCGTGATACAGAGGCGAAAGGCCGCAAATCCATGTGCGGCTGTCGATGTTGGGCACAGAGCTGTTGCGCCAATCAACAATGGCTCACCACATAGTGAATTAGCGCTGACTCACTATTTCAAATCTGCGACTGCCGAAATCACGAACGTGTCAACCGTATTACGAAAAGGTAAGTTGGCTCGTATCAAAGGTGAGCTACGATTCGCTCTCGTGAATTTCGCATGAACAATTTGCCGCGTCTCGCGGTTCACCTCACAGGAAACGAGGAAGCGGTCATAGAGCGACGGAAGCAGCGTCGTTCTCTTAATAACACCGCGACGCTGCGATCGCGTGCAGTCTGTTGTCGCCGAGCACGTGCGCCATCAGGCATGGAGTCTGGAAGATCTTCGCAAACGCCGGATCGCGGATGCTGAGGCCGCCGGTATAGGCGCCGAACGCCGGCATGACCGCGCGTTCGCCGTCGCAGGCGAAGCATCGCCGCTCCATCGAACGGCCGCGAGTGGCGACGCGGGCCTTGGGGTGCAGATGGCCGGCGATTTCACCTGACGCGCCCGTGGGCTCATGGCGGAACGTGATCTTGCCGATCGCGACTTCATTGGCGACGACGCCGCCGAGATCGGACGGCAAGGCCGGATCGTGATTGCCCGCGATCCAGATCCAGTCGCGCCGCGCCTGCATCGCTGACAACGCCTCGCGGTCGGGCACCGACAGCCGTTCATGCGCGTCGCGGTCGTGAAAACTGTCGCCGAGCGCGATCACCATGCGCGGATCGTGCCGGGCGATCACGGCCGCAAGCCGGCTCAGCGTCGCCACGGTGTCGTAGGGTGGCAGCAGCACGCCGCGCGCGGCGAAGCTGGAGCCTTTTTCCAGATGCAGGTCGGAGACGACCAGCAGGCGCTGTTCCTGCCAGAACAGCGCGCCGGAGAGATCGGCGAGGAAAGTGACATCCGCAATCGCAACCTTCGAAACCCGCGCCATTTGATCATCGTCCGAAGATTGCGCCGATGCCGTCACGTTCTACCCTGTCGCTTCCTTGACGAGTTCCGCGGCGGCTTCCGCCAGCAACTCGTCGGCCGCTTCGCCATAAACTGACTCGCGGCCGATTTCCAGCATCACCGGCACCGCCAGCGGCGAAACACGGTCGAGTTCCCGATGGATGATTCGGCCCTGAATACGCGACAGCATATCACCGAGCCGCTTGAGATCGAGCAGCCCGGTGGCGGCGTCGGCGCGCGCGGCGCGCAGCAGCACGTGGTCGGCCTGGTGTTTGCGCAGCACGTCGTAGATCAAATCGGTCGAGAACAGCACCTGGCGGCGGGATTTTTCCTCGCCGGTGAAGCGCCGCGCGATCAGGCCGGATATCACCGCGCAGGTGCGGAAGGTGCGCTTCATCAGCGCGGATTCGGCAAGCCACGCCTCGAGATCGTCGCCCAGCATGTCCGGATCGAACAGCGCGTTGAGATCGAGCTTGCCCTGGCGGATCATGAACGACATGTCGCCGAGCCCCCACACCGCGACCGCATATTCATTGGCGACGAAGCCGAGCGGCCGCACCCGCGCCCGCTCCATCCGCCGCGTCAGCAACATGCCGAGCGTCTGGTGCGCCAGTCGCCCCTCGAAGGGATAGCAGATCAAATAATGCTTGTTGCCGCGTGGGAAGGTCTCGATCAGCAGTTCCCGCACCGCCGGCACGCGCGAAAAATGCCGTTGCAGCGACAGCCAGTCGCGCACCTGATCGGGCAGCGCGTTCCAGGCACGCTTGTCGTCGAGCAATTTACGCACGCGCTCGGCGAGATAGGTCGACAACGGAAACTTGCCGCCCATATAAGACGGCACCTTGGCATCCGCGTCGTTGGCACGCGAGACGTAGACCTGATCTTCGGCGAGCGCCTCATAGCGCACCACCTCGCCGCCGAACACAAAGGTGTCGCCGACCACCAGTCCCTCGATGAAGTATTCCTCGATCTCGCCGAGCATCCGCCCGCCGCGTCCAAGTGGGCCTAATGATCCCGAGCCGCCGCCGCGCGAACGCACCAGCCGGACTTTGAGCATCGGTTCTTCGACGATGGTGCCGACGTTGAGGCGATAGCTCTGCCGCACGCGGGGATTGGCGACACGCCAGCGGCCTTGCTTGTCCTGCTTGATGCGCGCGAAGCGCTCATAGGTTTTCAGTGCGTAACCGCCGGTGGCGACGAAATCGACCACGTCGTCGAAATCGGTTCGCGTCAAACCAGAGTAAGGCGCCGATGTCAGCACCTCCGCATAGAGCTCATCGGAAAGAAACGGCTCGCCGCAGGCGCATCCCAATACGTGCTGCGCCAGCACGTCGAGCGCGCCAGTGCGCAGCGGCGGGGTATCCTGCGCATTCTCCGCGATCGCATCGATCGCAACCGCGCATTCCAGCACCTCGAAGCGGTTGGCCGGCACCAGCACGGCGCGCGAGGGTTCGTCCAGTCGATGGTTGGCGCGGCCGATCCGCTGCATCAGCCGCGAGGACCCCTTCGGCGCGCCGACATTGATCACGAGGTCGATGTCGCCCCAGTCGATACCGAGGTCGAGCGAGGAGGTGCAGACCACGCCGCGCAATTTGCCGGCCGCCATCGCGTCCTCGACCTTGCGGCGCTGCGCGACGTCGAGCGAGCCGTGATGCAGCGCGATCGCCAGGCCATCGTCGTTCATGCGCCAGAAATCCTGGAACAGCATTTCGGCCTGGCTGCGAGTGTTGACGAACACCAGCGTGGTCTTGTTGCGCTTGATCAGCTCGTACATTTCGCCGAGCGCATGGCGGGCGCTATGCCCCGCCCATGGCAGACGTTCTTTGGTGTCGAGCATCTCGACCACGGGCGCCGCGGCGCCGCCGGCGACTACGATGTCGGCGGCTTCGATCTTGCGGTCGCGCTGCGGCACCAAAAACCGCGCCAGCGATTCCGGCTCGGCCACCGTCGCCGACAATCCGATGCCGCGCATTTCGGGCGCCAGCCGCCACAGCCGCGCCAGCCCGAGCGACAGCAGATCGCCGCGCTTGGAGGTGACCAGCGCATGCAATTCGTCGAGCACGATGCGCTTCAACGAGCCGAACAAGAACGGCGCATCGTCGGACGACAGCAGCAGCGCCAGTTGCTCGGGCGTGGTGAGCAGAATGTCCGGCGGATAGCGCCGCTGCCGCTGCCGGCGCGACACCGGCGTGTCGCCGGTACGGGTCTCGACCTTGATCGGCAGGCCCATCTCGGCGATCGGCGTCTCCAGGTTGCGCGCGATATCGACCGCGAGCGCCTTCAAGGGCGAGATGTAGAGCGTGTGCAGGCCGCCGGTGCGTTTGACGCCGCGGCCGGTGGAGATCAGTTCGGGGCGGGATGATTTTGCCGCAAGCTCGCTCTTCTCCCCTCCCCCCGCGCGCGAAGCGCGTGGTGGGGAGGGGTCGGGGGTGGGGGGTAGCGCGGCAGACTCGGTATTGGCATGGGAACGCGCGGAGACACCCCCCACCCCCGACCCCTCCCCACCGCTACGCGGAGGGAGGGGAGAAGAACGCATCGCGGATGACAGAGCAGACAACTCCACCAATGTCGGCAAAAAACCCGCCAGCGTTTTGCCGGCGCCGGTCGGCGCGATCAGCAGCGCCGAGCGATCTTCACGGGCCTTGGCCAGCAGTTCCAGCTGATGTTCACGCGGCGACCAGCCGCGCGACGCAAACCACCGAAGGAAGCGCTCGGGCAGCGGCGCGGCCGGCTCGGCCGATATGGCGGGTAGGATTCGGGGCGGCACAAAACAAGAACTAAGCCGTCAGGGCCGCTACGTCGAGGGGTGTTCGTTGGTTCTCGTCATTCCGGGATGGTCCGAAGGACCAGACCCGGAATCTCGAGATTCCGGGTTCGATGCTGCGCATCGCCCCGGAATGACGACAAACTACTCCGTCACCGGCTTGTCGGAAATATCCCAGTCCTTGCCGTTGAACTGCGAGATGAAGAGCGTCTTCATCGGCGTGTAGTCTTCCGGCGTGTAGCTGAAATTGACGCCGTCGAGGAAATACGGCGAGTGGAAGCCGGCCAGCGTCGTCGCCTGTTTCAGCACATTGGCGCGGGTCAGATCGTCGCCGCAGCGGCGCAGGATTTCCGCCATCGACGCCACCTGGCCGTAGCCGGCGAAGGCGATGGTGTTGTCAGGATCGACATTGGGCAGATATTTCTTGCGCAGCGCCTCGAACGCCATCACGTCGGGATCCTTTTCCCAGCGCGGCACGCCGACTTCCTTGGCGTAGCGGATGGCGACGATGCCGGTGGCATTCTCGAAACCGGCGGCGCTGAGGATCGAACGTCCGGTCGATCCCGCCGACAGCAATTGCAGCGGCTTCCAGCCTAGCTCGACCACCTTGCGGATCGACTGCGACGACGCCTTGCCGGTCGAGATGTTGTAGAAGACGTCGGCGCCCGATTTGGAGAGATTGATCAGCTGCGAATCGATGGTCGGCTCGGTCAGATCGTAGCTCTGCTCCATGATCACCTTGGCGGTGCCGCCGGCTTCCTCCAGAACCTTCTTGAACGGCGCCAGGAAATCGCGGCCGAAATCGTCGTTCTGGTAGAGAATGCCGATTTTGGCGTTCGGCTTCGTGGCCACGACGTATTTGGCGAGGATGCGCGCTTCGGTCGGGTACAGCGGCAGGCCCGCCATGGTCCATTTGAAATTCTTCGGATCGTTCCATTTCGACGCGCCGGTATTGAGCATCAGCTGCGGCACGCCCTTGGAGTTGAGATATTTATGCACGGCGGTCTGCGGCGCGGTGCCGAGCGAGCCGAACAGCGCCAGCACTTCGTCATTCTCCACCAGCCGCCGCGTCGCTTCCACGCATTTCGGCGCGCTGTAGCCGTCGTCCATGGTCAAGAACTTGACCTTGCGGCCGTTGATGCCGCCCTTTTCGTTCAGCATCTGGAAATAGGCCTCGCCGACCCGGCCGAGCACGCCGTAGAGCGAACCCGGGCCGCTGTGCGGCACGGTCTGGCCCAGCTTGATTTCGGTATCGGTCGCGCCCGGATCGTATTTTTTCTCGGCCGCCCACACGAACGGGGCGGGCATGGCGGCGGCAGCGAGACCGGCAAGAGCGGTGGCACCGAATTGGCGCCGGGTCTGTTTGTTTTTCATGCTGTTACTCCCTTATAGTTGTTCTTCATTGGTTATTGTCTGAAACCTGAATGCAGTGATCTGTCATTCAGTTCGCGCGGATCGAAATTGGCTTCGACTTGCGCTGCGTGAGCCGGTATTCCCGGCATTACTGGTCCCGGCCTACCCATTGGTTGTGAGATTCCGGCTGCCCGGTTCCTTCCGCCAGTGCCCGAACTTCGTCGAATGCGGAATGGACATGCTTTTGCACCAAGGCCGCCGCCAGGGTTTCGTTCCTGTCAGCAATGGCGGCCACGAACTCCTGATGATCACCCAGCGAACGGCGGCGAATGACAGGGGATGAGAAGTACTTCTGCCGCCACTGAAAGCTCATGAGAAACAAAGGCGTGAGCGTTCGAACGATGATAGCATTCTGGCTGGCCGCCGCCATTGCCAGATGAAACTCGACGTCTTCATTGGCGACATTGAGTTCGGCCTGCACCCGACTGTAATAATTGGCGACCAACCCCCGCAACCTGTTGAGATCGGCATCCGTCCTGCGCGCGCATGCGAGGCGGATCGCATGGGTTTCAAATATGACGCGGGCCTCGCTCACATCGCGCATGGTGCGCTCGTCAAACGGCAAATCCAGATTGGCCTGGATGACCAGGGAATCGAGCCCGCTGTCTTCGAGCGCGTTGCGCAGGAAAATGCCGGACTTCGGCCGGCGCTCGGTCAGCCGCAGCGCATCAAGAACCGCCAACGCTTCCCGCACCGAACTGCGGGTGACGCCAAAGCGATCTGACAGCTCGCGCTCTGACGGCAGCCGGTCGCCCTTCTGCAATCGGTGATGGCGGATGAACTCGATCGTCCGCTTGACCGCTCTCGATCCTTCGCCTGCCTGCTGCGGCACCGTCATCTGATCCTACCAATCTGGTAGGTCCAGATTGGTATATCCCTTTAGGTTTGTCCAGCCCGCCCCGCGGGGGGCATCGGGTTCATTCCCCTAGAGCAATTCTGGCGGTCAGCCCTTGGCTGCGACCGCCACCAGGCCCGGTACCGGGATGTTCTCCTCGGTGCGCGCCGAGCGATCTTCGAGCAGGGATAAATTCAGACCGGCCGCTTCCACCGCTTCGCGCACATGGGCTGCCGCGTGGGCATAGCGCAGCCCTGCGCCGAGAATGACGCCTTCGCCGGCATGCGTCTCGGTCGTGAAGGCGAACAGGCCGCCGGCGGCGAGCACGCGGCTTGATTCCGCCAGCACCGGCGCGAGATCGGCGACATAGATCATCACGTCGGAGGCCAGGATGAGATCGGCGCTGCTGTCAGGCCTCGCGCGCAGACCTTGCACGATGTCGCCGACTTCAAGCTCCGCATAAAAGCCGGTCGAGCGGGCCTTCTCGATCATGCGCGGCGACAGATCGATGCCGATGAAATGATCGACCTCTTTGGCGAACGCCGTCGCGACGAGCCCGGTGCCGCAGCCGAGATCGATGGCGCGCTTGAAGAAGGCGGGCTTGCGGGCGGCCGCGCGCACCGACAGCACCGCCCTGAACAGCAGGTCCGGGCCGCGATAACCGAGATCGTCCACCAGCGCGGAGTTGAACCGCTGCGCGTATTGATCGAACAGCACCTGCACATAGCCTTGCGGCATCGCGGCCAATGGTTCGGCGCCGAGGCGCATCAGCCGCAGGCGGGCGCCATGACGATCATCCGGATCGCCGTCCCACGCCTTGCGAAACGCCGCGATCGCCGCATCGCGCTCGCCGAGCGTTTCTCTGATATCGCCGAGCGTGAACCAGGCGGTGACGAAACTCGGCGCCAAATCCGTCGCCTGCAGCAGCAGGTCGGCGGCGCCGGGCAGATCGCCCTTCAATTGCAGGTCGCGCGCAAAATCATAACGGCGATCGGCCATCAGATCGCCGGAGGTCAGGAATATTCGCGTGGGCATGGGCTCTATGGGGCAGGTAAAAATCGGGGCAATACGCCCTATATAACCAAGATGCGTCCACAAGACATCCTGCTGCCAGCTCCCGCCGGTTTGTGCTGCAAGCCAGGCGGCTTCCATATCGACCCGGTTCGATCAGTGGAACGCGCCGTGATCACCCACGGCCATTCCGACCACGCCCGCCCAGGCCATGGCGCGGTTCTGGCGACGCAAGAGACGCTCGACATGATGCGGCTGCGCTATGGCGATAATTTCGCAGGCTCCACGCAGGCGATCGCCTATGGCGAGGAAATCAGGCTCGGCGACGTCACCGTCAAATTCCATCCCGCCGGCCACGTTCTGGGCTCGGCGCAGATCGCCGTCACCTGCAAGGACACCTGCATCGTCGCCTCGGGTGACTACAAGGACGCTTCGGATCCCACCTGCACGCCGTTCGAAGTGGTGCCCTGCGACGTCTTCATCACTGAAGCAACGTTCGGCCTGCCGGTGTTCCACCATGGCAACGCGGCCGATGAGGTAAAGAAGCTGCTGGCCTCTGTGGCGCTGTTCCCGGAGCGAGCGCATCTGGTCGGCGCCTATTCGCTCGGCAAGGCGCAGCGCGTGATCGCGCTAGTGCGCGAGGCCGGTTACGACGCGCCGATCTACCTGCATGGCGCGATGGAAGCGATCACGCACTATTATCAAAGCCGCGGCGTTGCGCTCGGCGAGCTTCGTCCGGCCAAGGGCGTAAAGAAGGCCGACCTCGCCGGCACCATCACGCTGGCGCCGCCGTCGGCGACCTCTGACATCTGGACGCGGCGGTTTCCCGATCCGGTCACGGCGTTTGCCTCGGGCTGGATGCGGGTGCGGGCCCGCGCCCGCCAGCGCGGCATCGAATTGCCGCTGGTGATTTCCGATCATGCCGACTGGGACGGGCTGACCGCGACCATCGAAGCCACCGGCGCCGGCGAGATCTGGGTCACCCACGGCCAGGAAGATGCGCTGGTGCATTGGTGCAAGACCAAGGGCCTCGCCGCGCGGCCGCTCGATCTGGTCGGCTACGGCGACGAGGACGAGCACGAGGCGCCACCCCCTGAAGGTACCGAAGCATGAACCGCTTCGCCGAATTGCTGGATCGCCTCGCCTATGAGCCCGGCCGCAACAACAAGCTGCGGCTGCTCACGGCGTATTTTCGCGAGACTGATGATCCCGACCGCGGCTATGCGCTGGCGGCGCTGACCGGCGCGCTGTCGTTCAAGCACGCCAAGGCCGGCCTGATCCGCGACCTGATCACCGACCGCGCCGACCCCGTGCTGTTCGGCCTGTCCTATGATTATGTCGGCGATCTCTCCGAGACGGTGGCGCTGATGTGGCCGAAGGCGGCGTTGCCCGGCCATAACAACCCGCCCCCGCCAACCCTTTCCGAAGTCGTCACCACGCTGCGCACCCTCGGCAAGACCGAGCTGCCAAAACAGCTCGCGCGCTGGCTCGATGAGCTCGATGAAACCGGGCGCTGGGCGTTGCTAAAGCTCGTGACCGGCGCGATGCGGATCGGCATTTCGGCGCGGCTCGCCAAAACCGCCGCCGCCAATCTCGGGGGCAAGGACGCCCATGACGTCGAGCTGATGTGGCCGGGATTGAGCCCGCCCTATCTCGACCTGTTCGCCTGGCTCGAGGGGCGCAGCGAAAAGCCAGTCAATCGCGATCCGACACCGTTCCGCCCGGTCATGCTGGCGCATGCGATCGAGGATTCGGATTTTGCCAACCTCGATCCAGCCGACTTCATCGCCGAATGGAAATGGGACGGCATCCGCGTGCAGGCGGTGAGCGGCCGCGACGAGCGCGGCCACATCCAGGCGCGGCTTTATTCGCGCACCGGCGAGGACATCACCAAGAGTTTCCCGGACCTCGTGCCGGCGCTGCATCTGCAAGGGTCTTCAAGTTTCGCCATCGACGGCGAATTGCTGGTGCTGCGCGACGGCCGCGTGCAGACGTTCAACGTGCTGCAGCAGCGCCTCAACCGCAAAGTCGTCTCGCCAAAACTGATCAAGGAGTATCCGATCCATCTGCGCGCCTATGACCTGCTCGGCGACGACGAGAACGATTTGCGCGAGCTGCCGTTCGTCGAGCGCCGCGCGCGGCTGGAGGCGTTCGTCAAAAAGCTTGACGATGCCAGGATTGACCTATCGCCGACGGTCGCCTTTGACAGTTGGGACGCGCTGACGGCGGCGCGCGCCGATCCGGCCCAAGCCGGCGCCGGCGAGGATGCCGACGCCGTCGAGGGCGTGATGCTGAAGCGCCGCGATGCGGCCTATCTGCCGGGCCGCCCCAAGGGCCAATGGTGGAAGTGGAAGCGCGACCCGCATCTGATCGACGCTGTCCTGATGTATGCGCAGCGCGGCCACGGCAAGCGCTCGTCCTATTATTCGGACTACACGTTCGGCGTCTGGACCTCGGGCGAGGACGGCGAACAGTTGGTGCCGGTCGGCAAGGCCTATTTCGGGTTCACCGACGAGGAACTGCTGCAGATCGACCGCTTCGTCCGCCGCAACACCACCGAAAAATTCGGGCCCGTGCGGCACGTCGTGCACGAACCCGACCAGGGACTGGTGCTGGAAGTCGCCTTCGAGGGGCTGGCGCGCTCGCCGCGGCACAAATCCGGCGTCGCGATGCGGTTTCCGCGCATCAGCCGGCTGCGCTGGGACAAGCCGCCGCGCGAGGCCGATCGGCTGGAAACGCTGGAGCGGATGCTGAAGAGTGACGCCAGCATTACCGCAGCGTAATCCCGCAGCCCATTGACGTCTGAAGGCGGGTTCCCCATTTGCTGTCCGCTATAGTAGATACTTGTTTGACGCGTTTTCTTCACGCGAACCGGTATCCACTTCGCTCGAAAACGCTACAATGCGCGGGCGTGACCCGCAGGAGAGATCGATGCCCAACGACGTCAGGGATTTGCCGGCCAGCAATGATGGCCTGAACCGCTTTCTCGGCGGCTCGCCGCTGGCGGTGGCATTCCGGCTGATCCTGCTGTCGGTCCTGGTCGGCGTCGTGCTCGCCGCTGTCGGCTTCGATCCCTGGAACATCCTGCACAGCATCCGCATGCTGTTCCAGCGGCTCTGGGATCTCGGCTTTGACGCCGTCAACTGGCTGTGGCGCTACTTCCTGCTCGGCGCCGTGATCGTGATTCCGGTCTGGCTGTTGTCGCGGCTGTTCGGCAGCCCGCGCGGGCGCTAAATCTCCTCGCCAAGGGACCGCAGCCGATGCAACTGCAATTTATCGGCTGCGGCGACGCACTTGGCTCCGGCGGACGCGCCAACACCTGCTTCCATGTCACCGGCGCCAGCGTCAATTTCCTGATCGATTGCGGCGCCTCGTCCCTGCCGGCGTTGAAGCGGCTCGGTGTCATCAGCGACGGCATCGACCTGATCCTGATCACGCATTTCCACGGCGACCATTTTGGCGGACTGCCGTTTTTCCTGCTCGATGCGCAGTTCACCCGCCGCACCCGTCCGCTCGTCATCGCCGGTCCGCAGGGAATCGAGACCCGGCTGACGCAGTTGATGGAGGCAATGTTCGAGCATTCCTCAAGGACGAAGCAGCGCTTCGAACTCTCCGTCGTCGCGCTCGATCCCGAAGAAAGCCGCAGCTTCGGCGCGGTCAAGGTGACGCCCTATCCTGTCGTGCACGGCGAATCCGGTGGACCATTCCTGGCCTACCGCATCGAGGCCGAGGGCCGTGTCATCGCCTATAGCGCCGACACCGAGTGGACCGAAACGTTGATCCCCGCCGCGCGTGAGGCCGACCTGTTCATTGCGGAGGCGTACTATTACGACAAGATCGTCAAAAACCATCTCAGCCTGAAAACGCTGGAAGCGCATCTGCCCGAGATCAACGCCAGGCAGTTGATCCTGACGCATATGAGCGACGACATGCTGGGGCGGCTGGGTTCGCTTTCCTACTCCACCGCAAGCGACGGTCTGGTGGTCGAGCTGTAAGCATGCATTCGCCGGCCGCTCCCTCGAAAGTCACGACGGCACAAATGTTTGCCATCGCGGGTCCCGCGATGATCGCGAACCTGACGACGCCGCTGATCGGCATCGTCTCGACCACGGCGATCGGGCGGCTCGGCGATGCCACGCTGCTCGGCGGCGTGGCGGTCGCCTCCGTGCTGTTCGACTGCCTGTTCTGGCTGTTCGGATTCCTGCGCATGAGCACAGTCGCGTTTACAGCGCAGTCGCTCGGCGCCGGCGACACCCAGGAATTACGCGCCATCCTGCTGCGCGGCTTCATCGCCGCAGGGCTGGTCGGCGCCGCGCTCATCCTGCTGCAGATCCCGCTCGCCAGCCTCCTGCTGGAGGCGATGGGCGGCAGCGAAGGCGTCACGCGCGCGGCGAAAACCTACTTTGCGATCCGGATCTGGTCGGCGCCGCTGGCGCTCGGCAATTATGTCATGCTGGGCTGGCTGATCGGACAGGCCCGCGCCAGGCTGGCGCTCGGCACCCAGATCACCATCAACCTGATCAACGCGGCAGCGACCGCGCTCCTGGTGCTGGTGCTCGACCTCGGCATCGCCGGCGCGGCGATCGCAGCCGTGATCGCGGAAGCGGCCGGGCTCCTGCTCGGCATTATGATCGCGCGGCGTCTTTCCCATGGGCAACCGGCCATCTCGCGCGCGACGCTGCTTGACCGCACAAAACTGACGCGGTTGCTGGCGGTCAATCGTGACATCCTGATTCGCACCGCGGCCTTGATCGCGGCCTTCCTGTTCTTCACCGCACAAGGAGCCCGAGCCGGGGACCTGACGCTCGCGGCCAATGCGGTGTTGAACAATTTCCTGATGATCAGCGCCTTCTTCCTCGACGGCCTTGCCAATGCCGCCGAACAGCTCTGCGGCCGCGCCTACGGCGCCCGCGACAGAAGCGGTTTCGCCGGCGCGGTCAAACTGGTCGTGATCTGGGGCTTTGGCTTTGCGCTCGCCGTCGCCGCCGTCTTCGCACTGTTCGGCCCCTCCCTGATCGACGTCATGACGGCGAGCGTCGACGTGCGGCGCATCGCGCGCGATTATCTGCCGTTCGTGATCTTCGCGCCGCTACTCGGCGTGTTCGCCTTTGCCTTTGACGGGGTCTATATCGGCGCCACCTGGGCGCGCGACATGCGCAACCTGATGCTGCTGTCGCTCCTGATCTTCCTTGGCGCGTGGCTGGCGCTGCGATCGTTCGGCAATGCCGGGCTGTGGGGCGCGCTACTGGTGCATTACGCGGCCCGCGGCGGGCTTGAGGCGCTGCGCTATCCGGCGTTGTTGAGGAAGTCGTTTGCGGAAAAGCCTGTGTAATCCGTCATCCTGAGGTGGCCGTGCGCAGCGCGGCCCTCGAAGGATGCACGGCCACGGGCCGTCTATCCTTCGAGGCTCGCTTGCGCTCGCGCCTCAGGATGACGGATCACATGGACTACTGCACCGGCCATTCCTCGGCGGTGATCGTCGCGGCATCGGCGCCGACGATTTCCGCCAGCGAGTCGCGCCCCGTGCGCAGCAAGGTCGAGGACAGATCGTTCTTGATGTCCTCGACCAGCCCGAGGCCCTTGTAGATCAGCGACGAGTAGAGCTGGATCAGGCTGGCACCGGCGCGGATTTTTGTGAGTGCGGCACCTCCACTATCGATGCCGCCGACCCCGATCAGCGGGAAGGCGCCTTCGGCACGCACATAGGTTTCCGCGACCATCCGCGTCGACAGCCGGAACAACGGCCGTCCCGACAGGCCGCCCTGCTCCTTGGCGCGGCCCGATTCGCGCAAGCTCGAGGGCCGCGCCAGCGTGGTGTTGGCCACGACCATGCCGTCGACCCGGCGCGAGCGCGCGATGTGCACGACATCGTCGAGTTCGGCCAGACTCAAATCCGGCGCGATCTTGAGCAGCACCGGGGAATCGCCGGCATTCTTGCGCACCCGCTCGCGCGCATCGATCACCCGGGCGAGGAGATCGTCGAGCGCGGCCGATTGCTGCAGATTGCGCAGGCCCGGCGTGTTCGGCGAGGAGACGTTGACGGTGAAATAGCTCGCGACCGGCGCAAAGGTCTCGATCAGCTTGACGTAATCGGCGGTGCGGTCGGCCGAATCCTTGTTGGCTCCGACATTGACGCCGACGATGCCGGAAAGATGCGCGCGCGAGGCGAGTCGCCGCAGCACAATCTCCGCCCCGTCATTGTTGAAGCCCATCCGGTTGATCACGGCCTCGTCGCGCTCCATCCGGAACAGCCGCGGCCGCGGATTGCCGACTTGCGGTTTCGGCGTCACCGAGCCGATCTCGACGAATCCAAATCCCAGCCGCAGCAGCGCGTCGGGCGCCTCCGCGCTCTTGTCGAAGCCCGCGGCCATCCCGATCGGATTGGGAAAGTTGAGGCCGAAGGCGCGCACCGCCAGCTTCGAATCGTCCGGCTTCGGGCGGATCGGCGGCAGCAGCCGCAGGCCCTGGATGGCCATGCGATGCGCATCCTCCGGATCGAACCAGCGCAGCAGCGGCAGTGAAAAGGCGTCGAAGGCGCGGATCACGGCGCAAGCTCCGGAATGTCATGATGGCCGTCGGACCGCGCCCGCATGTCGAGGATGGCGGTGACGGCGCCGAGATCGAGTTCGCCATAGAGATGCGGGAACAATTCGTCGTTGCGCGAGGGCTCCCAGCGCAATTCATCCCCGAGCGCATCGGCGTCGACCGCGATCAAAAACAGCCCGGTCTGGCCGAAATAATGTTTCCGCGCGGTTTCGGCGACCTGGGAGGCTGTGGAAAAATGGATGTAGCCGTCGCGCAGATCGTCCGCGCTGCCCCGATAGACGCCTTGCCGCTCGGCCTCGCGCCAGGCCGAGGCGGAGCTGATTTTGTAGATCGTGGGCACTCGCCGGCATTCCCTGTTTGTCGTTGAGTCTCTTGGGATTTTTCCCGGGATTCCGGGTCGGGCGCCGACCGTAAAGGCGGCTGGGGCTGAACTCAAGCGCCGCCGCGCCGTTCCGACCAGCATGGAATTTGCGGAAACCTCGGGTTTCAGGCAATAATTCCTAAACCCGACTTTGAGTGATCCCATGGCCAAACCATCCAAAGCCCGCATTCTCACCCACGGCCAGGTCTGGACCGCGCTCGACCGGCTCGCCGAGCGTGCCGGGCTGTCGCCCTCGGGCCTCGCCAAGCGCTCCGGCCTTGACCCCACCACCTTCAACAAATCCAAGCGCATCACGGGCGACGGCCGCGAACGCTGGCCCTCGACCGAATCGGTCTCCAAGGCGCTGGCCGCCACCAATTCCTCGATCGACACGTTTGTGCAGCTGATCGGCGACGGCGCGCGCAGCCAGCAATCAGTGCCGATGCTCGGCTTTGCCCAAGCCGGCAGCGGCGGCCATTTCGACGACAGCGGTTTTCCCGCCGGCAAGGGCTGGGACGAGGTGGCGCTGCCCGCCGCGGACGACGAGCACGCCTATGCGCTGGAAATATCCGGCGATTCGATGAAGCCCGCCTACCGCGACGGCGACATCATCGTGGTCTCGCCGGGCACACCGATCCGGCGCGGCGACCGCGTGGTGGTGAAGACGAGCGACGGCGAGGTGATGGTGAAGGAATTGAAGCGCCGCACCACCAGGACGCTCGAGCTGCAATCGCTCAACCCGACGCAGGCCGACCGCGCGCTCGACGCCGACGACGTCGAATGGATCGCGCGGATCGTATGGGCGAGCCAGTAGGGTTGTCCCCGGCTCCGGATGTCCTGCAGGACCTGCTGGAAGATTCGCTTCGCATCGTTTTGTGCGGGATGGCCGCGGGGACGGCGTCCGCCAAAGCCAGGGCTTACTATGCGCACAAGCAGAACAAGTTCTGGAAGATTTTGCACGAGACCGGGCTGACGCCGGCGCTGCTGCAGCCGCACCAGTACCGCGATCTGCTGCAGTATCGGATCGGACTCACTGATCTCGTGAAGACGCACTCGGGAATGGATCACGAGATCCCGCTATCCGAACTGCGACTGGATGCGCGATCTCGCCTGAGCAATTCGGTTGCGGCATTCCGGCCGAAATTCCTGGCGTTCACGAGCAAGGCGGCCGGACAGGGGTTTCTCGGCGGCAAGCGCGAATACGGCGAGCAGGCTGAGCGGATCGCCGACACACGAATCTGGATCCTGCCCTCCACGTCAGGCGCCGCGAACGGAAGCTGGCGGCCGGAAGTGTGGCACGCGTTTGCGGATCAGGTGCGGGCTGCTGCGGGGTGAGCAACGCTGCCGATTGATCGTCGCCCCGGCGCAGGCCGGGACCCATACCGCGAGGTGCGGTTTGTTTTGCGATGTAGCGGACGCCTTCGCTCACAACAGGCGCCGGTGGCTATGGGTCCCGGCCTTCGCCGGGACGACAGCAACTACTACGTCGCGTAATCCGGCTCTTTCCGATCAAGCATGCGCTTTAGCGCATCGAAGTGCCGCTGTGCCGGGGTCGGTCCCTTGTAGAGACGCTCGTCCTTGTATTCGCGCTGGGTCTTCTCCACCACAGGTGCGGGAAGCTGCTTCAGCTTCTGCCCGGTCCACATCGCGTAGATCTGCACCTGCGCGGCGCGCTCGACGTAATAGAGCATGTCGTAAGCCTCGGCGACGGTCGCACCGACCGTCGAGATGCCATGATTGGCCATGAACAGCACCTGCTTGTCGCCGATCACCTTCGCAAGGCGGGCGCCCTCGGCGGGATCGACGGCCGGGCCGGTATATTCGTCGTCATAGGCGATGGCGCCTGACAGGCCGACCTCGGTCTGGCCGATCTCCTTGATGCGGGGATCATCGAGGCGCGTCAGCGCGCTGGCATAGGGCATGTGGGTGTGAAACACCGCTTTGGCCTGCGGCAGCGCCTTGTGGATCGGGGCGTGGATGCAATAGCAGGATCGCTCGACCTCACCCTCGCCGCGCTTGACCTCGCCGTCATCGATGCCGACTTCCATGAAGGACGAGGCGGTGACCTCGGACCAGTGCATGCCGAACGGGATCTGGTAATAGCGGTCGCTGCGGCCCGGCACCGTGTAGGTCAGATGGTTGAAGATGCCTTCGGAAAAACCCTGGTTGAAGGCGAGACGATGCGCCGCGGCCAGATCGACCCGCGCCTGCCACTCCTCGGCGCTGCTGTCATTGTGCATGTTCGGCGAAACCAACTGCATACGTCTGCTCCCATTGTTGCCCGCCCCTCGATCGGGGGCTTGATGGCGGGAGTGTAGCGCAATTCGGCGCAGGCCGCGGCTGAAATTGCGGCGGGCCTGCCATCCGGATTTGCGGCGCTGCGTCGCGGTAGGGCGATGCGCTGCAAAGCCCAACTCTATCGTCGTCCCGGCCTAGTGCGCAGTTGCGCACGGGGGCCGGGACGACAATAACTCTACGCCGACCTTGCCAGCGCGCCGTCGATCATCGCCACGGCGTTGGCCAGACCATACACCGCGACGAATGAGCCGAAGCGCGGGCCTTTTTCCTGACCGAGCAGCACCTGATAGAGCATGTTGAACCAGTCGAGCGAAACGCCCGGCCGGCCATCCTTGCCCTTCTTGACGAGATCGAGGAACGGCTCGCGGCGGCCGATCTCGTAGACCACGTTCTGGATCTCTTCCGCCGTTGATGTCGCCGGCAATTGCGACAGCGCGTCGCGCAGATCCTGCAACGCGACCCGCTCACCATCGGTCGGCTCACGGAATTTTTTGGTCGGCGCCACGAAGTCGCGATAATAATTGATGGCGTAACCGACCAGCGCGTCGAGCTTCGGATGCGTCTGCGGCGTCACGCCGGGACGATAGCGTCCAATAAAACCCCACAGCGTTTCGGCGTTCTCCGCATTCGACGACGACACCAGCGTCAACAACAGCTGGAACGTGACCGGCATGTCGGCCTTCGGGGGCTGGCCGGAATGCATATGCCAGACCGGATTGGAAAGCTGCTGCTTGGCGTCCTGCCGCGGAAAGCCTTCGAGGAACTGCTGGTAGTCGTCGACGGCGCGCGGAATCACGTCGAAATGCAGGCGCTTCGCCGCCTTCGGCTCGCGGTACATGAACAGCGACAGCGATTCCGGCGACGCATAGCGCAGCCATTCGTCGATGGTGAGCCCGTTACCCTTCGACTTGGAAATCTTCTGGCCCTTGTCGTCGAGGAAGAGTTCGAAGTTGAATCCCTCCGGCGGCGTACCGCCGAGCGCAGAACAGATCTTGCCTGACAGCTTCACTGAGTCGATCAAATCCTTTCCGGCCATTTCATAGTCGACGCCAAGCGCGTACCAGCGCATCGCCCAATCCGGCTTCCATTGCAACTTGCAGTGGCCGCCGGTAACGGGAACGGTGATGCTTTCCTTGGTCCCCGGGTCTTCATAGGAGATCGTGCCTGCCTTGGCGTCATGCGCGGTTACGGGCACGTAGAGTACGAGGCCGGTGCGAGGGCAGATTGGCAAGAACGGCGAATAGCTGGCCGCGCGCTCCTCGCGCAGGCTCGGCAGCATGATCGCCATCACCTTCTCAATCCGCTCCAGCATGCGCAGCAGCGCGGCGTCGAACTTGCCCGAAGTGTAGTAGTCGGTTGCGCTGGCGAATTCGTAGTCGAAGCCGAAGGAATCAAGGAAGGCACGCAGCCGCGCATTATTATGCTGGCCGAAGCTCGGATGGGTACCGAACGGATCCGGCACCTTGGTCAAGGGCTTGCCGAGATTGGCTTCCAGCAGCTCCTTGTTCGGCACGTTGTCCGGCACCTTGCGCAGGCCGTCCATGTCGTCGGAGAACGCCAGCAGCCGCGTCTTGATCTTGTCCTCGGTCAGCACGCGAAAGGCATGGCGCACCATGGTGGTGCGCGCGACCTCGCCGAAGGTGCCGATATGCGGCAGCCCCGACGGGCCGTAGCCGGTCTCGAACAGCACCTCATCCTTCGGGCTCTTTTTCAGCCGCGCGACAATCGCTTTCGCCTGCTCGAACGGCCAGGCGTTGGATTGTTCGGCGAGCGCGCGCAAATCGCTCGGGTTGGCGGCAAGGTCGATGGTGGACATTTAAACGAGCTTTCTCCGAAGGGCAGGGAAAGAAGAGAAGGAAACGGGCAATATAGCCGTCATTGCGAGCGAAGCGAAGCAATCCATGGAGCAACAAGGGAAGAGTGGATTGCTTCGTCGCTTCGCTCCTCGCAATGACGGCTGATGGTTGGCAGCCTAAAACGGGCTGATGGAAAAATAACGCAGCCACAAATCCGTATAGCGGCCTTTTTCCCAGAGCCGGAACAGCGCCCAGTTCAGCGACTGCCGCAGCAGATCGTTGCCCTTGCGGACCGCGATGCCGATGCCCTCGCCGAAATAGCGGCTCTCGACGAACGGCCCGCCCGAGAAGGCGCAGCATTCGCCCGAATCGGTGCCGTTGATCCAGAACGCCAGCGCGATCGCGTCGCCGAAGATGAAATCGACCTCGCTCCGCCGCAAAGCCAACCGCAGCGCCTCGTCATTGGGGTATGATTTGATCTCGGCGTCGGTGAACATCGCCTTCAGATAGGCCTCATGCGAAGTGCCGCCGATAGCGCCGATCTTCTTGCCTTCGAGATATTCGGGACGCACCTCCGGCATGACAGCGTCGCGCCGCGACACGAAGCGCGCCGGCGCGCGGTAATAGGGGTCGGTGAAATCGATGCGGGCGCGCAATTGCGGCGTCACTGCCATCGACGCGATGATGGCGTCGCCGCGGTTGCTGGTGATAGCGTCGATCAGGGTCTCGAACCGGCGCATCTGGATGGTGCAGGTGACCTTGATCTCGTCGCACAGCGCGCGCGCCAGATCGACGTTGAAGCCGGCCGGATTGCCGTCGGGGCCGGTGAAGTTGAACGGCGGATAGTCGGTCTCGGTCAGGAACCGGATCACGGTCAGGCGCGACAAATCGGGCCGGTCCGGACGCCGCCTCGGGTCCCAGAAGCCTGGCACCGCCTGCGGCGCCGCCTCGACCGCGGGCCGGGGCGCGGTTTGTGCGGACACCTCACCGGGCAGCAAAACGGCCAGCGCAGCCGCGATCGACATCCCGGTCAGCAGGCTGCGGACGGATTTTGGCAATCTGGCGCTTTGTAACAAGGCTGGCTGGTGGGGCATTGCCGGCGTTTTGTTGTGGAATTGGATGGCCTTATAGACCATCCGGCATCCGATGCGAGGCCGTTTTGCGGGGCTTTGGTACGGCTCAGAGGTATTTCTTCAGATCGGTCGCGGCTTCCTGGGGCGTCCGTTTCAGGTTGAACGGCGAGACGAAGCGGCCGTCGCGATCCATCAAATAGATCAGCGCGGTGTGGTCCATGGTGTAATCGCCGTCCTTGAGCGGGACCTTCTTGGAATAAACCCGGTAGGCCGACAGCACCTTGGACACCGCCTCGGGGTTGCCGGTCAGGCCCTTCAGATGCGGATCGAAGCTGGAGAGATAATCCTTCATCGCGGCCGCGGTGTCGCGCTCCGGATCGACCGAGACGAAAAAGGCGTTGACCCGGTCGGCGTCCTTGCCCATCGCCTTCAGCACTTCGGAAATCTCGAACAGCGCGGTCGGGCACACATCAGGGCAATGGGTGAAGCCGAAGAAGATCAGCGTCGGCCGGCCCTTGAGATCCTTGTCGGTCACGGTCTGGCCGGCCTGGTCGGTCAGTTGAAACGGCCCGCCGATCGCGGCCGGCGCCGTGACGGTGCGCAGGCCGCCCAGCGCCCACAGCATGATCAGGAGGCCAACCAGCAGGCTGACGGCAAAGGATGCGACAATCACCAGCGGTCGGATGCTCCGGTCCATGCAAAAAATTTCCCTATGTCCGGATCAGAAGCAGGCCGAAATACCGGCGGCGATCATTTCAAAGAACACCGTGGTCCCGTAGTGGAACCACAGCGCTGCGGCGCCGCACACGGCAAGCCCGCCGAGGCTGGCGGCGCCCCAGACGATCGCAGACGCCACCCTGCCCTGCGGCCGGGGTGCCGCGATCATCCCGTGCTGGGTGGAAATCGGCTGAACCATGGGGTTCAGATAGGGCCAGTTCCAGGACCAGGCAAGCGCCATGGAAGCGCGGCCGATCACGTCATGCGGAGGAATATCTGCCGTTTCAGCGCGACGCCGGGCGATCTCAGGGAGACGCCGGGGCGATCGCAGTGCGACGCCGGGATCTCAGTGCGACGCCGGGCGATCTCAGCGAGACGCGGGCTTGATCGCGGACGCCTGGGCGTCGAGATAGCAGGGCTTGAACATCGCCTGCAATTGCTTGCCGCGCAGGAAGATCATGCGCTGGGTCAAGCCGCCGCGCTGGGCGATCCAGCGCCGGATTGGCGTCGGGTACATCGAATACAGCATCTGGGTGGCTTCGGCGTTGGTGATCGCCCGGCCGTTGGCGCCGAAATCCCAGGCGGCATGGAAACCGAGATTGGCGTGCGAGGTGACGCAGATCTTGTCGTGGGGAACGGCGCCGAGAACGATGGTGCAGGCCGAGGCGCACAGGCCGTCGATGATCACCATCTCGCCGGAACTCCGCAGGCCCTGGTATTTATCGACATAGGTGCCGATCCGGCCGCCGCGATCGTCGGCGATCCGGACCACCGCCTGGCTCGATACAACCCCTGCCAGCAGCAGCACCGCCGCAAGCAACCCCGTCGCCAGCTTCATATCCCAGCCCCAGTCCTGAAACGTCGAACCCGAATCTGATTGTCTTAGTGATGCAAGACTTCGCGAGCGTCGTTCGAGACCGTGATTTTGTCTAGGCGGCTGGAGCCGCTCAAAACAAATTCAAATTAAGTGTTGCAACGGCGCTGCACCCGAGGTGAGAAAAGGTCCCAAACTGGAACAAGTTAACGTTTCCACGGTGGCGGCTTCGCCACAGGCAAGGGGCATTTGCCGTTGACCGCGCTGGATGGCGTGGCTTGAATCAACATCGGAGCGTTTTCCAGCGAAGTGGGCACCGGTTCGCGCGATGAAAACGCGTCAAAGCGACAAACAGAGCCCCTTTCCGATTTCAATCGGAAGGGGGCTCTGGGTTGGGGGAGGACATGGATGGCAGAGGACGCAGACGTGATCGTGGTCGGCGGCGGGCTGGCCGGCCTGGTCGCGGCATGTGAAATCGCCGACGCCGACAAGCGCGTCATCGTGATCGACCAGGAGGGCGAACAAAGCCTTGGCGGTCAGGCGTTCTGGTCGTTCGGCGGCCTGTTCCTGGTCGACAGCCCAGAACAGCGCCGGCTCGGCATCAAGGACAGCTACGATCTGGCGCTGCAGGACTGGATCGGCACCGCGGGCTTCGACCGCGACGAGGATCTCTGGCCGAAGAAGTGGGCGGAGGCCTATGTCGCGTTCGCTACGGCTGAGAAGCGCGACTGGCTGCGCGCGATGGGCCACCGTATTTTTCCTGTGGTCGGCTGGGCCGAACGCGGCGGCTATGACGCGATGGGGCACGGCAATTCGGTGCCGCGCTTTCATGTCACCTGGGGCACCGGCCCGGGCATCGTCGAGCCGTTCGAACGGCGCGCCCGCGAGGCGCAGAAGAACGGCCGGCTGACTTTCAAGTTCCGCCACCGCGTCGATGCGCTCAGTATCACCAACGGCACCGTCGACGGCGTCAGCGGCTCGATCCTCGAACCCACCAATGTCGAACGCGGCCAGAGCAGCTCGCGCCAGGTCACCGGCGATTTTAGCTTTCGCGCCCAGGCAGTGATCGTTGCCTCCGGCGGCATCGGCGGCAATCACGATCTGGTCCGGCAGAACTGGCCGAAGCGCCTCGGTGCGCCGCCGAAATTCATGATCTCGGGCGTGCCCGAACATGTCGACGGACGGATGATCGGGATCACCGAGGCTGCCGGCGCGCGGCTGATCAACCGCGACCGGATGTGGCATTACGTCGAGGGTATCAGGAACTGGTCGCCGATCTGGCCGCGCCACGGTATTCGCATCCTGCCGGGTCCGTCATCCCTATGGTTCGACGCCACGGGAAAACGGCTGCCCGCGCCGCTGTTTCCCGGCTCCGACACGCTCGGCCAGCTGCACTACATCATGTCGACGGGCTACGATTATTCCTGGTTCATCCTGACCCAGAGCATCATCAAGAAGGAGTTCGCGCTGTCAGGCTCGGAACAGAACCCCGACCTCACCGGCAAGAGCTGGCGCATGACCATCAAGCGCGCCACCAACAAGGGCGCGCCGGCGCCGGTGGAAGCATTCAAGCAAAAAGGCGCCGACTTCATCGTGCGCGATAATCTCGCCGACCTCGTCAGCGCCATGAACGCGCTCAGTGGCGACAATCTGCTGCAGCTCGATCACATCAAGCGCCAGATCGAGGCGCGCGACCGCGAGATGACGAATCCCTACGTCAAGGATGCGCAGGTGATGAACATCCACAATGCGCGGCGCTATATCGGCGACAAGCTGATCCGCACCGCCAAACCGCATCGCATCCTCGACCCCGAGCATGGTCCGCTGATCGCGGTGAAACTCAACATCCTGACCCGCAAGACGCTCGGCGGCTTCGAGACCGATCTCGACTCCCGCGTGTTCGGCACAGGCGGCGACATCATCAAGGGGCTGTACGCTGCCGGCGAGGCCGCCGGTTTCGGCGGCGGCGGCGTGCACGGCTATCGCTCGCTGGAGGGCACGTTCCTCGGCGGGTGTCTGTTTTCGGGGCGGAATGCGGGACGCGCGGCGGCGAAGGCGGCGGGCTGACAAGGCCGCAGAATACCTGGGCGATCGAAGCAGTTGCTGCGGCCGTTCCGGCCTACTTGCGCGGGGGATACTTGCCATGATGCCGAAGATCATATGGGCTCTGTCCATCGCGGCCGCTGTGATGGCCGGGAGCGACGTCCCCGCCCGCGCCCAGGCCAACGCCGCCGCGCCGGCGCCGTCACCCGCCAAACTCGAGCGCCTGTCGCAATTTTTCGAAAACGAAGTGACTACCGGGAAGCTTCCCGGCGCGGTCGTGCTGATCCAGCAGCATGGCCGGCCGGTCTATCTCAAGAGCTTCGGCGTTCGGGACGTCGCCACCAAACTGCCGATGACGCCTGATACGATCTTTGCCATCCATTCGATGACCAAGCCGATCACCAGCCTGGCTGCGATGATGCTGATCGACGAAGGAAAACTGGCGCTGGCCGACCCGGTGTCACGATACATTCCGTCATTTGCCGCCACGAAAGTCGGCGTGGAATCCAAACCGAAGGACGGCAACCCGATCCTGGAACTCGTGCCGCCGAACCGGCCGGTGACGATCGAGGACCTGCTCCGGCATACGTCCGGCATCACCTATGAATACATCGGCAGCGAATTGATCATGAAGGCCTATACGGACGCGAATATCTTTGAAGGACATTTCAACAATGCGGAGTTTGCCGAACGTATTGCCCGCCTGCCACTGGCGAGACAGCCCGGCACACTCTGGCGCTACGGCCATTCCACCGACGTTCTCGGACGCGTCATCGAAATTGTCTCCGGCAAATCGCTGTACCACTTCCTGAAAGAGCGCATTCTCGATCCGCTTGGCATGACCAGCACGAAGTTCGTGCTGCAGGGCTCGGCTGAAGCGGCGCGCATGGCCGAGCCGCTGCCGGGCGATACCGTCCTGCGTATGTCGGGGGAGGAACGGCGCAGGCACGCCGAATGGGAGTCAGCCGGCGGCGGCCTGCTCTCGACCATCACGGATTATGCACGATTTGCGCAAATGCTGCTGGGCGGCGGCAAGCTGGACGGCAAGCAGTATCTCAGCCCCGCCGCGTTCAAGCAGATGACGTCAGACCAGATCGGACCGGGCTCCGGCGTCGGACGCGATTACTATTATTTTCCCGGCGATGGTTTTGGCTACGGCTATGGCCTTGCGGTTCGCGTCGAACCGGGAAATGCGAAGCCGCCGCCGGCAGGTTCGATCGGCGAACTGAAATGGGATAGCGGCAGCGGAACATACTTCGGCGTCGATCCCAAACTGGACATGGTCTACATCCTCATGGAGCAGACCCAGCTGGAACGCTCACGCATCACCCCGGCCTTCAAGGCGCTGGTGTATGACGCGTTCGAAAAATAAGTGACCTCAGCGGCGAAGCAGTGGGCTGATCGCCGGCAGAACTCACCGCGCATATCCGGCGACGCCGTCCCACAGCAATTTCAAGGCCGTGACGACAAGCAGCGCGTAACAGGCGCGGTAGAGCTGCACCTGGTCGAGGCGCTGATGCAACCGCCAGCCGGTCCAGACGCCGGCAAAGGCGACGGGTATGCCAAGCAGCATCATCGTCACCAGGGCCTGCGAGAGATGCCCGATCAGCAGCCAGGGCCCGACCTTGATGAGGTTGCCGACGGTGAAGAACATGCTCGTCGTGCCGGCATACATCTGCTTGGAGAGCCCGAGCGGCAGCAGGTACATCGCCAGCGGCGGGCCGCCGGAATGGGCGACCATCGTCGTCACGCCCGACGCGCCGCCGGCCAGCAGCGCCGTGGCCGGCGAACGCGGCCGCACCGAGACGCCGGCGCCGCCGCGCAGCCACAAGCCGGCAAACACCAGGGTGATAAGCGCCATCACGATCTCGATCGCGTGGCGGTCGAGATCCCTGAGCACGAAGAAGCCGACGCCGATGCCGACCAGAAGACCCGGCAACAAAATCGAGAGGTCCGGCTTCGACCACGTCGACGGCTTCCAGTAGCGCAGCGCGAAGACATCCATCGCCACGAACAGCGGGGCCAGCATCGTGCCCGCATCGATCGGGTTCATCACCAAGGCCAGCAGCGGAATGCCGATGATCGCGAAGCCACCGCCGAAAGCGCCCTTCATGAAGCCGATCACGAAGATTCCGGTCGCGGCAACGCAAAGTGTCGCTGGCTCAATCGTCATGAAGAATCCGGTGCGGACATCGATCCTCCACCATCGATCACATGACTTTTTGCGTTGCAATCGGACAATTGCACTCCGTGCAATATCGTCGGCCGCCCGCAGCGCTCCGGCAAAGCCAAACCAACCCGGCTTTAAGTTGGATTCCCCGATACGTGACAATTTGAGCGGCCTTCATTGCCAAGAACGCAGTAGCCGATCGCGCCCCGGCGCGCTAAGGAGGCGCGCCACTTTAAAAAACGGAGAACACCATGTCAGTCCAGCGTTTCGAAACCGGCCCGCGCATGAGCCAGGTCGTCGTCCACGGCAACACCGTCTATCTCGCGGGCGTCGTCGCCAACAATGCAGCCGGCGAAAGCGTGACCAAGCAGACGCAGGACGTGCTCAAGACCATCGACGGCCATCTCGCCAAAGCCGGGACCGACAAGTCGAAGCTTCTGTCGGCCACGATCTACATCACCGACATGAAAACCTTCCCGGAAATGAACGCGGTGTGGGACGGCTGGGTGTCGGCGGGCAACACCCCGGCGCGCGCCACGGTCGAGGCCCAATTGGCGTCCCCGCAATACAACGTCGAGATCATGGTGGTTGCGGCGAAGTGATTTTTCGCGGCGCGAGGGTTTGCCTGCCCTCGCGCCGTACCTTTCCTTGATCCGTATCTCAATGACCGCGTTTCCTTGACCTCTGAGGTAATCGAAACACGCGCGCGAACCTTCGATAAAGGGTCAGCCGATCCATTCGGCCGCAACGAAGGAGAGCCCCATGACCGACGCGCAGACCATTGCCAACAGTTACATCGATTTGTGGAACGAGCGAACCCCGGCCCGCCGCCGCGAGATCCTCAGCCAAAACTGGGCCAGAGACGCCCGCTATGTCGACCCCTTGATGAGCGGCGACGGCCATGACGGCGTCGATGCGCTGATCGCAGGCGTGCAGCAGCGGTTTCCGGATTTCAAATTCAAGCTGATCGGCGAGCCCAATGGGTACGGCGACCACGTCCGGTTCTGCTGGGGCCTCGGCCCCGACGGCGCTGACAGCCCGATCAAGGGCACGGATTTCGCCGTGCTGAGCGACGGCCGCATCCGCAGCATCACCGGCTTCCTCGATCAGGTGCCGGCGAGCGCGTGAGCGAAAGGCTGTGCGGCTGCCTGGATACTTCCAGGTAGCCGCCGACGCGCCCCAAATTATTTCGGGAACCTCTTGGCCTTTGCCGCATCCAACCCCAATACATTGCTATTGGTGGAACCATCATGCGTCAGGCCCACACGCCTCATATTCCGCCCGTCGACACTGGTGACCTCGACCTGATCCGCCGGGCGCTGGCCCGCGACGAGACCGCGGCTCGCGCCATCATGCAGGCGAACAACCGCCGGCTCTACCGGCTCGCCCGTGGCATCCTGCGCAATGATGGCGAGGCCGAGGACGTCGTGCAGGAAACTTACGTCCGCGCCTTCACGCATCTGGAGAGTTTTCGCGGCGATTCCAGCCTGGCGACCTGGCTGGCGCGGATCGCGATGAACGAGGCGCTGGGACGATTGCGCCGGCAGCGGCCGGGCGTGGAACTGTCGTCGTTGCCACAGGGCACGCTCGAAGCCCAGATCATCCAGTTTCCCCGCGCCGCCGCAGACGACCCGGAAAAATCCATGGCCCAACGTGAAATTCAGCATGTCGTCGAACACGCCATCGACGAATTGCCGGAACCGTTCCGGCTCGTCTTCATCACCCGGGTGATCGAGGGCATGAATGTCGAGGAGACCGCCGAGATTCTGGGGCTCAATCCTGTGACCGTGAAGACGAGGCTGCATCGCGCCCGCGTCATGCTGCGCGACAATGTCGAGAAGAAGATCGGCCCCGTCGTGATGGACGCGTTTCCGTTTGCCGGCAGGCGCTGCGAACGGCTCACCGATGCGGTGCTGAACCGGCTCGGCTTAATCTGATTTTTTCGGGAACCTCCGGCCACCTGCGCCATCCAACTCCTGTGCAATCAACTTGAAAGCCGACCGCTCGCGTCGGCGCCACAGGAGTGTCACACCATGTTCGTTCGATTGAGCGCGGCGATTGCCGCATTGAGCCTTTTGGGCGGCGCCGCACTGGCGCAGGGCGCAAAGCCCACCGACCCGCAGATCGCGCATATCGCCTACACCGCCGGCGTCATCGACGTCGCCGCCGGCAAGCAAGCGATCACCAAGGCCAGCAACAAGGACGTCAAGGCGTTCGCGGAGGGCATGGTGCGCGACCATGAAGCCGTGAACAAGCAGGCGCTCGACCTCGTCAAGAAGCTGAAGGTCACGCCCGAGGACAACGACACCAGCAAGACGCTCTCGAAGCAGGCCGCGGACAAGCTGGCCGAACTCGGCAAACTGAAAGGCGCCGACTACGACAAGGCCTATATCGCCAACGAGATTGCCTACCACAAGGCGGTCAATGGCGCGCTGGAGACACTGCTGATCCCGTCAGCCAGCAATGCCGAGCTGAAGAGCCTGCTGCAGACCGGCCTGAAGCTGTTTCAGGGCCACCAGCAGCACGCCGAACACGTCGCCGCCGGCCTGAAGTAAGGGAGACTGCCATGCTGCCGAGACGCACGTTTCTCATCGGGACCGCCCTGCTATCGGGCGCCATCGCCATCCCGGCGCATGCCGCAACCATCCAGATCGTGATGGACAATCTCGTGGTGTCGCCGGCGCAGGTAACCGCCAGGGTCGGCGACACCATCGAATGGATCAACAAGGACATCTTCGCCCACACCGCCACCGCGCGAAACGGCGATTTCGATGTCGCCATGCCGCCGAAGAAGACCGTGACGTCGGTGCTGAAGAAGGCCGGCACGGTCGAATATTACTGCCGCTTCCATCCCAACATGAAGGCCGTGCTGACGATCGCGCCGTAAGCCGGTAGCCTCGTCAGGTCAACGTCCCTCGCTGCAACACCATCGCCAGCCGCACCGCGACGGCGGCCTGCCAGACCGGATAGAGCACCGAGGTGAGATCGAGATCGAGCGCGCTGTCGACCGCCATCAGCGTGCCGGCCAGCGTGCCCGTCAGCAGCATCCGCATCCATAACGCCGCATCGCGCGGCCCGGCCGGCAGCAGCGCGATCGCCAGCGCCATCAGGCCGGCGCCGACGAAACCGCCGGCGAGGCCCGCCAGCACGTTGCGCATCATCTTGGAGGCGCCATAGGCCTGCATGTCGATCCAGATTGCGGCGTTCACCGCGCAGACGAAAGCGACCATGGTGACAATGCCGGCAAGCAGCGCCGCCCAAACCGGATTGGCGCTGCAGCGCCGGACCACGAAGAAGACGAGCACCGCAAACGGAACCGCCACCAGCGCCATGCGCAGATTGCCGGAACCGCCGGTGAACTTGTCGATCAATTGCGGCGTGAGCGGCGTCAACAGGCCCGACAGCAGACCGCCGGCAGCGATGACAAGCAAATTGTTTCGGGAGGTGTTGTCGGCAGCGATGGCCTGGGTCAACGCGTTCGCCTCCATCTCTGCGGCAGCGCAATTTAGCACAATAGTACTTGTGATTGTAGTCGCGCACAGCGCGAGGCCGGTTCACAAATAAAAGCCGCGCCAACCCGAAGGTTGACGCGGCCATGGCCGTTCTGTTGCCAGGTGGACCAACCCCGAACAGGTTACGCCGCGAGGCGCACTTCGTTCAATGCAACGTTATCGTTTGCATTTAGGTTTTTGACCCGATAACGGCGGTATCATGCCGAGCACAATTCAGAACTTCTTTGCGACCATCGATCCTGGTTCGCCCCCGCCATAGCAGCCTTGGGATTTTGCCTTGCGGCGAAATCGATCTCACCGAAATGAGACCTTTAAGCTCAAGCTGCTAAGGTGGAGGCGCCGGGTACTGCCCCCGGGTCTGCCCGCAGTCCATTCTAAGGTTCAGCGCCATCGTCTTGCGACGGGTGGACTCTACGCGGGATCGGTGAGGAGCACAATGGGCGCTATGCGGCGAGGTTCCGTGCGCTCTTCCGTTTGCTCCAGAACCACCAACCAAATAGGAGCCACCATGCCCCTACCACCGCCCACATGATTGGCGCGATCTTGGATTCAGCCTCCTGATTTACAGTTTTCCAAACATCGAAGCCATCAACAAATGCGAGACGAAGCGCTTTGTCCTCAACAGCCGAACACTCTGCACCAGCCTTTGGCTTCTTAGTACGGGTGCCGAGTAGTCGCTTGTTCGCTCGATCAATCGTGTAGACATACTCAACACACTCAGTGTCCGTACGAAACAGGATCGTCGTGTTATCCCACTTAGCGATGTCGTAGCTGTACGTCTCCAAATTCAGGATGTTGCCGAATGCGATTTCGGCTTGAGCTACAGTGCATGTCTTCTCATCCCTCATACATCGGATCTTAGAAGTCTGAATTGGAAATGCTTGTCGGGCATTCTCCATCGTCCATGTACCGGACGCGACCACGTACCCGCGATCCCATGAGTCTGTGTATACAGAGACGCCGGAGCGCGGCATCACGGGATTATGGGCAGCAATGAGCGAATTCGCTCCGATGACAATGGCTAGAGTCCCGGCGAGAGCAATAATGAGAAATAGTATGCCCCAGCCTATCGCCTTGAGAAATCCCACGTCACCCCCGATTTCCTAAAGCCCAGCAAGGCCGATCAGCGCAGTGCAACCTACCTCGCCTCATTCTGTTAGCTGGCAGCAAGGCGTCGTGCTAAATTCATACGAACAAGCTTTCGGAAGCGATCGGATGGTAACGACGGATCAACGCGACGAAGCAGCGCAACGACATTAAAAACAATGAAGAAGGGCGTTATCAAGAATCCGTGGGGCGACCACCAACCAGCAACCGCGCAGAACATCAAATCGTTCAAATGTCTTTGGCGAGCGCAATGTTGACAAGCCACGTAGGCACCAGTTTCCCATCTTGAATAAATGAGAGCAGACCAAATTCGATAGGATTGGTGGACATCAACACTGTGGTTGTGACCACAACTATTGCATGGCCCTCTATGCGACTGTTCTACAATTGAGTCGATCTTGGCTTGAGGAACTTTCTCAAGATAGCCGAGCATGATCTTGCCGCGATCACAACAATGACCGGTGCAGTATCGATACGAACCATCCTTGATCGATCCACCTCGATAAGATGTTCCGCAGTAATCGCATGTTGCCATAGGAGCCCCCTCCCGTTTTCAACTTCTACGGCGGCATCTTTCAGACAACAACATCCAAGTGTACGCTGTCAAACTTACGTTTGTGGTTCAATGCCCGCTTTGAGATGAGCTAACGGTTTGGAGCGGGCGAAGGGAATCGAACCCTCGTATGCAGCTTGGGAAGCTGCCGTTCTACCATTGAACTACGCCCGCGAACGCATTTGCGTCCCCCTGATTAGCCGACCCCGGGCGTTCCGCCAAGCGGTACCCGCGCCTTCCCGCCCCAGGCCCTTAACGGCTTACAAAGATTCCAGATGCGCGCTTTGATGGCGGTGTTATGATCCTGCCGGGGTTGGTGGCGTATGGCGGGGCGTGGCTACAGCATTTTTGACACGGGGATCGGCCGGTGCGGGATCGCATGGGGCGAGTTCGGCGTTATGGGCGTGCAGCTCCCGGAAGCCCGCGAGATCGACACAAGACGGCGGCTGTTCCAGCTTTATCCCGACGCCCGCGAACTACGCCCTCCCGAAAATGTCGCCATCGCGATCGAAGGCATCGTGGCGTTGCTGCGCGGCGGCTACAGCGACCTTTCCGATGTCGCGCTCGACATGACCGGGATTCCCGCCTTCAACCAGCGCGTCTATCAGCTCGCCCGCACCATCCCGCGCGGCGAGACCCGTACCTATGGCGAGGTCGCAAGTGCGCTGCGCGCCTCGGGCGCGGTGTATTCGGTGGCGCAGGCGATCGCCCGCAACCCCTTCATGATCATCGTGCCCTGCCATCGCGTGCTCGAGGCCGGGCACTATGCCGACAAGATCTCGCCGAACGGCGGCGCCATCTCCAAGCGCCGGCTGCTGTCGATCGAGGGCACCCACCCGACCGCCAGCAAGACCCTGTTCGACGTGCTGCTGCCGGTTGCGCCGCCGCGCCCGCCTACCTAAATTTACGGGATGGCCGCGACCACGCTGCTCGAGCGCAAATCCATTTCGGTATCCGATTTCCGCTGCAGCGCGGGACCCGGCGATAAGCCTTTTGCCGAGCAGCACCGCTGCCACTCGATTTCCTATGTCCGCAAAGGCAGTTTCGGCCTGCACTGCCGCGGCAAGTTCAGTGAATTGGTGGCGGGATCGGTGCTGATCGGCCATCCCGGCGACGAATATACCTGCACCCATGACCACGTCTGCGGCGACGAATGCCTCTCCTTCTTCCTGGGGCCGGAACTGGTGGATGCGATCAGCGAAGCCAGGAATATCTGGCAGATCGGCTCGGCGCCGCCGCTGCCGGAACTCATGGTGCTCGGCGAGCTCGCGCAGGCGGCGGCAAATGGCAACAGCGACATCGGCCTCGACGAGATCGGGCAGGTATTCGCCAGCCGCTTTGTCGAGGTGGTCTCCGGCAAGCCACGTAAAGCTGGTCCCGACGCCGCCCGCGACCGCCGCCGCGCGGTGGAAACCGCGCTGTGGATCGATGCCAATTCGCACCGCGAAATCGACCTGGAAGATGCCGCCGCGCAAGCCGGCATCAGCCCGTTCCACTTCCTGCGGCTGTTCTCGAACGTGGTCGGCGTCACCCCGCATCAATATCTGCTGCGCTCTCGGCTGCGCCATGCGGCGCGGCGGCTCGCCGATGACGACAGCCCGATCACCGCTATTGCCTATGACGTCGGCTTCGGCGACCTCTCCAATTTCGTGCGCACCTTCCATCGCGCCGCCGGCGCCTCGCCGCTGCGGTTCCGCCAGGCCTCACGGGGGAAGCGCAAGATTCTCCAAGAACGGCTTGCCCTCAACTAGCTAGGGTTTCTCCAGGTTGCGCGGCATTCCCGCGCGCACTTCTCACTGGAGAACAGCAATGTACGACCACATCGGATTACGCGTCGGAAATCTCGACGCCAGCGTACGCTTCTATACGGCAGCGCTCGCACCCCTCGGCTTTGTGCTGTGCTCGCGCGATGATTCCGGCGCCGGCTTCGGGCCAAAGGGCGAACCCGCGCTCTGGCTGCATCTGCACAAGGGCACTGCCGGCACCGGCGCCCATGTCGCGTTCCGCGCGCCCGACCATGCCGCGATCAAGCAATTCCATGCCGAGGGCCTGAAGGCCGGCGGCCGCGACAATGGCGGCGCGGGCGCGCGCGCGGATTACAGCCCGACTTACTACGCGGCGTTCCTGATCGATCCTGACGGCAACAATGTCGAGGCGGTTTGTACGTAGGCCACTTCATCCCTCCCTCACCGTCATTGCGAGGAGCGAAGCGACGAAGCAATCCATACTTGCTTTGCCGCACTATGGATTGCTTCGCTTCGCTCGCAATGACGGAGCTAACACCTTCCACCCTCATTCGAAGGACTCCTCACCATGGCTTCCATCCACAAGGACATCATCATCGACGCCAATCCCAATGACGTCTGGGACGCGGTGCGCGATTTCGGAGCGTTGCATACGCGGCTGGTGCCCGGCTTCGTGCTCGACACCCGCCTCGACGGCGACGCGCGGATCGTGACGTTTTCCAACGGCACGGTGGCGCGCGAACTCTTGGTCGATTGCGACGATGCGCGGCGGCGGCTGGTCTATGCTGTCATCAGCGAACGGATCAAACAGCACAGCGCCTCGGTGCAGGTGACCGCGGAAGGCAACGGCCGCAGCCGGCTGGCGTGGACCGTCGACGTGCTGCCGCATGAAATCGCGACCTACATGAACGCGCAGATGGATCAGGCGGCGCTGGCGATGCAGAAGGCGCTTGGGAAAGCCGCGGCATGATTTCCGCGTTTCTCGAAGCGCTCGGCGCGGTCGGTCCCTCAGCCGACCGCGCCGGCAAGATGGATCTCTACGGACGCTTTGTCGGCTCCTGGGATCTCGACGTCAGGCAATTTGCCGACGACGGCCGCGAGCGCCGCCGCGCCGGTGAATGGCATTTCGGCTGGGCGCTGGAGGGGCGCGCGATACAGGACGTCTGGATCGTACCGCCACGCGGCGAAGGGCGCCACGGCGACGCCACCGCCAAGATCAATTCCTACGGCACGACGCTGCGGGTCTACGATCCGGATATCGATGCCTGGCGGATCCAATGGACCGACCCGGTGGCGCGAAGTTTTCTGCAGATGATCGGCCGCGCTGAAGGCCGTGACATCGTGCAGCACGGCACGCGGCCGGACGGCCAATTGATGCGCTGGAGTTTTTCCGAGATCACACCTAACTCGTTCCTGTGGCGCGGCGAGATCTCCGCGGACAACGGCGCGAGCTGGCGTGTCAATAGCGAGTTCACCGCCCGACGCCGAGCACCGTGATCTGTCGCACAGATCAGCCTTTCGCCCGCTCCTAGCGTCACCATTTGCGCCCGGATGGCACCGCCTCCGCGGGCCGCGGCGCATTGGGAGGTCGAACCATGACTGGAACTGACAAGGTTATGTGTCAGGCGGCCACGCTGCTGCTGCTGTTTGCCCTGACGACGACGCCGGCGAAAGCGCAATTCGCCGACTTCGGTGGCGGTGGAGGTGGCGGCGACGACATGATGACGCAGATGGCGCCGATGCTGGACATGATGAAGGCGAAGATGGGCAAGCGCCGCTTCGGCATGATGATGCAGACCATGGGCCCGATGATGGGCCGCATGATGGAAGGTGGCGGCGGTGGTTTTGGTGGCATGATGGGCGGCGGTGGAATCCCCGGCGGCTTCGGTGGCGGCTATGGCGGCGGCATGGCCAACGGCTATGGCGTCAACATGGGTGGCATGGGCGGCGGCGACATCATGGGCATGCTCGGCGGCGCCGGCGGCGGCGAGATGATGAGCATGATCCCGCAGCTGATGCGCATGGCCAATATGGGCGGCGGCGGCCGTCTCAGCCGGCGGCACCGGCGACGGTAAAGCGACGTCAACGCCTGAACTATCTCCGTCATCCTGAGGTGCGCGCTCTTGCGCGCCTCGAAGGACGACGGCCCATCTGCGACCGATTCATCCTTCGAGGCTCGCTGCGCTCGCACCTCAGGATGACGGAGATGCAGTTACGACAACGCCGGACGAGCCTTCGCAAGGGGACCCCGCTTCGGTCCCCACCGCGTCAGGATCACGCTTGCGCAGGACAGCAGGCCGAGCAGCATCATCGATGCGGCCGTCAGCATGAAGTAGTCCGTGGCGGTGGCATCGTGTGTCGACAGCCACCAGCCGCCGATGATGATGAACACCAGACGCGCGGTCTGCGCCAGCACGGGGCCGAGCACCTTGGCCGCGCCCTGCGATGAAAAATAGCAGGTCGTGGCAAGGCCAAGGAATGCATACATCGGCGCCGCCGTAGACAGATACTGCCGGCTTGCGGCGCGCACGCCCGCATTGTCGGTGAAGAGATTGACCCAGATGTCGGGGAAGATCGCGATCAAGGTCGCCAACGCGCCGACCCCGACAAAGGCCACGCCGCCCGCGATCCAGCAGATCCTGCGGGCTCGCGCGATGCGTTTCGCGCCGATCGCCATGCCGACCATCGGCACCGTCGCGATGCCGACCGCGAAGGCGATCGACGTCAGCATGAACTCGAGCCGCGCGCCGATGCCGTAACCGGCCAGGATCTCGGTGCCGAAACCCGCCAGCATGTAGGTGAATATGCTGATCGTCAGCACCGACTGCAGCGGCGAGAAGCAGGCGATGGCGCCGACCTTGAGGATGTCGATGAACATCGCCCAGCGAATCCGCAGGCCGATGAGCTTGGGAACGACGCGCGCACGGCCGGAAAATAGATACCACGTCATCACGGAGATGCTGACCATAAAGGCGATCAGCGAACCGGCGGCGACGCCGCGCATGCCGAATTGCGGAATCGGCCCGAGGCCGAGACCGAGCGTGCCGCCAAGGATGATCTGGCAGACGGCGGAAATAAGCATCAGCAGCGACGGCAGTTTCATGTTGCCGGTGCCGCGCAGGATGCCGGCCATCGTGTTCATCAGCCACGGCACGACGGCGCCGCCGAAAAATATCTGCGTGTAGCCGATCGCCTGCGTCAGCACGTTGCCGCGGCCGCCGAGCAATTCCAGCAACTTGGGGCCGAAGATCAGCATGCCCAGCATGAAGACGAGCCCGAAGCAGAGGCCGATCAGCAAGGCATGCGCGGCGAGCACCGACGCCCGCTCCGTGTCCCCGGCGCCGAGCGCACGCGCGATCGCGGATGCGACACCGCCGCCCATGGCGCCGCCCGACATCGTCATGGTCAGGATCACGCAGGGAAACACCAGCGCCATCGCGGCCAGCGATTCCACCCCTAACCGGCCGATATAGGAGGTCTCGGCGATCACCACGCAGGTGCCGGCCGAGAGCGCAATGACGTTGGGCCAGGCGAGCCACAGCAGCGTGCGCAGGATCGGACCGTCGATCAGCGCGTTCTTCGCCGGCGGCGGCGGTGGCGGCAGCGGGCGTTCTTCCTCGTCGACGGGAATTTCGGCAACGCCGATATCGGACATTTCTGCTCCCGCGCGCGAAAGGCAACCTTAAGGTCGCGCGCCCATTCAATATTTTGGGCGCATTATCTCGCTGCGCCGAGCTGTTTCCTAGCACGGCAAGGCCCGATTCCGCGTGCGCGCAACGCAATGGGGCCCTGCGCGATTGCAGGCGAGCGCGCTCCCTTTAGCCAATCGACCAGACGAACGGTGCCTTTCCACCGGTTGACGGCTTCAAATGGACCGGAATATGGCGGCCGCAGCCGGCCGCCAGGCCCTCGAACAATCCCTGCAGGACACTGGCGCAGGCCGGGTGATAATCGCCGACATCGGCCATCAGCTTCCAGCTTTGCTGCCGGATTTCGAACGTGCCGTCGGACTCGCTGATCTCAACCGCATCATCCTGCGCCTCGAACAGCGCACGCAGGAAGCCAGCAAATTCCTTCGGCCCGCCGCGGCGCGCCCCGAGGTTTTGCGCGATCTCGTCGAAATATTGCATGCCGATCAGCTTGCCGGTGAGGTGCAACAGATATCGGGCATCCTCCGGGCCGAAGCATTGCACCATCACGGGAGCCGCGGTCTTCACATATTCCATCGCGTAGTTGCGATAGGCCTTTTCCAACCGCGGCTTCGGCCAGCTTGCAACAGGCAATGCCGGCGCGGTGGTGGGATCGAAGCGCGGCGCTTCGAGATGCCGCGCGAACACCATCCGCGCATCTGACTCGAGCGGATGATCGTATTCGCAGTAATAGCCTTCGAGGCCGTCCTGGCCGTCGACGCTTTGCTTGGTGCACACGAAGCCGAGATTCAAATTGCCGAGCGCCACGCCGTTATTGCCGTGCCATCCCCGCAGCATCGCGCGCGACACTTCGCCGGGCACGCCGCAGATCGCCGTGCCCCGCCAGATCCAGCGCGGCGGCGGATAACGGATCCAGGCCTTGCGATCGGTCTCGTACATGTACTCGACATGGACGCCGCCGATCCAGTTGGAGAGATAGTGATACTGCGCAGCCGCGACCGCCGGCGGCAGATGGCTGAGCCCGAGTTTTTCCAACCCCGGCAGGAAGCGTTCCTGCTGCTGGCGGCGAAACACCCGGAACACGAATTCGGCGGCGTCCGCCGTGCCGCGGCGGGAGACGACGGTGAGAACGAGGCCGGTGAAAAACGCGTGATAGAGATCAGCGATGCTGCGCCACTTCGCCCATTGCGCTTGCTGCGCGCGGTCATCCTTCGCCTCAGTCATCGCCATCCCGGTTCCCTTCTCTTTCCGCAAGCAGGCGTTGCGGTTCAATTCACGCGAATTTCATGGCAGGCACCGCGAACAATGGCCGGCTTTCCGCATTGGTGGAACGATATGCACCGCATTGTACATCGATATGCAAGGAGCCGTCATGCATAGCCATCTTCGGCTGGCGCTATGTCTGGGAGCGCTGGCGCTTCCTCTCGCCGCCTGTAACGAACAGGCTCCGTCGGGC
Organism: Bradyrhizobium sp. AUGA SZCCT0222; assembly: GCF_018130205.1. NCBI lineage: Bacteria > Pseudomonadati > Pseudomonadota > Alphaproteobacteria > Hyphomicrobiales > Nitrobacteraceae > Bradyrhizobium > Bradyrhizobium sp. AUGA SZCCT0222. The sequence continues at coordinate 101,926 of NZ_JAFCLX010000005.1, forward strand.
TCCGCCGACCAGACCTATGGTCCCTCGCCCCAGCTACCATCGCCGCAAACCTCGTGGATACCGACCGTCAACATCGCCGCCGCCAAGGGCTGGCCCGAAGGCGGCAAGCCCACCGCCGCCAACGGCATGGCCGTGAATGCCTTCGCCAGCGGGCTCGAACATCCGCGCACGGTCTACGTGCTGCCAAATGGCGACGTGCTGGTGGCCGAGTCCAACGCCCCACCGAAACCGGACGGCGGGGGCATCAAAGGCTTCTTCTTCAAGTGGGCGTTAAGCCGGGCCGGCGCCGGCGTGCCGAGCGCCAATCGCATCACGCTGTTGCGCGACGCCGATGGCGACGGTACCGCTGAAACCCGCAGCATCTTTCTGAGCGGACTGAACTCGCCGTTCGGCATGGTGCTGGTGGGCGATGATTTCTATGTCGCCAATACCGACGCGATCATGAAATTTCCCTATCACGCCGGCGACACCAGAATCACCGCACCGGGCGAGAAGCTCGCCGACCTGCCCGCGGGCACCCTCAATCATCACTGGACCAAGGACCTGACCGCCAGCCCCGACGGATCGAAGCTTTATGCGACCGTCGGCTCCAACAGCAACATCGGCGAGAACGGCATCGAGGCCGAGAAGGATCGCGCCGCCGTATTGGAGGTCGATCGCGCCAGCGGCACATGGCGGGTGTTTGGCTCAGGCCTGCGCAATCCGAACGGACCTGCATGGAATCCACACACCGGCGAACTCTGGGTGGTCGTCAACGAGCGCGATGAACTCGGCAACGATCTGGTGCCTGATTACATGACCTCGGTGAAGGACGGCGCGTTCTATGGCTGGCCCTACAGCTATTTCGGCGACCGCGTCGATACCCGCGTCGAGCCGCGACGTCCCGACATGGTCGCCAAGGCAATGGCGCCGGACTACGCGCTCGGCGCGCATACCGCTGCACTCGGGCTGGCGTTCAACACGGGCGATCTGTTTCCGCAAGCGATGGCGGGCGGCGCTTTCATCGGCCAGCACGGCTCGTGGAATCGCAAGCCGCGCGCCGGCTACAAGGTGATCTTCGTGCCGTTCGAGGGCGGCAAGCCTTCCGGCAAGCCGCAGGACGTGCTGACCGGCTTTGTCAGTGATGACGGCGAAGCCCGCGGACGTCCGGTCGGCGTGCGGCTCGACAAGCAGGGCGCGCTATTGGTGGCCGACGACGTCGGCAACACGATATGGCGCGTGACGCCTTCGATGACGTCGGCTGCGCGGTAGGCACCAACCACCGTCATTGCGAGGAGCGTCGCGACGAAGCAATCCATCTTTGCTTGTGAGCATGGATTGCTTCGCTTCGCTCGCAATGACGAGGGTGAGAATTACAACCGGAAATGCTTGCTCAGCTTCAGGCCCTGCGCCTGATAGTTCGAGCCGATGCGCTGGCCGTACATGGCGTCGGGCCGCGCCAGCATCTTTTCATAGACCAGACGGCCGACGATCTGGCCGTGCTCGAGGATGAACGGCACTTCGCGCGAGCGCACTTCCAGGACGGCGCGCGAGCCCTGCCCGCCGGCGCCGGCATAGCCAAAGCCGGGATCGAAGAAGCCGGCATAATGCACGCGGAATTCGCCGACCAGAGGATCGAACGGCACCATCTCGGCGGCGTAATCCGGTGGAATCTGCACCGCCTCTTTCGAGGCCAGAATATAGAACTCGCCGGGATCGAGGATCAGGCTGCCGTCCGGGCGCGCCGCGATCGGCTCCCAGAATTCGTCGACCGCATAGCCGCCGCGGCGGTCGACATCGACCACGCCGGTATGGCGCTTGGCGCGGTAGCCGACAAAGCCGCCGGAATTCGCGCCGCTCAGATCGACGCTCAGCGCCACGCCATTGGCGAGATCGGCGTCGTCGATGTCGACCAGCCGCTCAGCCTCATGCAGCGCGTCCAACTCGTCCGCGTTGAGGATGGCGTCGCCGGTGCGGAAGCGCACTTGAGACAGCCGGGATCCCTCGCGCAGCAGCACTGGAAACGTCTTCGGGCTGATCTCGGCATAGAGCGGCCCGTGATAGCCGGCGCCGATCATGTCGAAGCGGCGGGTGCCGTCCGCGATCACGCGGGTGAACACGTCGAGCCGCCCGGTCGAGCTCTTGGGGTTGGCGGCGGCGACGATCTCCGGCGGCAGCGCGAGGCTCTCCAGCAGCGGCACGATGTAGACGCAGTTGGTTTCCAGCACCGCCCCGTCAGTGAGGTCGATCTCGTGCAGTTTCAGCTCGTCGATACGCTCGGCGACCGTCGCACCCGGCCCCGGGAGGAAGCTCGCGCGTACCCGGTAGGCGATGTCGCCGAGGCGAAGATCGAGGCTTGCGGGCTGGATCTGGCTCTCGACAAAGGGATAGGCCGGCAGGATCAGGCCCGCATCCGCCATCGCCGCGATCATGCGGTCGGGCAGAATTCCGTTGGCGTCGGGCGGCAGCGTGAAAGGCACGGCGGTCCTCAAGGGAGCCCGGGAGGATGACCCAGATGTCATCCAAACCTCATAAATATGGGCATTTAGGGGTTATCCGATGGCCGGCTTGACGAAAAGGGCGCGAGGGAATATCAGCATGACTTATCCCGTGGTGATTTGAGCCGGCCGGCTTGCAGCCACGTTAAATAAGTCGCTAAACAGGCCGGGGACACGTGTGATCCCGGCCTGTGGAAATTTTTCCAGGCCGGTTTTTTGTGACCATTTTCAATGGTGGTCACGACGGAGGTCACATGCCTGAGGCTAAGTCTACCACCCGCTATCGTCCCGAAACCCGCCTTGTCCATGGCGGCACGCTACGCTCGCAGTTCGGCGAGACGTCCGAGGCGCTGTTCCTCACCCAAGGCTACGTCTACGACAGCGCGGAGCAGTGCGAGGCCAGGTTCAAGGGCGAGGAGCCCGGCTTTATCTATTCGCGCTATTCCAATCCGACGATTGAGATGTTCGAGCGCCGCATGATCCAACTCGAGGGCGCGGAAGCCGCGCGCTCGACCGCGACCGGCATGGCCGCGGTGGCGACCGCGATCCTCGCACCGCTCCGGGCCGGCGACCACGTGGTCGCTTCGAAAGCCCTGTTCGGCTCCTGCCTTTACGTGGTGCAGGATCTCTTGCCGCGCTACGGGATCGAGACGACGCTGGTCGACGGTCTTGATCTCGACCAATGGCAGCGCGCGTTGCGGCCGAACACCAAGTCCTTCTTCCTGGAGAGCCCGACCAATCCGACGCTCGACGTGCTCGACATCCCGGCGATTGCCGAGATCGCGCACAGTGGCGGCGCACGGTTGATCGTGGACAATGTGTTCGCCACGCCGATCTGGCAGAGCCCGCTGACGCTCGGCGCCGACGTCGTTGTCTACTCCGCCACCAAGCACATCGACGGCCAGGGCCGCTGCCTCGGCGGCATCATCCTGGCCTCGGAAGCGTTCGTCGCCGAGCACCTTCATAACTTCATGCGCCATACCGGCCCGTCGATGTCGCCGTTCAACGCCTGGGTGCTGCTCAAGGGACTGGAGACGCTGGCGGTACGTGTACGCGCGCAGACCGAGACCGCGGGCAAGGTGGCCGATGCGCTGGCGAAGCATCCGAAGATTTCGCGGCTGATCTATCCCGGCCGTGCCGATCATCCGCAGGCCGAACTGGTGAAGCGGCAGATGCGCGCCGGCTCGACCCTGGTCGGCTTCGAGGTCAAGGGCGGCAAGCAGGCCGCGTTCCGCTGCCTCAACGCGCTGCAGATCTCGCGGATCTCGAACAATCTCGGCGACGCCAAGAGCCTCGTCACCCATCCGCCGACCACGACGCATCAGCGTCTGACGCCGGAGGCGCGCGCCGAACTCGGCATCAGCGAGGGCTTCATTCGCTTCTCCGCCGGGCTCGAGCATGCGGATGACCTGATCGAGGATTTCGAGGCCGCGCTGGAGAAGGCGTGAGGTGCTTGCCACCAACACCATCGTCGTCCCGGCCTTGAGCCGGGACCCATAACCACAGGGTCGTGTGAGTTAAGGAAGTCGTCGACCACTGCCTTTTAGCCGCACGGCCGCGGCGTATGGGTCCCGGCCTTCGCCGGGACGACGGCGGTGTGTAACGGCAACACGGCTACATCGGCCGGTACGTCCGCACGTTCGACGGCACGTTGACGCCGAGCTTGATCTGGCCGACCGAGCGGATGATGTCGTCGCCGAGCAGCTGCGCGAAGCAGGCGTAGCCCCAGTCGCTCATGTGCAGGCCGTCGGCGATGACGAAATTGTCCATCGGGATCGCCTGCTTCTCGTGCCAGTCGCGCATCACCTCGAAGCGCGGGAAGATGCCGACCTTGCGCAGTTCGGCGACCTTGTTGAGCAAATTGATCATCTTGCCCGCGCTCTCCGCGCGTTCGTTGACGCGCGGCGAATATTGCGGATCGATCAGCACCAGATCGGCGCCGGTCGCCTGAATGCGCGCGACACCGTCTTCCACCAGCTTGATGGTCTCAGCCGGATCGAGATTGCGCAGCACGGCATTGGTGCCGACCTGCCAGATCACCAGGTCCGGATGCATGTCGATGACCGAGGTCTGCAGGCGCTTCATCATTTCAGGCGCGTCCTCGCCGCCCTGGCCGCGATTGATCACGGTGATGTCGGCGGTCGGATATTGCCGGTGCAGCTGCGCTGCGAGGCGGTTGGGATAGTTGAATTCCGGCGAGGTCGCGCCGAAGCCCGCGGTCGACGACGATCCGAACGCGATGATCACCACCGGCTCGCCCGCGGCCAGCTTGCCCGCGACACGCGGCAGCGATCCCATCTTTTTGGCGCCACCCTTCGGCGGCAGGCAGGGAACACGGCTGAAGATGTCGGCGGCCGATTTCGCGACCTCTTTGGCCTTGTCGATCGCCTTGCCGGTAACGCTCCTCTGCGCCGCCGGACCGGACGGCTCGGCGGCCGCCACGCTGCCCGCACCCGTGGTCGACGCCGCCGGCGGCTTGGCGGCTTCAGTTTTGGCCGTGTCGGACAGCGTCGCCTGCTGGGCGGTCTGGGTCGCCTGCGCCTGCACCGGCAAAACGGACGCCGGCATCAGTAGCACCATCGCCGCGATGGCGAACGCTGCCAGCGATGTCGACGGCAAAAAAGGGCAGTAACGACTCATTTACGCTAGTTCCTCAATTCTGCTGGGCCGGGTTCACATGCGCCGCGTCGATCACGAATTTCGACAGCGCGCGGCCAAGGCAATCGTGCACCCGCTTGGCCAGGTCAGGGCCATGCGACGTGGTGGACAGGTCGAAATCTCCGGCGTCGCTCCAGTGCCGCATCATGGCGAAGCGGTCGAACAAGGGAATGTCGTGCTGCTGCGCCACCACACGGATATTATCCAGGTAGGGCGGCGCGGAAATCATCGTTTCAGTGCGCGGGCTGTATTGAAGATTCATCAGGATCACGTCGACCCCCGCCTTCTGCAACGCAGCAACGCCCTCTTCGACACCGGCGCGGAAATCATCGGGATCGATCGATCGGATAGCATCGTAGGTGCCGGTCTGCCAGATAACCAAAGTAGGCTTCTTTAGCTCGACCAGCTTAACAAGTCCGCCAGCGACCTCTTCGGCCGTCTTCTTGACCTGTAGTTCTACGGATACGTTCACGGCGACTTTCGGCAGCGCCTCCTTCAACATCGCCTGCAGCCGGCCGGGATAGGCGCTGGCTTCGGACGACGGGATGCTCGACGACCGGCTGCCCACCACCAGAATTTCCAGCCGGCGGTCGCCGGCAATGGCCGTCTCGACCTTGGGCAACTTACTCTCGGACGTCAGCAGATAGGCCGGAACCTCGCAATTGGCAGGGGCATCCTCGGCGCGCACGGGAGCCACGGCCAGCAAGCCGGCAATCAAGGTCAGCCCCAGGATCATCACCGGGTTGGACTTCATCAGCCCCCTCCCGCCATATCGGCGTTGCCAACAGCGCCCTTTTTCTTCGAGGCATTCTTGTCGGCGGAATGCTTGTACCACGAAATGACCCACGCCATGCCGGACATGATGAGTACCCCGGCGAGGCTGATCAGGAAATGCAGCCCCGCTCCACCGGAGATTTCGGCCAGCACGAAATGCCCGGCAAAGGCGAGGAAGACGCCGAGGCAGAATATCTCAAGCGAATGCTGCCCGCACAGGATCAATGGTCGCAGCCAGGGCGATTTCAGCCCTGGCCAGTCCTTGTGCAGGAAGCGGACGGTGATCGCCGCCAGCGCCAGGAAGTGCGCGAACCGCAGTACATCCAGATCGGTCTTGGTGATCGGGTACATCCACTGCTCGATCAGCTTCGGCATGAAGCGGCTCAGTTGCGGGATGTGCCAGGTCAGCGTGACGAAGAAGGCGGCCAGCAGATAGGCAATGCAGATCCACATGGTGATCCGCGAGGAGAGGATCGCCGACATCCGCTCGGCGCCGCCGAGCGCGCACCAGGCGCCGAACACGAACAGCAATTGCCATGCGAACGGATTGAAGGCCCAGAATCCGTTCGGATAGGCCGACAAATACAGATCGAACTGCCAGGTCGCCGCGTAGAGCGCCACCGACAGCGCCAGCGAGACGTCGGGCCGCCACTTCATCAGCCACAGGATGAGGGGCAGGAACAGCATCAGCACGATATAGAGCGGCAGCACGTCCATGTTGACGGGACGGAATCTCAGCAGCAAGGCCTGGATGATCGTGACATCCGGCTGCTTGAGGAAATCCATGATCCCCATTTCTTCCGAATACAGCGGGTTGTTGAAATTGGTGGCGACGTAGGAAATCTCCGCCAGGAAGATCGTGAACAGGAACACATGCGCCACGTAGATCTGCCAGACCCGCCGCATGATGCGGGCGGTGGCGATCACGAAGCCGGATTCCAGCATGGCGCGGCCATAGACGAACGCCGCGGTATAGCCGGAGATGAAGATGAAGATCTCGGTGGCGTCGGAAAAGCCGTAATTGCGGATCGTGAACCAGGTCAGGATGTTCGCCGGCAAATGATCGATGAAGATCAGCCACAGCGCCAGCCCGCGAAACAGATCGAGCCGCAATTCGCGCTCGCCGGCCGCCGGCAGCGTGATCGCCGGCGCGGAGGCTACCGCGGCGTTACTCACGGATGGTCCGGCAATTTGATCGGCAATGGACGACATCGGGCACCGTTTTGGCAGCGAATCTGACGCAAATTGCACGGCACGAGGGCACAATATCGGCCCCCCAAGCACGCAAGACAAGCCAGATACGGCGATCCGGACCGCGCGGGTGCGCCTTAGGGCGAAACTGTGTTGAAACAAGGATGGAATAGCGTGGACGCCCCGCCCCTGCCGGCCGGCCCCGCGATTGGTTCCATCGGCTTTCTTCGCTATGATGCGGCACAGGATTCTGGAAGCTTTTATTCATGTATCGCGCCGTCACCCGTCAGATCGAAGTCACCGTCGAACCGAACTTCATGCCGGAGCACCCGTCGGTCGCGAAGGGCCAGTATTTCTGGTCCTACACCATCGTCATCACCAATTCGGGCAATGAGACGGTGCAGCTGCGGACGCGGCACTGGATCATCACCGACGCCACCGGCCGCAAGCAGGAAGTCCGCGGCGAAGGCGTGGTCGGCGAGCAGCCGGTGCTGGCCCCCGGCGAACGCTTCGAATACACCTCCGGCGTGCCGCTCCCCACCGCGTCCGGCTTCATGACCGGGCGCTATCAGATGGTCAACGAAAGCGGCGAGAAATTCGAGATCGACGTGCCGACATTTTCGCTGGATAGCCCGGATAACAAGCGGGTGTTGAATTAGGGGGCAACGCACCCTCCACGCGTCGTCCCGGCGAACGCCGGGACCCATACCGCGTGATTTCTCGATAGAGCCTCGGTAACAGAGACCGTTCGCCAAACTTCTTCCTGTGGTTATGGGTCCCGGCGTTCGCCGGGACGACAGCGTTGCTTGTTGTCGCACCGAGGTCCAAACGTGGCTGCGCGTCCTCGCGACGCATGGCGCCCGAGCTTTGCCAGAAACTTCCGCGCCCTCTCATCAAGAGGGCGCAGCGAAGACCGGGTGCGCGCTGCACCCGCGGTCCCGTGTGCGGTTAGCACTAAGTAGGCTGCACACGAGCATACAGGGCAGCGGAGAACACCCGGCCTTCCCTGCGCAATGGCTTTACGGCTTATGCCGTGATCTCCCCGGAGACGAGTTCTTGGTTGACTCCGTCGCTGCCGTTCAGCTCTCGCCTACCCGACAGCTTGACACCTGCAACGGGTGCCAGGACCACACGGTTTTGCCGTACGCTTATCCACGCCATCGTCGAGGCGTAAACCAGCGTCCATCGCAACCCGTCCAACGTCCGTGACGACGGCCGACGCCCTCTGAGTGGGACGGGATGGCGATAGATGCGCACTGATTTGGGTCGGCCGACAACAGAACTATTTTTGATTTACGGAAATTTTCTGCTTGACACGATTTCCGTAATTCAGAACTTATTTGCCCGTCGGGTTATTTTGCCGCACCTCTCTCCGTCATTCCGGGGCGATGCGCAGCATCGAGCCCGGAATCCATCGGGCGGCCTGATGGATTCCGGGCTCGCGCTACGCGCGCCCCGGAATGACGGAGAGAGTCTTCGCGTGGTCCCGGATGTCGCTGCGCTCATCCGGGCTACCTGCTCTTCGTGCAACGACCGCTACCACGGACGGCCGCAACAGGAACCAAAACCCACACCATCCGTTGAAGGTCCGAAACCAAACCCTCGCCGGAGATTGTAATGGCCCCTCGCGCCTATTGGAAAGGCTCGCTGAAGCTTTCCCTCGTGTCATGCCCGATTGCGCTGTATCCGGCCTCGACCTCGGCCGAGAAAACCCGCTTCCACATGATCAACAAGGAGACCGGCAACCGGCTGAAGCAGCAGATGGTCGATAGCGAGACCGGCGATGTCGTCGAGAGCGACCAGAAGGGCCGCGGCTACGAGTTGAAGAAGGGTGAGTATGTCGAGGTCGAGAAAGAGGAGCTGGAGGCGGTCCAGATCGAGAGCAATCACACCATCGACATCGACAGCTTCGTGCCCCGAGACGAGATCGACAAGCGCTATCTCAACAACCCCTATTATATCGTACCCGACGGCAAGGCCGGTATCGACGCCTTTGCCGTGATCCGCGACGCCATGAAGGACCAGGACCGCGTCGCACTGGCGCGCATCGTGCTCACCAACCGCGAACACGTCATCGCGATCGAACCGCTCGGCAAGGGCCTGCTCGGCACCACGCTGCGCTACCCCTACGAGCTGCGCGACGAGGACAGCTATTTCGACGACATCAAGAGCCCCAAAATATCGAAAGACATGATCGAACTCGCCAGCCACATCCTCGATACCAAGGCGGCGCATTTCGATCCGTCCAAGTTCAAGGACGAGTACGAAAACGCGCTGAAGGCGCTGGTCCGCCGCAAGGCCTCCGGCAAGCCGCTGAAGGCCGCCCCGCGCGAGGAGAAGGCGGATAACGTCATCAACCTGATGGACGCCCTGAAGCAGAGCCTGAAAGGCAAGGCAGCCACCAAGCGGCGGGCGAGCGCGCCGGCCTCGCGCCGCGCGCCGCAACGGCGCGCGGCGAAGAAGGCGCACCGGTCGGCCGCGCGGGCCCGCAAGGCGGGGTAGCCCTCAATCCCTCCGTCATTGCGAGGAGCGTAGCGACGAAGCAATCCACAGTTGCTCTGCCGCGCCATGGATTGCTTCGCTTCGCTCGCAATGACGGTGTAGAACGCCTACTTCTTCGCCTTCCGCTTCTTCGACGTCTTCCGCTTCTTGGCTGTCTTCCTGGCCTTCTTCGGCACCTTCTTGCCCTTGGCGCGCGCCTCGGAAAGTCCGATCGCGATCGCCTGCTTCTTGCTCTTCACCGTCCTGCCGGAGCGGCCACTCTTCAAGGTGCCAGCCTTGCGTTTCTTCATTGCGCGCTTGACGTCGGCCGAAGCCTTCCTGGAATATTTTCGTGCCATGGATTACCTCCCGGTGTCCGGGAAAATAATCGTCGCATTGCACGAAGGTTCCGGCCCGCAACCCTCAGGCCACCGCGGCATGGAGTTCGGCTGAGGTCTTCGCGGCCCGCAGTCGCGCGAGCGTATCCGGCGATCTCAACGTCCGGGCTACCAGCGCCAAAGCTGTGAGCGCTTCGCTCTCCACTGCCGCAGGCAACAGCAGGACGAACACCACGTCCACCGCCCGTCCGTCGATGGCATCAAATTCGATGCCCTGCTTCAGCTTTGCAAGCAGCCCATAGGGCCGCTTCAAGCCCGTCAGCCGGGCGTGAGGAATGGCGATGCCATTGCCGGTCCCCGTTGATCCCAGTTCTTCCCGCTTCAGGAGATGCGACGTGACCTGATCGACCGCCAAGCCGAGATTGGCGGCGGCCATGGCCGCCAATTCCTGCAACAGCGGCCCCTTCTGCGAGGCCCGAACGTCGATCATGACGTCGGTTGGCGATAGCAGATCGGAAATCTTCATCGTAACTCCGGGCGGATCGCCGCGTTAGAGCGGGATGACTTCTCTTCGTTTCCTCATCCCTCTCTAACTCTTTGTTTGTGCATGATCTCATCGGAAAACCGGTACCCACTTTTCCGGATCATGCTCTAATCCGGCGCGCGCAGCCGATAGCCTATTCCGGTTTCAGTCAGAACGAATTGCGGGCGCTCCGGATCCGCCTCGATCTTCTGTCGGAGCTGCCGCACATAGACGCGGAGATATTGCGCGTCGGTCAACTCATCCCACAGCTCCTTCAGCAGGAATCGGTGGGTCAGCACCTTGCCGGCATGCTGCACCAGCACGCGCAGCAATTCATACTCCTTGGGTGACAATTTGACATCCTTGTCACCCACCTTGACGATCCGGCGCACAAGATCGACCGAAAGATCGCCCGATCGGAATACCGGCCGCTCGCCCTGCACCTGCAACTGGTGGCGCAGCGCCGCCCGCATCCGCGCCAGCAACTCATCCATCCCGAACGGCTTGGTCAGGTAGTCGTCGGCGCCAAGGTCGAGCGCCTGCACCTTGCCGACCTCGTCGCCGCGGCTCGACAGCACCACGATCGGAACGCTCTCGTTGCGGCCACGGATCATGCGCAACAATTCGTGGCCCTGGATGTCGGGCAGGCCGAGATCGAGGATGATCAGCGCCGGTCCCTCGGCCAGCTTTTCCAGCGCAATCTTGCCGTTGGAGGCCTCGAGGATGTCATAGCCTTGCGTGCTCAGCCCCATCCGCAGCAGCTTGCGGATCGGCGGCTCGTCATCGATGACCAGGACTTTGATGGGCGCGGCGTTCATGCGGCTGTATCCAGAGAGTTGGACGCCGCCGGGATCGGCAGGCGAATGGTCAATACCGCGCCGCTCCGGTCAAGCCGGTTGGCGGCCGAGATCGTGCCATGCATCGCCTCGACGAAGCCGCGCGAAATCGCCAGGCCGAGGCCGGTGCCCGGGCGGACATGATCGCCCTTTTGCGCGCGATGGAACTTGTCGAATATCATATCCAGCTCCTCGGGCGTTATGCCATCGCCTTCGTCAATGATTTGCAGGGATACCCAATCCCTTTCCCGCGAACTCCTGATCGAAATCGTGGTATTGGCCGGCGCATATTTCGCCGCGTTGTCCAGCAGATTAAAGAGCACCTGTTCGAACAGCACCGCGTCAAGCTGCAGCATCGGCAAGTCGGCGGCAAGCTCAAGCGAAACCTTGTGGCCTCCAAGAATCTTGCTGGCGCGCCGAAGCACGCTGCCGACGATCTCGCCGATATCATGCAACGCCGTGTTCGGCACCACGGCGCCGGATTCCAGCTTTGTCATGTCGAGAAGATTGGCGATGAAGCGGTTGAGCCGTTCGGACTCGTCGATCACGGTTGCCAGCAGGTCGCGTTTTTCGGTGTCGCTCAGGCCGCTGTCAAGGTCCCGTATCGCGCTTGCGGCGCCGAGCACCGAGGCCAGCGGCGTCTTGAGGTCGTGCGAGATCGAGGTCAACAGCGCCGAGCGCAGACGATCCGACTCCACCGTGCGTTTGACGCGGTCCATATCCTCCACCAGCAACACGCGCTCGATCGCCAGCGCGCCCTGATCCATCAAGGCATCCAGCAAGCGGCGCTGATCCGGGGTGAGCAGCGGCCCGGTCTTGTCGTCATCGATGCCGATGACGCCGATCGGTCCGCGTCCGGTTCGCATCGGCAGGAACAGGCGCTTGGCGCCCGGCAGCGTATCGGCGCCGCGCCCCGCGGCCCGGTCGTTGCCCCATGCCCAGTTCGCGGCGGCGAGATCAGCCTTGTCCAGTTGATCTTCGGGCGGATAGCCGGCCTTGACGGTAATGATGCCGTCCTCCGGCAACAACAGCACCACCCGCACCTTCAACATCAAGGCCGCCTGATAGGCGGTCGCCCACAACACGTCGTCGAGGGTCGCGGTGCCCGCGAGCTTGCGGCTGAAGGCGTAGAGCGATTCCGTGGTGCGAACCCGGCCCATCGCAGTCACAGCCTGCGTGCGTACCCGCGCCGCGACATTGGAAACGAGGATCGCAATCAGCATAAAGAAGAAGAAGGCGGCGATATTGGTCGGCTCGGTGATCGTGAAGTTATAGAGCGGCGGCAGGAAGAAGAAATTGTAGCAAAGCGAGCCCACCACGCTTGCAAATATCGACGGCAACAGCCCGTAACGGACGGCGGCCCCGACCACGGCGGTCAGGAATACGAGGTCGACGTTTTCGATGCCCAGCCGCGGATGAACCAGCAGGCCAGTACCGAGTGCAATGACGACGAACAGCAGGGACACAACATAGGGCAGCGGATCGAACGGCTCCTGCCGTTCGGCCGTGCGCACCGTATTCTTCGGAACGGGTTTGGCCGCGAGTTCCTCGCCGGCGATGACGTTGACGGTGATATTGCCGGCGCGGCGCACCAGATCGTGCACGACCGAGCCGCGCGTGAGTTCAAACCACAGCGAACGCGTCGACTTGCCGATGATGATCTGGGTCACATTGTTGGCTTGCGCGAACTGGACCACGTCGTCGGCGATGCGCCGCCCGACGCCGGGAATGGTGATAGCCTCGCCACCGAGCGCTTCGGCGAGCCGCATCGTATCGGCGAGCCGGTCGCGCTGCTCGTCGGTCAGCTGCAGGCTGCGCCGGGTCTCGATGCTGATCGCCGTCCATTGCGCGTGCAGCCGGTCGGCCAGCCGCTTGGTGTAGCGCACCAGCCCCGCCGATCGCGGGTCCTCGCTGATGCAGACAAGAACACGCTCGCCTGCGGCCCAGGGCCCGGCGATCGCGTTGGCCTGCATGTGGGTCAGGAGTTGCTCATCGACCCGTTCGGCGGTGCGTCGCAACGCCAGTTCGCGCAACGCAGTCAAATTGCCCGGTGAGAAATAGTGTTCGAGCGCGCGTTCGGCCTGCTTGGGGACGTAGACCTTGCCCTCCTTCAGCCGCTGGATCAGGTCGTCGGGTGTGAGGTCGATCAGTTCGATGGCGTCGGCGCGGTCGAACACCTTGTCCGGCACGGTCTCGCGCACCCGCACATGCGTGATCTGCGCGACCACGTCATTGAGGCTCTCGATGTGCTGGATGTTGACTGCCGTATAGACATCGATGCCGTGGGACAATAGCTCCTCGACGTCGAGGTAGCGCTTGGGGTGGCGGCTGCCCGGCGCGTTGGTGTGCGCGAGCTCATCGACCAGGGCGATCTGCGGACGCCGCGCGATCAGGGCGTCGAGGTCCATCTCGTCGAGGATCTGGTCCTTGTACTCCAGCTTCTTGCGCGGAATGACTTCAAGGCCCGCCAGCAGCGCCTCGGTCTCCGCCCGGCCATGGGTCTCGACCACGCCGACCACGACGTCTATCCCGGCCTTCGTCCTGGCATGGGCGCTTTGCAGCATCTCATAGGTCTTGCCGACGCCGGGGGCTGCGCCGACAAATATCTTGAGCTTCCCGGCCCGATCATTCTCGCGCCGCGCGGCCTCCAGCAGCGCGTCCGGCGAGGGTCGTTTTTCATGATCTTGGCGCTGATTAGCCATGCGGCAATATAGTCAACTCATCCGGCGCGGCCTAGCTCCCGTCATTTGGCTGCGGCGGCATCCAGCGCCAGATTCAGCGCCAGAACGTTAACCCTGACCTCGCCGAGCAATCCAGCCATGCGGCCCTGGCTGTGCTCCGTGACCAGCTGGCGAATACGCTCTTCCGGCATTTTTCGAGCCTTGGCCACCCGAGGTACCTGGAACAGCGCGGCTTCCGGCGAGATGTCGGGGTCGAGGCCGCTGGCAGAGGTGGTGACGAGATCAACGGGCACCGCGGCGGAGGGATTTTCCGCCTTCAGCTTGTCGACATCCTCCTTGATCCGGTCGGCCAAAGCCTTGCTGGTCGGGCCGAGATTGGAGCCGCCCGAATTGGCCGCATTATAGGGTGCCGATACCGTCTTGCTGGAATCGGCCGGGTCCGGCGCCGAGGTCGCCGAGGGCCGGCCATGGAAATATTTGTCTTCCTTGAACTCCTGCCCGATCAGGGCCGAGCCGATCACCTTGCCGTCCTTCTCGATCAGGCTGCCTTGCGCCTGCCTCGGAAAGATCACGCCGGCAATCGCGGTCATCGCGAGCGGATAGGCGAGGCCTGTGATGGCGGTCAGCAAGAGCAGCAGGATGATGGCGGGACGAATTTCTCGAAGCATGATTGGTCTCCTTTTCTTCCGTCATTCCGGGGCGATGCAACGCATCGAACCCGGAATCTCGAGATTCCGGGTTCGCGCTGCGCGCGCCCCGGAATGACAGTGAGTGTTAAGCCAGGTTCAAGGCAGCGACCACGAGGTCGATGGCCTTGATGCCGATAAAGGGAATGATGATGCCGCCGAGGCCGTAGATCAGCAGGTTGCGGCGCAGCAGCGCGCCGGCCCCGACGGCACGGTAGGCGACGCCTTTCAGCGCCAGCGGAATCAACGCGATGATGACAAGCGCGTTGAAGATGATCGCCGACAGGATCGCGCTCTGCGGGCTCGCCAGGTGCATGACGTTGAGCACCCCGAGCTGCGGATAGAACGCGAGGAACATCGCCGGGATGATGGCGAAATACTTCGCGACGTCGTTGGCGATCGAGAACGTGGTCAGCGCGCCGCGCGTCATCAGCAGCTGCTTGCCGATCTCGACCACCTCGATCAGTTTTGTCGGGTTGGAATCGAGATCGACCATGTTGCCGGCCTCGCGCGCGGCCTGGGTGCCGGTGTTCATGGCGACGCCGACATCGGCCTGAGCGAGAGCGGGCGCGTCATTGGTGCCGTCGCCGCACATCGCCACCAGCTTGCCCTTGGCCTGCTCGTCGCGGATCAGCTTCAGCTTGTCCTCAGGCGTTGCCTGGGCGAGGAAATCATCGACGCCGGCCTCGGCCGCGATCGCGGCTGCGGTCATCGGATTGTCACCGGTGATCATCACGGTGCGGATTCCCATACGGCGGAGTTCAGCAAAGCGCTCGCGGATGCCGCCCTTGACGATATCCTTGAGGTGGATGACGCCGAGCAGGCGGCCGTTCCTGGCGACGGCAAGCGGCGTGCCGCCGGCCTTGGCGATTTCGTCGGCGATGGCCTGGAGTTCGCGGGCCGCTTCCGTACCTATAGTCGGCTGGATCGCACGAACCGCGTTGCCGCTGGCCATGGTCTGCGCGGTGCCGCCACCGATGTAATTGAGAATCGCCTCTACCGCGCCCTTGCGGACAGACGAGGTGCCGGCATCGATGCCGCTCATCCGGGTTTGCGCGGTAAAGGGCACGAATGTCGCGGCGAGCTCCTTCATGTCGCGGCTTCGAATGTTGTATTTTTCCTTGGCCAGCACCACGATGGAGCGGCCCTCCGGAGTCTCGTCGGCCAGCGAAGCCAGTTGCGCCGCATCCGCCAATTCCTGCTCGGTCACGCCGCGGACCGGGCGAAAAGCCGTTGCCTGGCGGTTGCCGAGGGTAATGGTGCCGGTCTTGTCGAGCAGCAGCGTGTCGACGTCGCCGGCGGCCTCGACCGCGCGGCCGGACATCGCCAGCACGTTGAAGCGCACCAGCCGGTCCATGCCGGCGATGCCGATCGCCGACAGCAACGCGCCGATCGTGGTCGGGATCAGCGTCACGAACAGCGCCACCAGCACCACCACGGAAATCGAGCCGCCGGCATAGGCGGCATAGCTCGGGATCGTCACCGTCGCAAATACGAAGATGATGGTGAGGCCCGCAAGCAGGATGTTGAGCGCGATCTCGTTCGGCGTCTTCTGCCGCTCGGCACCTTCCACCAGCCTGATCATGCGGTCGATGAAGGTCGAGCCTTGCGCCGCGGTGATACGGACGCGGATCCAGTCCGACAGCACCTGGGTGCCGCCGGTCACCGCCGAACGGTCGCCGCCGGACTCGCGGATCACGGGCGCGGATTCACCTGTGATCGCGGCCTCGTTGACGGAAGCGACGCCTTCGATCACTTCGCCGTCGGACGGAATGTTGTCGCCGGCTTCGACCAGAACGATATCGCCGACTTTCAGCGCGGTGCCGGGCACCAGGCGAAAAGTCTTGTCCGAACCCGTCAGCAGCTTGGCCTGGCTTTCGGTGCGGGTCTTCTTCAGCGATTCGGCCTGCGCCTTGCCGCGGCCTTCCGCGACCGCTTCCGCAAAATTGGCGAACAGCACCGTGAACCACAGCCAGAGAATGATCTGGAACGTGAAGCCGAGGTTTGCACCGCCGGTGACGAGGTCACGCAAAAATATGATTGTGGTCAGCGCCGCGACAATCTCGACCACGAACATCACCGGGCTCTTGATCATCAGCCGCGGGTCGAGCTTGACGAACGACGACCTGATCGCCGGGAGCAGGATCTTCGGGTCTGATATCGCCGAGGCCGTACCCTTTTTCTGCAGTCTTGTGGTTTCCATGGACGTAACTCCGAAGAGGGATCGATCAGAACAGGTTGTTGGCATTCATGGCGAGGTGCTCGACGATCGGCCCGAGCGCCAGCGCCGGGAAGAAGGTGAGACCGCCGATGATCAGGATCACGCCGACGACGAGGCCGACGAACAGGCCACCGGTGGTCGGCAGCGTGCCAGCCGACGGCGGGATCGACTTCTTGGCCGCCAGCGAGCCCGCGATGGCCATCGCCGGAACGATCATGAAGAAGCGGCCGACGAACATCGAACTTGCCAGCGTCAGATTGTAGAAGAAGGTGTTGCCGGTCAGGCCGCCGAACGCCGAGCCGTTGTTGCCGGTCGCCGAGGTGAAGGCATAAAGCACCTCGGTGAAGCCATGCGGCCCGGCATTGGCCATCGACGCCACCGCCGGCGGAAACACCACGGCGACCGCAGTCCAGCCGAGATACATCAACGGCAGCACCAGGATCGCGAGCATCGCCATCTTGACCTCGCGCGCCTCGATCTTCTTGCCGACATATTCCGGCGTGCGGCCGACCATCAGGCCGGCGACGAAGATCGCCAGCACGACGAACAGCAGCATGCCATAGAGGCCGGCGCCGACGCCGCCGACGATGATCTCGCCGAGCTGCATGTTGATCAGCGGGATCATGCCGCCGAGCGCGGTGAACGAGTCATGCATGGCATTGACCGCGCCGCAGGAGGCCGCCGTGGTGATCACCGCGAACAGGCTGGAGGCCACGATGCCGAAACGGACTTCCTTGCCTTCCATGTTGCCGCCGGAGAGCCCGAGCGCACTGAGCGTCGACGTACCGTTGGCCTCGGCCCAATAGGTGATGGCGACGCCCGCGAGGAACAGCACGCCCATGACGCCGAGGATCGCCCAGCCCTGCCGCTGGTCGCCGACCATGCGGCCGAACACGTTGGTGAGCGCGGCGCCGAGCGCGAAGATCGAGATCATCTGCACGAAGTTCGACAGCGCGGTGGGGTTCTCGAACGGGTGCGCGGCGTTGGCGTTGAAGAAGCCGCCGCCATTGGTGCCCAGCATCTTGATCGCGACCTGCGAGGCGACCGGGCCGACCGCGATGGTCTGCCTGGCGCCTTCCAGCGTGGTGGCGTCGACATAGGCCCCTAACGTCTGCGGCATGCCCTGCCAGACCAGGAACAGCGTGTAGACCACGCAGATCGGCAGCAGCACATAAAGGGTGCAGCGCGTGACGTCGACCCAGAAATTGCCGATGGTGCGCATCGAGGAACGCGAGAAGCCGCGGATCAGCGCCACCGCGAGCGCGATACCTGTCGCCGCCGACAGGAAGTTCTGGTGCGTCAGGCCCAGCATCTGCACGAGATAGGACAGCGTGCTTTCGCCGCCGTAGTTCTGCCAGTTGGTGTTGGTGATGAAGGAGATCGCGGTGTTGAACGACAGATCCGGGGCGACCGCGGATTGATCCTGCGGATTGAACGGCAACAGCGCCTGCAGCCGCATCAGTCCATAAATGATAAGGAAGCCGCCAACGTGGAACAGCAGCATCGCGACCGTATAGGTCAGCCAATGCTGCTCGCGCTTCTCATCGACGCCGCCGATCCAGTAAAGCCCGCGCTCGACCGGCCGCAGCACGGGCGACAGAAAGGTGGACTCGCCGCTGAAGACGCGGGTCATGTACCAGCCGAGCGGTTTGACCAGCGCGACCACGATGGCGCAGTAAAGGAAAATTTGAATCCAGCCGATGACGGTCATGGTCTACAATCCTTCAGAATCTCTTTGCGGGCAGCAGCAGGTGAATGAGCGCAATCAGCAGCGCCGAGGTAAAAACAAACGCCAGGACGACTTGGACCAGCGTGATCATGGCGTCCTCAGAAGCGTTCCGGCCGCAGCAGCGCGTAGGTCAGGTAGAACAGCAGAGCCAGCGACACGAGCCCGGCGAGCGAATAATCGAAAATCATGGTCCTCTCCCCTCACAACCGTTCGCAGGCATAGGCGTAGCCGACGCCTGCCAGGAAGAAGCCTGCGCCTAGCGCCAGCATGACAATGTCCAGCATGGGATGTTCCTGTGCGAAATGAGCCGCGGGCCGAATGGACGGCCTCGCTTTGGATGGCTGAAGTGCCACCTTGCGCATAGGTTTTCGAGATGGGGGCAATGGCGACGTTATAGGAATCTCATAAGTGCCCGTGGTCCCGGCGCTCCATCCTCACGTCGTCCCGGCCTTGAGCCGGGACCCATACCGCGTTGCGCTATCGATGAAGCAGGACGGCAGAGACCCTTCGCAAAATTTCCGACGGTGGCTATGGGTCCCGGCCTACGCCGGGACGACGGGGGGAGAGAGCGTGCCAACATCACCCATTTATGAAATCCCTATTTCTTCGTCCCTCGCCGCATCTCGTTTTCAAATGGCGACTGGACCACCTTGGGCACACGGCTGCGGTGGCAGTCGCCCCACGAGTGAGATCACACCATGTTCATTCTTGCAGAATCCCAGAACCCCACAGAACCCGGCGACCGGCTGCGCAATGCCTATGCCGTGACCGCTGAATTCCTCTCCGACATCGTCGACCAGACCTGCCGGCGCTTTCCGTCCGTGAGCCAGAGCGGCAAGACCGCCCGCATTGAGCGGCTGATTCAATCCGCCGCATGGACCGATGCCGCGCTGGCGCTGATCGATCTGGAATTGCCGCAATGGCAGCTCCGCCGCATCGCCTATGACGAAGGCGAATGGCATTGCGCTCTGTCGCGCGAACGCGAACTGCCGGACTGGCTCGATCAATCGGCCGAGGGCCGGCACGCCGATCTGGCGCTGGCGATCCTGAGCGCGTTCGTCGAGGCGCAGCGCCTCAGCGTGCCGTTGCGCCGGCCCAGCGTCCCTGCCGTGCGCAGCGATGCCGGCGCGCTCTATGAGCCGGTCCTGAGCGACAATTTCGGCTGAACGAGCCAGGAATACACAGCTCGCCAAAATGAAAGAATACCAACGTGAAGCTCATCGAACCTCCATCGTGCCGCTCGCCATCCGCAATCGTCTTCATCGGCAGAAACCGCCGCGGCCATTGGGTTGCCCAGGAACAAAACGGCCTCTATGGCGGCCTGTTCGTCAATCGCGCACAGGCCATCAAATACGCGTTGTTCGAGAACGGCCACCATCCCGAAACGATCGTCGAACTGGCCTGCGAAATCGAGCTCGACATGGGTAGCCGCCCAGGCGCGCGGTGCATGTCGCCGCGACAGCTTCACCCGCACATCCGATCTTCAGAAGGAGTGATGACATGACCATGCTGACGCATCCCGGCAGCCGGTTCAAACCGGCTTCCCATCGGTCGGGACGCCGTGCCCCAACCACCACCGCGAACCTTGCGATGCTCAAGCTGATCTGCCTTCGCGCGATTGGTCCCCTGCTGATAGCTGTCGCGATCGCCGGCGTCATCGTCCTGAAGGCTGCGGTCTTCCTTTCGCGCGTCAGCCATTGAGAACGGCCGAACGACCCGTGCGCAAGAATCTGCTACGACATCTGCGTTTGGTCTGACCGGCATCAACGATAACGACATGTGAGGCCGAACATACATTTGACGACAAATTCCCCGGTAGCTAGCCTTGCCGAGAACACGGCGTCGGCGCAGGTTTCAGCTGCGATCATTGAGGGATGGAAACTATGAACATAGCGCCGCAAGCGGACATGCCGAGCGATCCCGTTGCTTCCGAAGGTGTGGTCGCGGCCGGGGCCTATGTCGACGGCCGGCGGGTCGCCAATATCGCCATCGAGGAATCCTCGAGCTGGCGCAGCAAGCCCGGCCATGTGGTCTGGATCGGGCTGCACGAACCAGACATGACGATCCTGACGAGCGTGCAGCAGCAGTTCCAGTTGCATGATCTTGCCATTGAAGATGCGAACAACGCCCACCAGCGGCCGAAGATCGAACAATATGGCGACGGCCTGTTCATCGTGGCACGCACCGCGCAACTCGTCGGCGACAGCATCGCGTTCGGCGAAACCCATCTGTTCGTCGGCGAAGGATATCTCGTCTCCGTTCGCCACGGCGCCTCGACGTCCTACGCGCCGGTGCGCGCGCGCTGCGAAAGCTGCCCGCGGGCTCTGGCCCGCGGCGAGGATTATATCCTCTACGCTATCCTCGATTTCATCGTCGATAACTACTCGCCGGTGCTCGAGACCATCCAGGAAGAAGTCGAAGCGATGGAGGAACAGGTGCTCGCGAGCGCGATGACGCGGGCGCAGATCGAGCGGCTCTATCTGTTGCGGCGCGATCTCTTGCGCCTGCGGAACGCGGTGGGACCCCTGGTGGAGGTCTGCCGCCGGCTTGAACATGACAATCTGCCGATGATCCGCCCCACCATGCAGCCGCTGTTCCGCGACGTCACGGACCATGTCCGCACCGTCCAGGAACAGATCGACTCGCTCCGCGAAGTCCTTGCTTTTGCCTTCGAGGCGAGCCTTTTGGTCGGTCAGGCCCAGGAGACCGCGGTCTCCAAGAAACTCGCCTCATGGCTTGCCATTATCGCGGTCCCGACCGCGATCGCCGGGATCTACGGCATGAACTTCAAGCACATGCCGGAACTGGAGTGGGAGTATGGCTACTTCGCCATTATCGGCACGATCCTGACCGTTTGCGCGGGCCTGTTCTGGCGATTCCGGCGTGCCGGATGGCTGTAAGCTGACCGGCCTACCCCGTTTTATCAACGCAAACGGGTACCAACTTTGCCCAAGACGCTATAGAATGCTGTCGAGTCAGCGATTTGGCCGATGGATGAGCATCATGATTGCGACATCGATGAGTCGAGTAGTCGTACCGTCCATGGTTGCGGCATGTAGCGTGGCGGCCATCTTCGCCGTCTATTACACCAGCCACGAGCCGCGGGTCGATACCAGGGCTGTAATCACCGCGCCGGCGGTCTCGAAGCCGGCAGTGGACGCCCCAAGGCAGGGTGCGCTCGCAGCGGCGCTGGCGGAAGCAAACGCCGTGACGGCCACGCTGGGCGGACCACCCCCGCCGCCGGACAGCGGGCCGTCGTTCGACGTTGCCCGCATCGAGCCGAGCGGTGAAGCTGTTATCGCGGGCCGGGCCACGCCGGGCGCGGCCGTGGAACTCCTGCGCAACGGCGAGGTACATGATCGTGTGGTGGCGGATCAATCCGGACAATTCGTCATGGTTCCGCCCCGGCTTCCCTCAGGGACGTATGACCTGACGCTGCGAACCAGGGAGCCGGACGGCAAGCAGACCTCGTCCAAACAGAGCGTGACGGTGGCGCTCGAGCCGAAATCGACCGACCGGCCGGTCGTAGCGTTGATGGCGCCCGACAAACCCACCGTCGTGCTGTCGCAGCCGGCTGTGCCAAAGCCGATGGCCGGCGCTGTGGTTGCGGAGACGGTTGAGGTCGAGCCAGGCGGCAAGCTCCATGTCAGCGGCCGCGCCCGCCCCGGCGCCGCGGTGAAGCTTTATCTCAACGACAGCTTTATTGCGTCGGCAACCGCTGGCGCGGATGGACGTTTTGCGGTCACGATCAATGAGGGGGTCGCCTCCGGCAGCTACCGCGTGAGGCTGGACGAGGTGGAGCAGAATTCCGGCGCGGTGCGCGCCCGCGCCGAGGTGCCGTTCAACGTTCCTGACACGTTGGTCACGGCCTCCGTGCCGCCACAGGCAGCGACCAAGCGGCTGGACGTTGCCGCTGCACAGCCGCCGGAGCTGGCGGCCGCCATGGCCGCCGTTCTGCCAGACAAGGGCTCGCCGTCAGACAAAGGCTCGCCCTCCACCGTGGTCGTGCCGAAGATCACCACCACCACCGTCTCGCGCGGCGACAGCCTCTGGCGCATCAGTCAACTCTCCTACGGAGCGGGCACGCGCTACGCCGTTATCTACAAGGCGAACCGGGAACAGATCCGCAATCCCAATCTGATTTATCCCGGCCAGGTTTTTGTCGTTCCGGTGCAGGAAGCGCGGCCATAGCGTCTGAGCGAGAGATTGCGCGGCTTTTTAGCTCGCGCTCGATTATGTGCGGCGGTTCTGCTGGACGCGCACGACGACCGTCACGTCGCGGTTGAACGATTATCTCGCTTCACTCCGCCGCGGTCCCAGCTCGGCCTTTTCGGCCCGCACGGCGCGTCGCAGACCTTTCGTGCTTTTAATCATTTGTGACAAGGCGCCTGCGCCTTGGCACGCTTCCCTGCGGGGCTTTGAGGCGGTACAACCCGCCTGTATTCTTGTGTGTAGCGGCTAGAACGAAGTGTAGCGGTGCAGACCAGTGACAATATTTGATCGAATTCTCGACGCGGCCGCGGATAATCTCAGGATAGCGAAAATCCTGGTCCAGCTGGGCCTCGACCCCAACAACATCACCTACGACGCGCTGTTCAATCGCCTGCTGGAGATTTTTCTCCACAATATCACGCTGGCCAACATGTTTGCCCTGGTCGGCGCCATCTTCTTCGTCGCCACCTTGCTGACGCAGACCATGGTGCCGCTGCGTGTCGCGAACATGATCGGCTGCGCATTTTTCGCCCTGTTCGGCGCGCTCACGGCATCCGTCACGACCTTCCTGTTGTATCTCCTGATGGTCCCCATCAATGCGTATCGTCTCCGACAGATGCTCGTTCTGGTGAAGAAGGCCCGCAGCGCAACGAAGGGCGATACGTCGCTGGAATGGCTCAAGCCGTTCATGACCGAGCGCAAGTATCGCAAGGGCGATATTCTCTTCAAAAAAGACGATGCCGCCCATGAGATGCTGCTGACCGTCACCGGAAAATTCCTGGTCAAGGAAATCAGCGTCGAACTTCCGCCGGGACGTTTAATGGGCGAATTTGGTTTCCTCACGCCCGATAACCGGCGCACGGCGACGATCGAATGCATCGAGGATGGTCATGTGCTGACCATCACTTATGACAAGCTGCTCGAGATCTACTTTCAGAACCCGCAGTTCGGCTATTACTTCCTGGTCCTGACCAGCCAGCGCCTGTTGGAAAACATTGCGCGACTCGAAGGGATTGTCGCGCAACACAAGTCCTTGCAGCAGGCCGCCGCTGCGAACGGCCCCAACTGAGCAACGGCATACGCGCGCCAGGTGCGTTTGAGCCTATTCCGCCGCAGTCCGCAGCTCGGCCTTTTCGGCGCGCACCGCGCAGAACTTGAACTCGGGGATCTTGCCGAACGGATCGAGCGCCGGGTTGGTCAGCAGGTTCGCCGCCGCCTCGGCGTAGCAGAACGGCATGAACACCATGTTCTCCGGCACGTCGCGGTCCGAGCGCACCTTGACCTCGACTACGCCGCGGCGGGTTTCCAGCTTGATGAAATCGCCGGGCCATACGCTCAGGCGCCGCATGTCCTTGGGCGACATGAACGCCACCGCCTCCGGCTCGATCTGGTCCAGCACGCTGGAGCGGCGGGTCATCGAACCGGTGTGCCAGTGTTCGAGCACGCGGCCGGTCGACAGTACCATCGGATATTCGGCGTCCGGCAGTTCGTCCGGCGGAATGACCTTGGCCGGCACGATCTTGCCGCGACCGCTCTCGGTCGGGAAACCCGTGGTGAAGATGATCTCGTTGCCGGGCTTGTTCGGATCGTCCGCCGGATAGGTGACGGCGCCTTCGCGGACCAGCCGCTCCCAGCTGATATTCTTGAGCGACGGCATCAGCTGCGCCATCTCGGTGTAGACGTCGCCGGGGCCCGCATAATTCCACGGGAGCCCCATACGCTTGCCGATCTCCTGGATGATCCAGAGATCCTGCCGCGCCTCGCCTGGCGGCTTGATCACCTGGCGCGCAAGCTGCACGCGGCGGTCGGTGTTGGTGAAGGAGCCGTCCTTTTCCGCAAAGGCCGAGGCCGGCAGGATGACGTCGGCGTGGAATGCGGTCTCGGTGACGAAGAGGTCCTGCACCACGAGATGATCGAGCATGGCGAGCGCTCCGCGCGCATGCTGAAGATCGGGATCGGACATCGCGGGGTTTTCGCCCTCGATATACATGCCCTTGATCTCACCGGCGTGGATCGCGTTCATGATCTCCACCACGGTCAGACCGCGTACCGGATCGAGCTCCTGGTTCCACAACTTCTCGAAATTTCCGCGCATGTCGTCGCGGGAAACCGGCTGGTAGTCCGGCAGGAACATCGGGATCAGGCCGGCGTCGGACGCGCCCTGCACGTTGTTCTGGCCGCGCAGCGGATGCAGGCCGGTGCCGGGACGGCCGACCTGTCCGGTGATCAGCGCCAGCGCGATCAGACAGCGGGCATTGTCGGTGCCGTGGACGTGCTGGCTGATGCCCATGCCCCAGAAGATGATCGACGATTTGGCGCGCGCATAGGTCCGCGCCACCTCGCGCAAGGTTTGTGCCGGGATGCCGCAGATCGGCTCCATCTTCTCCGGCGTGAACTCCTTGATCTTTTCCTCCAGCTCCTGAAAGCCCTCGGTGTAGCCCGCGATGTACTGATCGTCGGTCAGGCCTTCGGTGATGATCGTGTTGATCATCGCATTCAGCATGGCGACGTCGGAGCCGGGCTTGAACTGCAGATGTTTGGTCGCGTGGCGCGACAGCGTTTGCCGACGCGGATCCAGGACAAAGAGCTTGGCGCCCTTCTTCGCCGCGTTCTTGATGTAGGTTGCAGCGACCGGGTGGTTGACGGTCGGATTTGCGCCGATCACGATGATGACCTCGGCGTCCATCGCCGCCGCGAACGGGGCCGACACCGCGCCGGAGCTCAGGCCTTCGAACAGCGCCGCCACCGACGAAGCGTGACACAGCCGCGTACAGTGATCGACATTGTTGGAGCCGAAGCCGGTGCGCACCAGCTTCTGGAACAGATAAGCCTCTTCGTTGGAGCCTTTGGCGGAGCCGAAACCGGCCAGCGCCTTGACGCCCTTCTCGTCGCGGATCTTCACGAGGCCGTTGGCGGCGATATCCAGCGCCTCTTCCCAGGAGGCTTCGCGGAAATGGGTGAACGGATTGGCCGGATCGACCTGGTCGTTGGCATCTTTCTTCGCGTTCGGCAGCCGCACCAGCGGCTTGGTCAGGCGATGCGGGTGATGGATATAGTCGAAGCCGAAGCGGCCCTTGACGCAGAGCCGGTTGTGGTTGGCCGGGCCGTCACGGCCCTCGGCGTAAATGATCTTCTCGTCCTTGACCTGGTAGGTGACCTGGCAGCCGACGCCGCAGAACGGGCACAGCGAGTCGACTTCCTTGTCCGCATAGGTCACGCGGGTCTGGTTCTCGTCCAGCATCACCGACGGCATCAATGCGCCGGTCGGGCACGCCTGTACGCATTCGCCGCAGGCTACGCAGGTCGATTCACCCATGGGATCATCGAAGTCGAACACGATTTTCGACCCGTGACTGCGATAGGCCATGCCGATGACGTCGTTGACCTGCACTTCGCGGCAGGCACGCACGCAGAGGCCGCACTGGATGCAGGCGTCGAGATTGACGCTCATCGCCGGATGGCTGACGTCGCTTGTCCAACGCTCGGCCGCGGGGAAGCGGCTCTCGGTGACCTCGACCTTTTCGGCCCAATGCCAGAACTTCGAATCCGGATCGTGCGAAGTCTCGCGCGCCGGCTGGTCGGCGACCAGCAGTTCCATCACCATCTTCTGCGCTGCGACCGCGCGCGCGCTTTCGGATTTCACCTTCATGCCGACCGTGGGCGTGCGCTTGCAGGACGCCGCCAGCACGCGCTCGCCCTCGATCTCCACCATGCAGGCGCGACAATTGCCATCGGGCCGGTAGTCCGGCGCGGGCGAATAGCACAGATGCGGGATTTCCGTGCCCTGGCGCTTTGCCACCTGCCAGATGGTCTCGCCATTGACGGCCTCAACCTGCTTGCCGTCGAGTTCGAATTGAATCTTGGTCATTCCGCGGCTTCTTTCGGCACGAATTCTTCCGGAAAATACTTAATCACTGACGTCAGGGGATTCGAGGCGGCCTGCCCGAGCCCGCAGATCGAGGCATCGCGCATTGCTTGGCTCAACTGGTCGAGCAATTCGCGGTTCCAGACCGGGCGCTCCATCAGGATCGCCGCCTTCTGGGTGCCGACCCGGCACGGCGTGCACTGGCCGCAGCTCTCATCCTCGAAGAAGCGCATCAGGTTCAGCGCCGCGCCCCGCACGCTGTCGTGTTCGGACAGGATCACGACCGCGGCCGAGCCGATGAAGCAGCCGTATTTCTCCAGCGTGCCGAAATCGAGCGGGATGTTGTCCATCGACGCTGGCAGGATACCGCCGGATGCGCCCCCCGGCAGGTAGGCGTGGAACGCATGTCCGTCGGCCATGCCGCCGCAGAACTCGTCGATCAGTTCGCGCACGGTGACGCCTGATGGCGCCAGCTTCATGCCGGGGTTCTTGACGCGGCCCGACACCGAATAGCTGCGCAGGCCGTGACGGTCGTTGCGGCCGTTGCCCTTCCACCACTCGGCGCCCTTTTCGACGATGTCGCGCACCCACCACAGCGTCTCGATGTTGTTGATCAGCGTCGGCAGGCCGAACAGGCCGACCTGGAACGGATATGGCGGCTTGTGGCGGGGCAGACCGCGCTTGCCTTCAATGCTTTCGAGCAGCGAGGATTCCTCGCCGCAGATATAGGCGCCGGCGCCGCGGCGCATATGCAGCACGGGACCACCAGGCGGCAGTTTTGCGATCTCGCGTTCGAGAATTTCACGCGAGGCCGGATATTCGTCGCGCAGATAGATGTAGACGTCGGTCGCCTCGACCACGTGCACGCCGATCAGCATGCCCTCGAGGAAGCGATGCGGGTCGGTCTCGAGATAAAAGCGATCCTTGAAGGTGCCGGGCTCGCCCTCGTCGCCATTGATTGCCATCAGCCGCGGGCCGGGCTCGCCGAGCACCGCGCGCCATTTGCGCCCCGTCGGGAAGCCGGCGCCGCCGAGGCCGCGCAGCGAGGCGTCGTCGAGCGATTTGAGCAAATCTTCCTTGGAAAGCGCGCCAGAGCGCAGCCGATTGAGCAGCGCGTAACCGCCCCCAGCGACATAGGCGTCGTAGCCAACATACTCAGGCAGATGCGCATGGGTCTCGCCGCCCTTCGCGGCGGCCAGCACGCTTGCAGTCGTGGCATGGTCGACAAAGTGATGGCCGACTTCAGCCGCGGGCGCGGTGTCGCAGCGACCGACGCAGGGCGCGCGCACCACGCGAATGCCGGGGCCGGCGCTATCCTGCAATTCATGCAACAGTTTTTCCGCGCCCAGCATCGCGCAGGTCAGCGAATCGCAGACGCGAATGGTCAGCGGCGCAATATCCGGCTCGCCTTCCTTCACGATATCGAAATGCGCGTAGAAGGTCGCGGTCTCGAACACTTCGGCAAACGACAGCTTCATCTCGTCGGCGAGGGCTGCGAGATGGCCTGCGGAAATCTGGTGGTACGTGTCCTGGATCAGATGCAGATGTTCGATCAAGAGATCGCGCTGCCGCGACCGGTCGCCGAGCAGCTGTTCAATCTCGTGCGCGGCGGTCGGATCGACCTGGCGGCCCTTCGGCGTCGCCTTGGCCCGCTTCCGCCCGGCGCCGGGGTGCTCGAACGAACGGACTTTTTGCACGTCATGAACCATGGAAAACGTCTCGTTCCTGCCTGTATGTTTCCGCGATCATAAATCGTGGCATGCCAGATGCCAAGAGAATTGTCGCGTTTTGATAAGCATTTAAGGCGACACGTCTGGCGCGGTCATGCCGCTCGCCTCCCGGACGAGGCTTCGCGTCGAAGCCATCTTCTCGATCAACGAATGAGAACTGGAATCGATCGAAAGATCAATAAAGCTGTCTCATGATGCGATAGGGGATGCGTATCGATTTGGTTTTGCAATCGGTCGATACCGATTCAAAATGACTTGTCCTAGTTTCCGCCGTTCGCCTTTTCGATCAGAAACACGATGCGGGTCTCCGCGCGCTCCGTGATCTCGACCTTGTCACCGGTTTCGCGGATCAGATTCGGGATATCGATCACCGACAGCGGATCGGTGCAGTGGACTTCAAGCCGCTCGCCAGGTTTGACCGACTTCAGCGCCTTGCGCGTCTTCAGCGCCGGCAGCGGGCATTTGAGACCGGTGAGATCGAGCTTTGTCGTGGTCATCGGGGGAACATGGCGAAGCGGATGCGCATCGTCAATGAGGCTTCAGATCAAGCTTGCATAGGACAGGAAGCCGACGGTCTGGCCAGGCTCGACAAGCGTGATCTCTTCGCCGAGTTCGACAAGGCCGTCGGTGTCGACCAGCGAGGACAACAGCCCCGCTCCTTCGCGCGGAAACTTCACCGCTTCGAGCGCACCATCCCCGGCCTTGCGCAGGGTGACGCGGACATATTCGCGGCGGGCGATTTTCTTCTTGTAGGCGAAGGCGGCGCGAACCGGCATCGGCACCAGCTTCTGTTGCCGCGCTCCCGACAAGGCCAGGATCGTCGGCCGCACCACGTGAGCGAAGGTTACAAAACTCGCCACTGGATTGCCCGGCAGGCCGATGAACGGTGTGCCGCCGATGATCCCCATCGCCACGGGACGTCCCGGCTTGATCGCCATCCGCCACAGCACGAGCGAGCCTACGCTTTCGACGCTGGCCTTGACGTGATCTTCTTCGCCCGTCGATACGCCGCCGGTGGTGAGGATCAGATCATGGGCGCTGGCGACTTTCCTTAGTGCGGCAGCGAGCGCGGTGGGCTCGTCCCTGATAATGCCGAGGTCGCTGACCTCGCAGCCGAGCCGCGCCAGCATCGCCATCAGCATAAAACGGTTTGAATCGAACAGCTGCGCCGCCGCGCGTGGCTCGCCCGGCGAAACCAGCTCATTGCCGGTGGAGAACACCGCGACACGGATGCGCCTGTTGACGCCAAGTTCCGTCAGGCCGAATGCGGCTGCCAGCGCCACATCCTGCGGTCGCAGTCTTTGTCCGGCCTTCAATGCCGCGTGACCCAACGGGATATCCTCGCCCGCGGGACGAACATTGGCGCCGGGCTTCAGCCCCGCTGGAAGCACCACCTTGCCGTCGTCGAGGCGAACGTCTTCCTGCATGAACACGGTGTCGGCGCCGTCGGGCATCGGCGCACCCGTGAAGATGCGGACCGCCTCGCCCGGCTTGATCGGCGCGCCTGCGGAAGCGCCGGCCTGCACGCGGCCGGTCACCGCAAACCCCTGCTCCTTGTCTTTGGGCAGATCGCGGCCCGACACCGCGTAGCCATCGACGGCGGAATTGGTGAAGGGCGGCAGCGGCAGCGGCGCCGAAACGTCCTTCGCGAGCACCCGTCCGTCGGCATTGGCAAGCGCGACGGTCTCGACCTCCTGCACGGCCGTGACGCGCGCAGCGATGATGCCGACGGCCTCATCGACCGACATCATCGGACCGCCGAAGGCAAAGCAATCGTCGGACAATTGCGCCATCGCGAGTTAGCTCTCCGCTTCGCTCTTTGCCAGCACCTCTTCGACCGAAATCGCCGAGCGCAGCATCATCGCGGCAATTGCCTCGATATCATCGAGATGGGCGGTGGGAAGCCTGGTTTCAACCGCGGTATCGGTGGCGAGGCCGACCACGCCGGGATCATCGGGGAACAAAAACGGCTTGCCGTTGGCGGCGCGGAAAACCTCGATCTTGCGGTGCGGCTCGCGCTTGAATCCCTCAATGACGACGAGATCAACCCGCGACATCCGGGCCAGCAGTTCCGGCAGACGCGGCTCTTCGGCGCCGCGCAATTCATGCATCAGGGCCCATCGCCGCGCGGACGACACCAAAACCTCGGTGGCGCCGGCCTCGCGATGCCGCCAGG
This sequence comes from Bradyrhizobium sp. AUGA SZCCT0222, assembly GCF_018130205.1. Classification (NCBI taxonomy): domain Bacteria; kingdom Pseudomonadati; phylum Pseudomonadota; class Alphaproteobacteria; order Hyphomicrobiales; family Nitrobacteraceae; genus Bradyrhizobium; species Bradyrhizobium sp. AUGA SZCCT0222. The sequence continues at coordinate 132,504 of NZ_JAFCLX010000005.1, forward strand.
AATCCTTGCCGGGAATATCGACGTCGAAGGCGTGATGGGCGTGCTTGATCACGGAAACCCGCAGGCCGTCTTTCAGCAAATGCGGGATCACCCGCGCCAGCAAGGTGGTCTTGCCGGCGCCGCTCCATCCCGCGAGGCCAATCACTTTCATCCTGTTCTCCGGAACCCTGACCATCACCGTCATTGCGAGGAGCGGAGCGACGAAGCAATCCATTCTGTCTTCACCGAGCCGTGAAATGGATTGCTTCGCTACGCTCGCAATGACGATCGTGGCGGCCATTTCGCCCATTTCCGGAGATGGTCTATATCGGTTAGGACCCAATGTCATGCTAACCTGCGGAAATGATGAAGATCGACAAAGCCCCCGTCCCCCTGATCGTGCCCAATCCTGATGATCCCAGGCTGACCGAGCGCGTCACCGGGACCGACCAGACCGGCGCCACGGTGGAAATCAGGGTGCCGGTGGAGCGGCCACTGACGCTGTATTTGAACGCGCAGGAGATCGTCACCATGATGACGATCGGCGACTACCCGGAATATCTCGCGCTCGGCTATCTCTTGAACCAGAACATGCTGAAATATGACGACGTCGTCACCGAGGTCGAATATGACGACGACCTGCAGGTGGTGGTGGTGCGCACCGAGCACCACACCAATTTCGAGGCCAAGCTGAAGAAGCGCACGCAGACCTCGGGCTGCGCGCAGGGCACCGCGTTCGGCGATCTCTTGGAAGCCGTGGAAAGCGTCGCACTGCCGAAGGCGGAGCTGCGCACCTCCTGGCTCTACGAGATGACGCATGCGATCAACACCATGCCCTCGCTCTATCTCGAGGCCGGCGCGATCCATGGTTGCGTGCTGTGCAAGCAGGGCACGCCGGTCTGCTACACCGAGGATGTCGGCCGCCATAACGCCGTCGACAAGATCGCGGGCTGGATCTATCGCCACGGCGTCGATCCCGGCGACAAGATTCTCTACACCACGGGACGGCTGACCTCCGAAATGGTGATCAAGACGGTGCGGATGGGAATTCCCATCCTGGTGTCGCGCTCGGGTTTTACCGCATGGGGCGTCGAGCTGGCGCGGCAGGTCGGGCTGACGCTGGTCGGACGCACGCGGGGAAAGCGGTTCATCGCGCTGTCAGGCCAGGAGCGCATCGTGTTCGACCAGAATCTGGCCTTTGTCGAAGAGGAATCGGCGCGGCACAAGCGCAAGGGCGAAGACCGTGACGAGTGAAGTAGTACCCGGTGTGCTGCTCGCCGGCGGCCTGGCGCGGCGGATGGGCGGCGGCGACAAGCCGATGCGCACAATCGGCGGCCGCACCATCCTCGACCGCGTGATCGCGCGGCTGCAGCCGCAATGCGACGGGCTCATTCTCAATGCCAACGGCGATCCCGCGCGCTTTGCGGCGTTCGGGCTGCCGGTCATCCCCGACGGCGTCGCCGATTTTCCCGGACCGCTGGCCGGCATCCTGGCGGCGCTGGATTGGGCCGCTGCCAACCGGCCGGAGGTCAAGTGGGTGCTGAGTGCCGCGGCGGACTGCCCGTTCCTGCCGCGCGATCTCGTGGCGCGTCTCGTTGCGGCGCTACGGGAGGAGAAAGCTGAGCTTGCGGTCGCGGCTTCCGACGGCCAGTCGCATCCGGTGATCGGCCTGTGGAGCGTGGCCTTGCGCGAACAACTCCGCCACGCACTTGTTGTCGAGGACGTCAGGAAGATCGACCGCTGGACCGCGCGCTACCGCCTCGCCACCGTGACCTGGCAGGTAGAACCGATCGACCCGTTTTTCAATGCCAACACCATGGATGACATTGCGGAAGCGGACCGGCTGGCCGCGCTGGATGGGGGTTGATTCAACTCTCTCCGTCGTCGTCCCGGCGAAGGCCGGGACCCATAACCACAGGACGTTGTGAGTTAAGACAAGGCATCAACCACCGCCATTCATCAGCCGAGCCGCGGCGTATGGGTCCCGGCCTTCGCCGGGACGACAATGGGGCGCGGCCCTGTATGACTTCACGCCGCCAGCGGCACGGTCCAGGCATCGTAGCCATAGACCCAATCGGTATCGGTCTTTCCGCTGAGCCAGGTATTGGTGCGCGAGGTCTGCTGGATCCGCGCGGTTCGCTCCTTGCGGGTTGCCTCAAACCTTCGAAACGCATTCGGAACGCCATCCCGCTCGACGCCGTCGAGGCAGCGCGACAGCACGGCGGCGTCCTCTATCGCCATCGCCGCGCCCTGCGCCATGTAGGGCGTCATCGGATGGCAGGCGTCGCCGAGTAGCGTCAGGTTGCCCTCGCCCCAGCGTTCCAGCGCATTGCGGTCGACGATCGCCCATTTGTGCACGTCCGGGCACGCGGCCAACACCTGCTCGACCTGGCGATCGAAGCCCGCAAAAGCCTTGCGCAATTCCCTAACGTCGCCCTTGGCCGACCACGACTCGATCCGGAACTCCGGTTCCGGCTGGCTGGTGACGAGATAGATTTCGCTGCGGTCCGGCTTGACGTAGTAGATGACGATGTGCCGGTCCTCGCCCCACCATTTGGTGCAGTCGTCGATTTTTTCGCCGCCGAGCAACGCAGCCGGATAAGTGGTTCGGTAAGCGATGCGCCCGGTAAAGTGCACCGGCGAAGTATCGAACAGGATGTCTCGGACGACGGAGTGGATGCCATCGGCGCCGATGACGGCGTCGGCGATCGCGGTTTCACCATTCGCGAAAGAGAGTCGGACGCCGTCGCTGGTCTCGTCCAGCCCGACCAGCTTATGGCCGAGCTCGACGCATTCATCGGGAACGGCACCGGCCAGCGCCGCATGCAAATCGCCGCGATGCGCCAGCAGATAGGGCGCGCCAAACTTCTGTTCGGCGCTCTCGCCAAAAATCATGTCGAACTTGACTTCGCCGGTGCGCCAGTCGCGGTTGTTCCAGGAGCGTGGATAGAACGACTGACTGCGCAGTCGTTCCTCGAGCCCCAGCCCGCGCAGCACCTTCATGGCGTTGCAGCCGATCTGGATGCCGGCGCCCAATCGCGCGAATTGCGAGGCCTGCTCATAGACGGTGACGTCGATGCCGACCCGGCGCAGCGCCGCTGATGACGCGAGGCCGCCCATGCCAGCGCCGATGATCGCAATCGAAAGACGCCGCGTCATCGCCTCCCCGCCATTTCAGGCCGGTCGAAATCCGGCGCTTTCCAGCGCCGCGCGGCCCTCATCCGACGCCAGCGCGTCGAGAAAAGCTTGTACCGCCGCCCGCTGCTTGCGCGCCGTCACCAGCGCGAAATCATAATGCTCTTCGGCAAAGGGAATGAAACCCAGGTCGGATGCATGGGCCACCGGCGCGATGGTCATGCCCCAGTCGGCGCGATGCTGCGCCACGGCGGCGGCGACCGCGTTGTGCGAGCGCGGCTGATTCCAGTAACCGTCGGGCCTGGCACCCGCCAGCAGCCGGTCGATCAGGATGCGCGTGCCGGCGCCCTGGTTGCGGTTGACCATGATGCAGGCGGGATCGGCGAGCGCCGCACGCACCGCGGCCTCGGCGCCCAGGCCCTCGAAGCGCGTATCCCCCTTGCGGAACACGATGCCCTGCATCCGCCGCCAGCCCGGCACCAGTTCAAGTCCGTCGGTGAGATAGGGCGTGTTGTAGGTCTCGGTCTTGTCGTCGAACAGATGGATCGGCGCGAAATCGCATTCGCCGCGCTTGGCTGCCGCGAGGCCACCGAGGCTGCCGACCGCGATCGATCGCACCGAAAGCCCGTTGCGCGCCAGCGGCGCGGTGACGAGATCGAGCCCGGTGCAGTGGCTGCCGACGATCACGAGATCAGGCACCCGCACATGCGGCGTGAACAGCGTCACTTCGGCATCAGTGCCTGCCGGCATCTGGTCGGCCAGCGCATCGATGCGCAGAAAACCATCGGCCTGCGCGAATGAGGTGATCGCGCCCGAGCCCTTGCCCGTGGGATAGGCGATCAGACCGTCCGTTCCCTCGACCAGCGAGACCATGACGAATTCGGTGCGCCCGAGTTCGGAGGCGATCCGCACCGGAATCCTGGCGCTGACCTTGGCGTCCAAACGCGGCGGCAGGCCCGCCATGCGCCGCAGCACCGGCACGATCATGTCGTGGAAGGTGAACATCGCCGAGGTCGGGAATCCCGGCAGGATCACCACCGGCTTGCCGTCGCAAACCGCGAGGCAGAGCGGCTTGCCCGGCTTCAGCGCGACGCCATGCGCAATAATACCGGGCTTGCCGAGCCGCGCGATGATGCGGTGGGTCACATCTCCAGCGCCCTTCGAGGTGCCGCCCGAGAGCACAAGCATGTCGCTGATTTGCAGCGCACTGCGCATCGCCGATTCAAGCTGCGCCTCGTCGTCGGGAATGGCGCCCAGAAATATCGCCTCGCCGCCATTCTCCGATATCGCCGCGGTGACGATCGCGCCATTGGTATCGTAGATCGCGGCCGGGCGCAGCGGCGAACCCGGCTGCACCAGTTCATCGCCGGTCGAGATAATGGCGACGCGCAGCGGGCGCGCGACGGCGATTTGCGCGATACCGCAGGCCGCCAGCATCCCGATCTCGCGCGAGCCAATCATAGTGCCGGCGCGCAGCAGCGCCTCGCCGCGCGCGATGTCGGAGCCGGCATAGGACACGAACTGACCGGGCGAAGCGGCGCGGCGAATTTCGATCGCGCGGGTTCCCGCCGGCTGAGTGTGCTCGACCATTACGATGGCGTCGGCGCCGCGTGGCACCGGACCGCCGGTCGCAATCGACGTGGCGGTGCCCGACAGCACCGGCCGCGTCGGCGCAGTGCCGCAGGCGATCACCTCGTCGTTCAGCATCATCCGCACCGGCGTTGCTTCACCTGATGAAGCGAGATCGGCGGAACGCACCGCAAAACCATCGACGTTGGAACGATCGAACGGCGGCACATCGATCGGTGCCACGATATCTTCGGCCAACGCGCAGCCGAGTGCATCCGCGAGCGCCCACCGCTCGCTGGGCACCGCGCGCGGAAACAGCGCGGCTTCAAACCGCGCCAGCGCTTCCTCGCGCGACAGGATGATCAAGAACTGGTCCTGATCGACAGGTTCACGGTCTTTCGGCGAGGGCGTGGTCATGCCGGCATCCATATCATTCCCGCAGCATATAGCCATCGACGCTGCTGCCTGCAGCAAATCCTTCCGCGCCGCCCGGTACGGTTAACCAGGCCTCGGCGCGGGCGATCGCATCGAGCGACAGGTCCCCGACCGCCAGCGTCACCCAGGCTCCCGCTTTTCGCTCCAGCAGCACGACTTCCGCAATGCCAACCCCGGAGGCGATCTTGCGCGCCAGCGGCAGATTGAGCGTCTTGCGCGGCCGCCGCCCCGACAGCCGGTCGAGTGCGGGCAACGCCAGCGTCCACCACGCCGCGAACGCCTGATCGGGCGCACCCGGCAGCACGACCACGGGCGTGTTACCGATGCGGCCGACCGCCGAGGTGCGGCCGGGCTGCACGGCGATGCCATGGGCAATGACTTCGCCGCATCGGGCCAATGCCGTCACCGTCGCGTCGGTGCGGCCGACGCCGCTGCCGCCGACAATCAACAGCAGGTCGCATGCGCCGACGTCGATCGCCGCGACAATCGATGCGGCATCGCGGCCAACAGCGGTAACGGACACCACATCGGCGCCGGCGGTGCGCGCGCTCTCCGCGATCAAATCCGACGTCACCGAGCCGCCGGGAATATTGACGAGGCGCAGGCGAGGCTGGCGCACCTTCAGCCGCTCTATTCCCGCCGCCCGCGCGATCATGAGGTCACGTGCCAGCACGCGCCGCCCGGCCTCGACCACACTGCTGCCTGCGGCAATGTCACCACCGGCCCGGCGCACGCCCTGCCCCGGGATCGCTTCCGCCAGCACCTGCGGCATCGGGCCTGATAGCTCGACGGAATCGGCATCGAGCACGCAGTCGCAGCCGTCGGGCATCGTATCACCCACTTCGACCCAGACCGGCAACGCCGCCAATGGCAATGGCGAATAGGACGACGCGCCGACGAGATCGCGGGCGCGCAACGCAAAGCCGTCGCTGGCGGCAATGTCGTGCGGCGGCAACGCGCCCGACGGCGGCATGTCGGCGGCAATACAACGCAGCGCCTCCGCTAGCGGCAGTTCCGCAGGCGTTACCGGCTCGACGCCGTGCAACAGGGCGGTGAGCGCCACATCGAGCGGCGTAAGCGAAGTCGGCAGGCGCTGGTTCGGGGTCATGGCCCGCTATGCCCTGAATCGGCCCGAAAATAAACAGAACCCGATACCGCTGGCGGTCGGCCCCTCCTTTCGACCAAGTTGACGCCGGCTCAAATTAGTTGCAATCGGGACCAATTAGCTTTAGTTGCAGATGGGACTAATTGGCGGAAAGCAACCGCCTGAAGACACACACGGCCAACGTGCCTGTTCACAGGGAGAAGAGGGGATGTTCGTCAAAAACCTATCCATGCTGGGCGCGCTTGCCGCTGCGATGCTGGTATCATCAGCGGCGCTCGCACAAGTGTCCGATGAGATCGTCAAGATCGGCGTTCTCACCGATATGAACGGCCCGGCGGCGACGCCGACCGGTCAGGGCTCGGTCACGGCCGCGCAGATGGCGATCGACGATTTCGGCGGCAAGGTGCTGGGCAAGCCGATCAGCCTGATCGTCGGCGACCATCAACTGAAGCCGGATATCGGCGGCGGCATCGCACGGCGATGGTACGATGTCGACCAGGTCGACCTGATCGTCGACGTGCCGGTCTCGGCGGTCGGGCTGGCGGTGCAGAACGTCGCCAACGAGAAGAAGAAGCTGTTCATCACGCATTCGACCCTGGCCGCGGATTTCCACGGCAAATTCTGCTCTCCTTACGCGATGCAGTGGGTGATCGACACCCGCTCGCTCGCGGCCGGCACCGCGCAGGCGGTGGTGAAGCGCGGCGGCGATAGCTGGTTCTTCATCACCGACGATTATGCATTCGGCCACGCGCTCGAACGCGACGCCGCTGCGGTGGTCACCGCCAATGGCGGCAAGGTGCTGGGTTCGGTGAAGCCGCCGCTCGCTACTTCAGACCTGTCGTCCTTCGTGCTGCAGGCGCAGGCATCCAAGGCCAAGATCATCGGCATCGCCGCCGGCCCGCCGAACAACATGAACGAGATCAAGACCGCCTCGGAGTTTGGCGTCTTAAAGGGTGGCCAGCAGATGGCAGCGTTGCTGGCGCTGATCACCGACATTCATTCGCTCGGATTGCCGGCGGCGCAGGGCCTGCTGCTGACGACCTCGTTCTACTGGGACATGGACGACAAGACCCGCGAATGGTCGAAGCGCTATTTCGCCAAGATGAACCGGATGCCGACGATGTGGCAGGCCGGCGTCTATTCCTCGGTGATGTATTATCTCAACGCCATCAAGGAGTCGGGTACCGACGAGCCGCTGAAAGTGGCGGCAAAGATGCGCGAAAAGCCGATCGAGGACTTTTTCTCGCGCAACGGCAAGCTGCGCGAGGACAATCTGATGGTGCATGACCTCTGGCTGGTCGAGGTCAAGAAGCCGGAAGAATCAAAATATCCGTGGGACTATTACAAGATCCTGGCCAAGATCCCCGGCGACGAGGCGTTCGGGCCTATTGATCCGGCATGTGCGATGGCGAAGAAGTAGCCAGCCCTCAGTGGTCGTCCCGGCGAAGGCCGGGACCCATAATCCCGGTCATCTGTTGTTGGAAAAAAGCCGTCGACTATTCCGCCCAACAACAACCGCCGCGGCGTATGGGTCCCGGATCGCGCTTCGCTTGTCCGGGACGACAGCAACTACTTCACCACCCCAACTTCGCGGAAATATTTCAGCACGCCCGGATGGATCAGCTGCACATTAGGCGCAGCCGCGGCCGTGTTCACCGCCGTTGTCTCGCAGGCCTGCGGCAGTTTCTTGCACAGCGCCCCCTCCGCGCCGTGCAGCGTCTTCGCCAGCCGATAGGCCACGTCATCCGGCAGGCTTTCGCGCGCGAGGACAAAACTCCATGAGCCGATCGAATCGATCGCCGCCGGCTGGTTCGGATAGCTGTTGGCGGGCACCGTCAGCGGCTTGAGGAAGGTATGCTTGGCGCGGACCTTGGCGATCTCGCCGGCGTCGGGCGCGATGAAGCGGGCGCCGCCGGGGCTTTCCGCCATGCTCTTGAAGCCGGGCCAGCCGATGCCCGCGCCCCACAGCGCCGCGGCACGGCCGTCCTGCACCATGGCCGGTCCGTCGCCGGCGCGGTCGAGATAGATCGACTTGAAATCCTCGTCCTGCTTCAGCCCGATGCCGTCGAGCATGTAGCGCGACAGGATCGGCAGACCCGAGCCTTTGGCGCCGAACGCCACCGGCTGGCCGACGAGATCGCGAATGGTCTTGTAGGGGCTGTCGGCGCGCACCACGAACATGCCCGGGCTGGAATACATCGCGGTCAGGATCTTCAGCCTGGTCGGCGCCCGCCCGATGCCCATGAAGGCTTCGTAGGAGGGCTCCCCGGCCACCAGCGCGATATCGAGCCCGTCCGTCTCGAGCAGCGGAATGTTCTCGCTGCTGCCCTTGGTGTTGCGCGGCTCGATCGACAGCGTCGGATCGGCTGCGTTCATGACTTCCGCGAAGGCGTTACCATAGACCGGGAAGCCGCCGCCCGGTGTCGCCGTTCCCAGGCTGATTGTTGTTTTTGTAATGGCCTTGCCTCCATCTTGCGCCGCAGCGCCACCCGCCAGCAGAACAACGCCGGCGCAGACAATATGAGCGAGTTTCATGTTTGGCCTCAAGCGTGTTTCCAGGAGCAGGTCTGCGCCCGGGAGAAATGACCAATCAAGGCGCCGTGGAGGTTGTAGGCAAGCGCGGGCTTTTATGAAAGCATGGCCGCAACGGTAACAAGAAAATGACGGGAAGCATAATGATCCGATTTTCGCGAAAAGCATTGCTTGGTCTGGTTTGCCTTTTCAGCTTTGCGGCCAACACCTCCCCTTCCGCCGCCGCCGATTACCCCACCCGTCCGGTGAAATGGGTGATCGGCTTTGCCGCCGGAGGCCCGGTCGATATCGTCGCGCGTATCATGAGCCAGTGGCTGTCGGACCATTTCAACCAGCAATTCGTGGTCGAAAACCGCACCGGATCCGGTGGCAATATCGCCGCGGCTGCGGCGATCAGCTCGCCGCCGGACGGCTACACGCTGCTGTTCGTCGCGCCCAACAACGCGATCTCGACCTCGCTCTACAAGAAACTGCCGTTTGACTTCCTGCGCGATACCGCGCCGGTCGCCAGCATCATGCAACTCACCAATATGTTCGTGGTGTCGAACGCGACGCCGGCGAAAACCGTTCAGGAGTTCATCGACTACTGCAAGGCGAACCCCGGCAAGATCTCCTATGCGTCATCGGGCAATGGCACGTCGGTGCACATGTCGGCAGAACTGTTCAAGGCGATGACCAAATGCGACATGCTGCACGTGCCCTATCGCGGCTCGGCGCTGGCATTTCCGGACATCATTTCCGACAAGGTGCAGTTGATCTTCGACAATCTGCCGTCGGCGCTCGAACAGGTTCGGGGCGGCACCGTTCGCGCGCTCGGGGTCACCTCCCCGCAGCGTTGGCCGACGGTGCCGGACGTGCCCGCGATCGCCGAAACCGTGCCGGGCTTCGAGTCCGTCGGCTTTTACGGCATCTCGGTGCCGAAGGGCACGCCGCAGGAGGTCATCGATATCCTCAACAAGGCGGTCGGCGAAGCGCTGAAGGACCCCAAGCTGGTGGCGCGGCTCGCCGAGGTCGGCGGCATTCCGAAGCCGATGACACCAGCCGAATTCGGCAAGCTCGTCGCCGGCGAGACCGAGAAATGGCGAAAAGTCGTGGAATTTGCCGGCGTTTCGGTGGATTAACCCCGGCATTGCGGGATTGTAATCACCGCATTGCGGGATTGAGATCATCACTGTAAACGATGCCCGCACCGTTGCCGGCCGCCTCAAATCGGCCGTCGCGGCGGGGCCTGTAGCTCAATGGTTAGAGCCGGCCGCTCATAACGGTCTGGTTGCAGGTTCGAGTCCTGCCGGGCCCACCACGCTTCGCCCTTCGGGCTACGCGTGGCGCAGCCAAGCGGGGCCGAAGGGTGAAGCGTGGTGTCCGGCGTAGCTTGAGCGCAGCGAAAGCGAAGACGGACTGGAAAGCTCATCGGGGCGCAGGCGGGCTGCTCGGCCCACCCGCTACGGCTCGGCAAGCCATCCAACAAAATGTCGCACACCGCTATCCGTCATCGATCCCCGCCCAGGGCCGGGACCGCGTCGGCATCGTGCGCGCGCTGTTTCGGCTGTCTAGTAATTGGTCGCGGATTTCTCGTTCGGGATGCCGTCGATCGGGCATTCGTCGGTTCCCGGGGTGGAGCGGGTCATCGCCTCGACCATTTCGCGCGTGCCTTCGGGATCGGCGATCCACTTCGAATAGAAGTCGTAAGGACAGGTAGCAAGGCCCTTCGCGCCTTCGCCGGAATTGATCATGCCGGTGTAACCGCGATGGACCAGCTTGTAGAGATGGTTCTGCGACTGGTTGTTGCGGCGGGCATCGCGGATCAGGTTCTTCGACAGCGCTGCATACTGGATGCCGTATTCCTCTTCGCCGGTCTCGCCCAACGTGCGGCCGTCGAAGCCGATGATCGCGGAGTGACCGAAATAGGAATACACGCCGTCGAAGCCGGCGGCATTGGCGACCGCGACATAGACATTGTTGGCCCAGGCCATCGCCTTGGAGATCAACACCTGCTGCTCCTTGGCCGGATACATATAGCCCTGGCAGCGCACGATCAGCTCGGCGCCCTTCATGGCGCAATCGCGCCAGATTTCGGGAAAATTGCCGTCGTCGCAGATGATCAGGCTGACCTTCAGCCCTTTCGGACCGTCGGACACATAGGTGCAATTGCCGGGATACCAGCCTTCAATCGGCACCCAGGGCATGATCTTGCGGTATTTCTGGACGATCTCGCCCTTGTCGTTCATCAGGATCAGGGTGTTGTACGGCGCCTTGTGCGGATGCTCCTCATGACGCTCGCCGGTGAGCGAGAACACGCCCCACACTTTCGCCTTGCGGCAGGCTTCGGCGAAGATCGCGGTTTCCTCGCCGGGCACGACGGAGGCGGTCTCGTACATCTCCTTGGAGTCGTACATGATGCCGTGGGTGGAATATTCCGGGAAGATCACCAGATCCATGCCCGGCAGGCCGAGCTTCATGCCCAACACCATGTCGGCGATCTTGCGGGCGTTTTCGAGCACCTCCGCTTTGGTGTGCAGGCGCGGCATTTTGTAATTGACGACGGCGACGCCGACCGTGTCGTTGCTCGAGGAAATGTCACCGTGAAGCATGGCGTTCGCCTCTCCTATTCTGTTCAACTCTGCCGTCGAGGCATCAGAGCCTTTTCCGTTCCGATGGAATCGGAACGGGGCTCTATCTTTTGTTTTGACGCGTTTTCTTCACGCGAACCGGTATCCACTTCGCTTGAAAACGCTCTAGTGGCTGATCATCCACGGCCGCGCGGTCGGGAAACTCTTGGCGCCGCTTCTGGTCTGCTTCATCAGCCGCGCCGGCTTCTTGCTTGAACAGCAGCCGCAGCCCGGGGCATGCGAGGCCTTGTACTGGTCGAGGGTCTTTGGCGCGTTGGCGCTGCGTTCGTTGGTGGCATGGGCCTTGCGCTTGTCCGACGGCATGCAGAAGAACGCCGGCGCCGTGAGGATCACGCGCGGCGACTCGGTTTCGCATTGCGGGCAATCCTGCGGCGCATCGCATTCGGCCATCGGCCGCATGTCGGTGAACGGGCCGCAATCATTGCAGAGATATTCGTAGACCGGCATTGCACTATCCTTGCGCTGACTCGTCGAGGGGGCACGGCGGATGCGGGGCGGCCAATACGCCGCCGTCCCGCATCCTTCTCGCGCAGGGATTACTTGTCCTGTGACAGCGGCATCTGGATGTCGCCCTTGATGTGTTTGATCGGGCCCGCCGACGACGGCATGATGTCGAAGTCAAAAATCTCCGTCGGCAGCCACAGCGTGGCGCAGGCGTTCGGCACGTCGACCACGCCGGAGATGTGGCCCTGACACGGCGCCGTGCCCAGGATCGAATAGGCCTGCGCGCCGGAGTAGCCGAACTTCTTCAGGTACTCGATCGCGTTCAGGCAGGCCTGCCGGTAGGCGATGTGCACGTCGAGATAGTGCTGCTTGCCGGCTTCGTCGACCGAGATGCCTTCGAAGATCAGGTAATCCTTGTAGTTCGGCGTGATCGGCGACGGCTTGAACACGGGATTCTTGATGCCGTATTTGGCGACGCCGTCCTTGATCACATCGACCTTGATGTGCAGCCAGCCGGCCATCTCGATGGCGCCGCAGAAGGTGATCTCGCCGTCGCCCTGGCTGAAATGCAGATCGCCCATCGAGAGACCGCCGCCGGGCACATAGACCGGGAAGTAGATCTTCGAGCCGCGCGACAGGTCCTTGATGTCGCAATTGCCGCCATGTTCGCGCGGCGGCACGGTGCGGGCGCCCTCGGCGGCGATCTTGGCCTTGGCATCGCCCTTGGCCTGACCGGCATGCGTGGTAGGTGCGAATGGCGGGTTGGCCAATCCCGGTACGCGGGTCGGGTTGGTCGCGATCAGCTCGGCTTCACGCGCATTCCAGGTCGCCAGCATTTTCGGATCGGGCAGGCAGCCGATCAGGCCGGGATGAATGAGCCCGGCAAAGTTGACGCCGGGGATGTGGCGCGACGACGTATAGAGGCCCTTGATGTCCCAGATCGATTTCTGCGCCAGCGGGAAATGATCGGTCAGGAAGCCGCCGCCGTTCTTCTTGGAGAAGAAGCCGTTGAAACCCCACAGGCTCTCCTTCAGCGGGCCGACGTCGAGCAGATCGACCACCAGCAAATCGCCGGGCTCGGCGCCCTTGACGCCGATCGGGCCGGACAGGAAGTGCACGATCGACAGATCGATGTCGCGCACGTCGTCGGCGGAATCGTTGTTCTTGATGAAGCCGCCGGTCCAGTCGACGGTTTCGATGATGAAGTCGTCGCCCGGGCTGACCCATTCCACGATCGGGATCTCGGGGTGCCAGCGGTTGTGGATCTTGTCGTTTTCGTAGGCCGATTTCGTTAGATCGACCTTGATCAGTGTATCTGGCATTGCAGGCTCCCCTTTTTACAGACGTTGATACTGCTTCATTTTTTGAGCGTGATCTTTTCGGAAAACCGCTTCACACTTTTCCGGATCACGCTCTAGACGGACAGATATTTCGAGATCTGCGCGGCATCGACATCGTCGCGCGGATCGTCGCGGACGATCTCGCCGTTCTCGATGACAAGCACGCGGTCGGCGACATCGAGCGCGAAGCTCAGGACCTGTTCGGAGACGACGATCGACAGGCCGCGCTCGTCGCGAATGCGCTTCAAGGTGCGCGCCATGTCCTTGATGATCGACGGCTGGATGCCTTCGGTCGGCTCGTCCAGCAGCAGCACTTTCGGCTTGGTGGCGAGCGCGCGGGCAATCGCGAGCTGTTGCTGCTGCCCGCCGGAGAGATTGCCGCCGCGGCGGTTCTTCATTTCCAGCAATACCGGAAACAGCTCATAGATGCTGCCCGGAACATCCTTCTCGCCGGACACGACGAGGCCGGTCTCGATGTTCTCCTTCACCGTCATGGTGGAGAAGATCATGCGGCCCTGCGGTACGTAGGCAAGTCCCCTGGCGACGCGTTCATAGCTGTGCAGCTTGCTGAGCTCGGTGCCTTCCATGGTCACCGAACCGCTCTTGGCCGGCACGATACCCATCAGCGACTTCATCAGCGTGGTCTTGCCCATGCCGTTGCGGCCCATGATCGCGACGATCTCGTTGGGCGCGACCGATACGTTGAGGCCGTGCAGCACCTCGCTCTGGCCGTAGGCGACGTGAAGATCCGAGATAGCCAGCATCGACGTGCTCCTCATCTTTTACGCATCATCCTGTCCGGAAACCGGACGCCACTTCCCGGGATCATGCGCTAATGCCCTAAGTAAACTTCGATGACCTTCGGATCGTTCTGAACCTTTTCCATCGTGCCTTCCGACAGGATCTGGCCCTGGTGCAGCACCGTGACCTTGTGCGCGATGTCCTCGACGAATTTCATGTCGTGCTCGATCACCAGCACCGAGCGATCCTTGATGATGCGATTGAGCAATTCGGCAGTCTTGGCGCGCTCGCTGACGCTCATGCCGGCGACGGGTTCGTCGAGCATCAGCAGGTCGGGATCCTGGATCAGCAGCATGCCGATCTCGAGCCATTGCTTCTGGCCGTGGCTCAGCAGTTCGGCGCTCATATGCAGCCGGTCCTTCAGAAAGATCATCTCGGCGACTTCGTGGACGCGGTCGCGCACCACGGCGTCGCGCGTGAAGGTCAGCGAGCCGAACACGGTGCGGCCGCGCGGAAAGGAGATCTCGAGATTCTCGAACACGGTGAGGTCGTCATAAATCGACGGCGTCTGGAACTTGCGTCCCACCCCGGCCTGCACGATCTGGTTCTCCTTCAGTTTCGTCAGCTCCTTGCCGCGAAACTGGATCGAGCCTGAGGTGGCCTTGGTCTTGCCGCAGATCAGATCGAGCACAGTGGTCTTGCCGGCGCCGTTGGGGCCGATGATGACACGGATCTCGTTCTCCTCGACATAGAAGGAGAGATCGTTGACCGCCTTGAAGCCGTCAAAGGAAACCGTGAGCGCCTCGACCGCGAGCAGGAACTCCTTGGGCTGGTGACCGATGAGCATGACCTAACTCCTCATTCTGCCAGTGTGGCATCGGCAACCGTGGTGACCGATGAGCATGACCTAACTCCTCATTCTGCCGGGGCGCCGTCGGCGACCGAACTGTCGGTCCAGCCTGCCTCGGACTTCGGCTTGCGCGAGCTGAGCAGGCGGTCGATCCGCGGCTGAACGTGATCCTGCCAGATGCCGGCAAGGCCGTTGGGGAAGGCGAGCACGACGGCGATGAACAATCCGCCGAGCCCGAACAGCCACAATTCGGGAAAGGATTCCGACAGGCTGGTTTTCGCGAAATTGACCAGCAGCGTGCCGTATACCGCACCCAGGATCGAGAGCCGGCCGCCCACCGCCGTGTAGATCACCATCTCGATCGACGGCACGATGCCGACAAAGGACGGCGACATGAAACCGACATTGAGCGCGAACATGGCGCCGCCGATCGCGGCGAACACCGCGGCGACGCAGAAAGCGAAGATCTTGAAGTTGGCGACGCTGTAGCCGGAGAACCGGACGCGGTCCTCCTTGTCACGCATCGCGACCAGGATGCGTCCTAACTTCGAATGCCGGATGAACTGGGCGATGAAGATGCAGCCGAACAGGCAGGCGACCTCGAAGAAATACAGCACGACCTTGGCATGGTCCGGCCGGATGTCCCAGCCCTTGAGGGTACGCAGGTCGGTCATCCCGTTGATGCCGCCGGTGTAGCCCTGCTGCCCGACGATCAGGATGGTCAGGATCGCGGCGACGGCCTGGGTGATGATCGCAAAGTAAGTGCCGCCGACGCGGCGTTTGAACATCGCGGCACCGATGATCAGGGCAAACAGGCCAGGCACCACGATGATGGCGATGATGGTCAGGGTCAGGCTGTGAAACGGCTGCCAGAACATCGGCAGTGCCGTGATCTGATTCCAGTCCATGAAATCCGGAATGCCGGGCGTGGACTGGATCTTGGTGTTCTCGACGCTCGAGGCTTCCAGCTTGAGGAACATCGCCATGCAGTAGCCGCCGAGGCCGAAGAACACGCCCTGCCCGAGGCTCAAGATGCCGCCATAGCCCCAGCAGATCACCAGCCCGAGCGCCACAAAGGCATAGGTGAGGTATTTCGCGACCAGGTTCAGCCGAAAGACATCGAGACAGAGCGGCAGGATCACCACCAGGAAGATGGCGAGCACCAGGATCCCGATGAGCTCCGATCGGCTAGCAAAGCGCGAATTGGTCATGTCTTCAGCCCCCTATTGCTCACTTGCGAACCTTGAGGGCGAACAGACCCTGCGGCCGCAGCATCAGAATTCCGACGACGGCAAGCAGCGTGAGCACTTTGGCCATCGAGCCCGACATGAAGAACTCCAGCGTCGACTGGGTCTGCGAGATCGAGAACGCGGAGGCGATGGTGCCGAGCAGGCTGGCGGCGCCGCCGAACACGACGACCAGGAAGGTGTCGACGATGTAGAGCTGGCCCGAGGTCGGACCGGTCGAACCGATCATGGTGAAGGCGCTGCCGGCGATACCGGCGATGCCGCAGCCCAGCCCGAAGGTGTAGCGGTCGACCTTCTCGGTGTTGATGCCGACGGCGCCGGCCATGATCCGGTTCTGCACGACGGCACGGACCTGGCGTCCCCAGCGCGATTTGTACATGACATAGGCGACCACGATCGTGATCAGCACAGTCAGACACATCACAAAGACACCGTTGATCGGAACCTCGACACTGTCGGTGACCTTGAGCGAACCCAGCATCCACTGCGGCAGTTCGACGCCGACTTCACGGGCGCCGAACACCGAACGATAGGCCTGCTGCAGGATAAGACTCAAACCCCAGGTGGCGAGCAGCGTATCCAGCGGGCGCTTGTAGAGATGGCGGATCAGCACCCATTCGACCAGCATTCCCAGCGCACCCGATGCCAGAAACGCCAGCAGCATCGCGAGGAAGAAGTATCCCGAAAACAACGACGGCAGATGGGTCTGGAAATAATTCGACGTCAGCCAGGTGACGTAGGCCCCCAGGATCATGAACTCGCCATGGGCCATGTTGATGACGCCCATCTGGCCGAAGATGATCGCAAGACCCAGCGCCATCAGCACGTAGACGGAAAACAGGATCAGGCCGGCAAACCCCTGCATCACGAAGATGGAGCCGAGATCGCCAATCGAATAGTCGCCGAACATCTGACTTCTCCGCCGGAGGGAAAGTCCCGCGCCGCGAGCACGCTCGCGACGCGGGGGTGTTAAGCGTGGATTGACGGTCCACGCCAGGGAGCTTGCTTAAGGGGGAAAGCGCAGAAGGCCTGCGCGCTTATTGGTAGCCCTTGTTATTGGTAGCGCTTGTTATTGGTAGCCCTTGGGGAACGGATCCGGCTCGATCAGATCGGCGGTCTCGAAGATCAGCTCGAACTGGCCATCGAGCTTGGCGCGCCCGACCCGCGTCTTGGACCAGAGGTGATGGTTTTCATGAATGCGCACGTAACCTTCCGGCGCCCCCTTGAATTCCACGCCGGCGGAAGCCGCGGCGATCTTGTCGACGTCGAAGCTTCCGGCCTTCTCCGCCGTCAATTTCCACAGCCACGGGCCGAGATAAGCGGCCTGCGTCACGTCGCCGATCACGGTCTTCTCGCCCCACACCTTCTTGAAGGCCGGGACGAACGTCTTGTTGTTCGGATTGTCGAGTGACTGGAAATATTTCATGCAGGCATAGGCGCCCGCGATGTTCTCGCCACCGATGCCGTCGATTTCGTCTTCGGTCACCGAGATCGTGAGCAGCGCCTGCTTCGACAGGTCGATACCGGCCGCCTTGAGCTGCTTGTAGAACGCGACGTTCGAGCCGCCGACGACGTCGGTGAAGATCACGTCGGGCTTGGTCAGCTTGATCTTGTTGATCACCGAGTTGAACTGGGTGCTGCCGAGCGCGTAGTACTCCTCGCCCACGACCTTGCCCTTGAGCACGTTCTCGACGTGCTTGCGCGCGATCTTGTTCGAGGTACGCGGCCAGATGTAGTCGGAGCCGATGAAGAAGAAGGATTTCGCGCCCTTCTCCTTGGCGATCCAGTTCAGGCCGGCGAGAATCTGCTGGGTGGCTTCCTGGCCGGTATAGATGACGTTCTTGGACTGCTCGAGACCTTCATAGAAGGTCGGGTAGTAGAGCATGCCGTTGTATTGCTCCATGACCGGCAGCACCGCCTTGCGCGAGGCGGAGGTCCAGCAGCCCATGATGGCCGCGACCTTGTCGTTGACGAGAAGCTTTTTCGCCTTCTCGGCGAAAGTCGGCCAATCGCTGGCGCCGTCTTCCTGGATGAACTTGATCTTGCGGCCGAGGATGCCGCCCATGGCGTTGATCTGCTCGATCGCGAGCTTCTCGGCCTGGATCGAACCGGTTTCCGAAATCGCCATCGTGCCGGTGGCCGAATGCAGGATGCCGCAGGTCACTTCAGTATCGGTCACCGCAAGGCCGGTCGTATTGACCACGGAAGTCGCGGGACCGGCGCCGAAAGACGGGCGCGGCAGCATCGAAATGGCCGGCAGTGCCGCCATTCCCATCAGCAATTTACGGCGAAGCGGAGACTGCAACCCCCGTTTGATTTCGTCTGACATGAGCACCCCATTTTGGTTCGAGAACGCTTATTGGTCAGGCAAGGATTGCTCATATTGTGCACTGCACAGATACGCGAGATTGCGTATACTGCACCGCAAAATAGCGACGTAGGTTTTGGTACGGAGTTTGCTGACGATCTGCTGGGTCAGTCGTTGGGGGTCAGGAGCAACAAAGTGGCAGGGCGGCAGCGGATAGACCGCGTCAGGCGCCAATACAATCAATGGGTTGCCAACCAGACGCTGGAAGACTACGCGCTGCGCTTTACCGCCAAAAGCGCGCGGCGATGGTCCGCCGCCCGCGTTGCCAACACCGCGCTCGGCGCCATCTCGTTCCTGGCGCTGGAAGCAATCGGCGGCACCATTACGCTCAACTACGGTGCTACCAATGCGGTCGTCGCCATTCTGGTCGTCAGCGTCATCATCTTCCTCTGCGGACTGCCGATTGCCTATCACGCCGCCAAATGCGGCATCGATATCGACCTGCTGACCCGCGGCGCGGGGTTCGGGTATATCGGCTCGACCATCACGTCGCTGATCTATGCCTCCTTCACCTTCATCTTTTTCGCGCTCGAGGCAGTCATTCTCGCCAGCGCGCTGGAGATGTGCTTCGGCATCCCGCGACCGATCGGCTATCTCATCAGCGCGGTCGTCATCATTCCGCTGGTCACGTACGGCATCACTTTGATCAGCCGCTTCCAGCTGTGGACGCAGCCGATCTGGATCATCCTGCACATCCTCCCCTTTGTCGCGATCGCCTACGCCAACCCGCAGTCGTTTACGGAGTGGCGGAAGTTCTCCGGCGAGCACGGCGACGCCGGCGGGAATCTCGATCTGCTGTTGTTCGGCACCGCCGCCTCGGTGGTGTTTTCGCTGGTGGCGCAGATCGGCGAACAGGTCGACTTCCTGCGGTTTCTGCCGCGCGACCGTCGGACCTCGCGGACGTCGTGGTGGATCGCGATGCTCAGCGCCGGCCCCGGCTGGATCATCTTTGGCGCGCTCAAGCTGCTGCTGGGCTCGTTCCTCGCCTACTTCGCGCTCAGCCACGGCGTTTCCACCGAGCATGCGGCCGAGCCCGCGCACATGTATCTTGAAGCGTTCCGTTATGTGCTGTCGCAGCCCGATCTGGTGCTGGCGCTGACCGGCACCTTCGTCATTCTCTCGCAGATCAAGATCAACGTGACCAACGCCTATGCCGGCTCGATCGCCTGGTCGAATTTCTTCTCGCGGCTGACCCACAGCCATCCCGGCCGCGTGGTCTGGCTCGTCTTCAACGTGCTGGTGGCGCTGCTGCTGATGGAAATCGGCGTCTACAAGGCGCTGGAGCAGACGCTGGCGCTTTATTCCAACGTCGCCATCGCCTGGGTTGGCGCGCTGGTCGCCGATCTCGTCGTCAACAAGCCGCTCGGCTTGCGTCCGCAGCACATCGAGTTCAAGCGCGCGCATCTCTACGACATCAACCCCGTCGGCGTCGGCGCGATGACGATCGCGACCATCGTTTCCATCAGTGCGTTCTACGGCCTGTTCGGACCGACGCCGAAGGCGCTGTCGGCTTTCGTCGCGCTCGCAGTCGCCTTTGTCACCGCGCCGCTGATCGCCTGGGCGACCGACGGCAAGTATTACATCGCGCGCAAGCCGAAGCGGAGCTGGCAGAACCTCGAAGCAATCCAGTGCTGTATCTGCGAGCATTCATTCGAGCCCGAGGACATGGCCTCCTGCCCGGCCTATGCCGGCCCGAT
Source organism: Bradyrhizobium sp. AUGA SZCCT0222 (assembly GCF_018130205.1). NCBI lineage: Bacteria > Pseudomonadati > Pseudomonadota > Alphaproteobacteria > Hyphomicrobiales > Nitrobacteraceae > Bradyrhizobium > Bradyrhizobium sp. AUGA SZCCT0222. Next base: position 152,576 of record NZ_JAFCLX010000005.1, read on the forward strand.
ATGCTCGCTGTGCTGTTCGCTGGACGCGCGCTGCCACGATCTCTGCAAGCCGCATGCGCGGATTCAGGCGCAGATATCGGACACGCTGGGCAAGATGCTGCCTGAACCGATCTACGCGCGGATCAACTCCCAGGTTGGGCACTATCTCGGCGTGTTCGCGGTTTCCGCAGGGCTGGTCGGGTTGACGCTCGCGCTGATTTACCTGCAGACGTCAGCGACGATTCCGCTCGACGATCTCCAGCTGTCCGATGTGCTCTGGAAGGTGTTCTTCGCGCTCACGATCATCATCGGCGTGGTGGCCTGGCTGTTCGTGCTGGCACAGCAAAGCCGCCGCGCGGCGGAAGCGGAAACCAGGCGGCAGACCACGCTGCTGATCCAGGAAATCGACGCGCATAAGCGCACCGACGCTGAGCTGCAGCGCGCCAAGGAAGTCGCCGAGTCCGCCAATCTGGCGAAGAGCCGCTACGTGGTCGGGTTGAGCCACGAGCTGCGCTCGCCGCTCAACGCCATCAGCGGCTACGCGCAGCTGCTGGAGCAGGATTCCAGCCTGCAGACAAAACCGCGCGATCAGGTGCGCGTGGTCCGCCGCAGCGCCGATCATCTGTCCGGCCTGATCGACGGCATTCTGGACATCTCCAAGATCGAAGCCGGACGGCTCTATCTGTCGCGTGACGAAGTCCGTCTCAGCGATTTCCTCGATCAGCTGGTCGGCATGTTCCGGCTGCAGGCGGCCGCCAAGGGCATCGACTTCGTGTTCAAGCGCCCGGCGGTGCTGCCCGTGGTGGTCTTTGCCGACGAGAAACGGTTGCGCCAGATCCTGATCAATCTGCTGTCGAACGCCATCAAGTTCACGCAGGCCGGCAGCGTGCACTTCGTGGTGCATTACCGCAGCCCGGTAGCGGAATTCGAAGTGATCGACACCGGCCCCGGCATTCAAGCCGGCGATCTCGAGCGTATTTTCGCACCGTTCGAACGCGGCGCACTCGGGGTTTCGCAGCCGCAGACCGGCACCGGTCTCGGCCTGACCATCAGCCGGTTGCTTGCCGGCGTCATGGGCGGCGACATCAAGGTGACCAGCACGGTCGGTACCGGCAGCAACTTTCGCATGAAAATCCTGCTGTCGGAGGTCACCAACCCGACGCAGATCGCACCCGTCGGGGCGCCGATTTTCGGCTATCACGGCCCGCGCAGGACGATCCTGATCACCGACGACGACCCGACCCATCGCGATCTCCTGCGCGAGGTGCTGACGCCGCTCGGCTTCATCCTGCTCAGCGCACCGGACGGGCCCGCCTGCCTGGCGTTGGCCCAGCATTGCCGGCCCGATCTGTTTCTGCTGGATATCTCGATGGCCGGCATGGACGGCTGGACGGTGGCGGAGACGCTGCGCGCGACCGGACACCATCAAGCCCGCATCCTGATGGTATCGGCGAGTGCGCTGGAAGCACACGGCGCGCCGCTGGCGCAGCCATTTCACGACGGCTATCTGATGAAACCGATCGACATTCCCAAGTTGCTGGAAACCATTCGCCAATTGCTCAAACTCGAGTGGGACTACGAAGCCGATCAAATTATCGTTCCGCACTGGAAGCCCGAGACCGGTTCGCGGCCGTCGGTACAGCATATCGAGGAACTGATCGGCCTCGGGCAACTGGGTTATATCCGCGCCATCCAGCTCAAGCTCGATGAAATCGGCAACGATTTCCCTGAACATGCCGACTTCGTCACGCAAATGCGCGCCTTGATCGACCGCTTCGATCTCGATCAATACATGGCGACCCTGAAGACGTTGCACAGCTATGATCATTGATCCCAAAAAGCGCGACGTCGCCCTCGTCGTCGACGATTCCCCGGAGACGCTGCGTCTGCTCACCGACGCGCTCGATGGTGCCGGCATGACCGTCATGGTCGCACTCGACGGCGCCTCGGCGATGCGGATCGTCGACCAGATCACGCCGGATATCGTACTACTCGATGCCGTGATGCCCGGGATGGACGGCTTTGAAACCTGCAGACGGCTCAAGCGCGATGCGGGCCTCGTCAACGTTCCCATCATCTTCATGACCGGCCTCGCGGAAACCGAACACATCGTTCGCGGGCTCGAGGCCGGCGGCGTCGACTATGTGACAAAACCGATTGCGATCGAGGAGATGCTGGCGCGGATTCGGGTGCACCTCGCCAACGCCCGGCTGACGCAGAGCGCCCGCACCGCGCTCGACGTTTCCGGCCGCTATCTGCTGGCGGTCAGCGGGCAAGGCAAGATCCTGTGGGCGACGCCGCAGGCACAGAAGTTGTTGTCGGCAACGCTCACCGCCAATGCCGACGACGAACTGGTGCTGCCGGAGCCGGTGCCGCGATGGCTCGAGCAGGCGCAGGAAGGCAAGGCCGCCTCGAAGGCCGCAACGGCGTCGTTTCCCGGCAACGAGCAGCTCCGGCTGCACTATATGGGCAAGACCGGTCCCAGCGAGTTCCTGCTGCGGCTCGCCAAGGACGCCAGCGCCGGTACGGCCGCCGAATTCTCCAGCGAGCTTGGGCTGACCACGCGCGAAGGCGAAGTGCTGTCCTGGCTCTCCAAGGGCAAGACCAACCGCGACATCGCGCAAATCTTGGGCCTTTCGCCCCGCACGGTGGATAAGCACCTCGAGCAGATCTATTCGAAGCTTGGGGTGGAAAATCGCACCGCGGCGGCGGCGATCGCAGTCAAGGCGAGGGACCTGAAGTAGCGAACTGGAGTTCCCACGGGCTTACCGGTTCATCTATCGCTCCAGATACCGTCGATCTCCACGATTTCAGCAGTCTCGAACAGGGCCTTCATGCCGGCCACGTCGTACAATGTCTGCCCTTCGTCGAGCCGCCGCTTTACCTCCGCCTCCTTCACCATGCGAGCCTCGGCATTGCGGATGGTGGTTTCGACATGAGCCGGTGGAATGACGATGACGCCATCGGCGTCTCCGACGATCAGGTCGCCTGGATTGACGGTAGCGCCGGCCACCACGACCGGAACATTGACCGCGCCCGGCCCGCGTTTGCCGGGATAGGACACCGAGACATGCGAAGCGAACACCGGAAACGCCATCTCGGTGATCTGCAGCGTGTCCCGCGCCGCGCCATCGATCACCGCTCCACCCAGTTTCCTGATCCGGCTGTAGTAGGTCGCTATTTCTCCCCACAGCGCGCCTTGCGGGCTGCCGCCATTGGTCAGAACGAGAATGTCGCCCGCCTCGGCGACACGGAAGGCCGCATGAAGCATGAGATTGTCGCCGGGAAAATTGAAGGATGTGATCGCTTGACCGCAGACCCGGGCGGTCGGGAATAATGCGCGCATTTGCGGCTGCATCAGGCACTGTCGCCCAATGACCGGTCCCAACCCTTCATGCAGGTCGGCGACGTTTATGCGTCGTGCGCGTTCGACGAGCGCGGGATCGAGCCGGGGGATTTTTTTGTATACGACTGACTGCAATGTGATTTCCTTTCCGAAGACCGTCTGCGTTGCGTTCGCGGCGCCTGCACGTTAGCCAAAACCATTGATCGCCCGGATCATCGGGCAGCCACCGACTTCGAGTCGCCGAATTGCTTCGAGATCATCGTATTGAGGACGCGCCTGACGGTCGCGAGGTCCGCATCGGCGATTCCCTGGAACAGAATCTCCTCGTTGGCATGCGCGTGCGCCACGATGGCGTGAAGACGTTCCTCGCCCACAATTGTGAGCCGAACGCGTCCCCGATCGTCGACCGCAACGAGTCCCAACGCCACCACCGACTCCAGAAGATTGCGGCTGGCATTGAAATCGAGGAACAGTTCCGGCATCAGCTCGTCGAGCGTACGATCCGGCGAGGTGGCCGCGGCCCGCAGCAGACGCGCCTGCATCAGCGTGAGCCCCAGCCCTGCCGTTTGCCGCCCTCGCTCCAGCCGCGCCGCGATGGCGCTGTAGGCCCGGATCATGAGGTTCGACAGCACGCGCTCCTCACCATCCTCCAGTCTTACGTCCTTTCCATCGAAGACGCGCGTGTCGGGATGGTCAGCCGAGACGGCATAGCGGCCTTTGACGAACAGCAGCGGCTGGCGGTCGTAGCGGCTGTAGCGCAAGACCTCGCCAACCAGGACGAGATGGTCGCCGCCATCATAGGTTTGGCTGCAGACGCATTCGAAGGAAGCCGCCATGCCCGCAAAGAGCGGCGCTCCTCCCTCGCCCGCGTGACAATCGAGATCCCGGAACTTGTCCGGTCCCGAACGGGCAAAGCGCTGCGATAGTTCGATTTGATCGTCGGCGAGAATGTTCACGGCGAAGTGGGAGCACGCCGCAAAAGCGGAAAAACTCTTGCTCTCGCGGCGGATCGACCACAGCACCAGCGGAGGTTCGAGCGAGACCGAGGCGAAGGAGTTCGAGGTGAGGCCGAACCGCTGTCCGTCCACAGAGGTGGTGATGACCGTGACGCCGGTTGCGAATTCAGCAAGGCTGCGACGAAAACCATCCGTCTCGACACGGGGATTTCCGCCCTCGATGGGCGATCTCATCGACGACCTCCGTTCAGCCTGATCATCCATCACCAATCTCCGTCGTCCGGTTCACGATCCTGTCGCCGCCACCGCCGATTCAAACCGTCGTCACACGGATCTGGATGCCTCTTCTCAGCGATTGATGATCAACGGTTGCGGCGATCCATTCGGAAAAGCGACGCCGCATTTCACTCAGCAGCCATTGCGCCGCCGGCCCGGGCGGTTGCTCGACCTTATGGACGGCATAGAGCGGAAACCGCAGCGGTTCGCCATTGTGGGCGGCGAGTTTCAATTCCACCAACTCGCCGGAGTCGAGATAGCATTGGGCAAGATGGGTCGGCATGGCACACCATCCGAAGCCGTTGAGAACGAAATCCAGACGACTGAACTGATCGATGAAACTCCACGTGTGCGTTCCCATCACCACGCCGCGGTAGCGCTTGGTGCGGTCGACCATGGTCAATTGAGTATGCTCTTCCAGCACGGACTGAGGGATCAGTCCTTCGACTTTCGCCAACGGGTGCCGGGATGACGCGACCAGAGAGATCGGCACATCGCCGAGAAACTCCATTTGGAATCCCGGCATGCCGTCGCGAGCGGTCGAGTAGATTGCCAGCCGCGCATTTCCTTCGAAAAGCGATTGCTCCGGCGCCCCAAGTCCTTCGGCAAACAAATTTACCGACACAAGCGGGAAACGTTCTCGAAACGCACGCAGGCTTTCAATCAGCACGGTGCTCGGAAAAACCTGCTCGATGGACAGGCTGATCTCCGGCTCGGCCACGGACGCTATGTTCTTTGCACGGGCGCGCAGCGCATTCGTACCGCTGATGATCCGGCGCGCGTCCTGGACGATCGCCGAGCCGGCTTCCGTCAAGCGCGGCACTTTGCTCGATCGATCGAACAGCTTGAGCTCAAGCGCGTCCTCGAGCGATTGGATCGACTGGCTGACGGCGGACTGAACGCGATGGACCTTTCGGGCAGCCGCAGAGAAGTTGCCGGTGTCCGCGACAGCGATCAGCATCTGGAGTTGATCCAGCGTCACTCTGGAAAGCATGTTCCACCTACCCCAACGGTTTGTATCAGGCCGCGCGGGCCTTCCCATCAGGTAGATGAAATGATCCGCCCGGCCTATCATCAATATATCTGATGATGGCGCAATGCATCCATTCCGATCCGGGTGACCGGATCTCGGTATGGTGGATTGCAGGGCGGCAGATGACATGTCGGGGTTCCCGAGCCGTTGATCTAAGGTCCGAACCGATAAAGGCGGGCGGGATTATCCGAGAGGATGGCCTGACGGGCCGCCGAATCGGGGACCCAGGTCAAAAGCAGATCCAGGAGATCGGCGTCGTCAGGCATGGTCTCGGTCGTCTCGGTCGGATGCGGCCAGTCCGATCCCCACAGCAGTCGCTCGGTCCCCCGTTCAACCAGGGCTTGCGCGATCGGCGCCACTTCCCTGTAGTCGGGGCCACCCCCATGAGCGATGTGGTAGGCGCCCGACAGCTTGACGTAGACATTCTCGCGCGCCGCGATACGCAACAGTGACTGGACCGCGGGATTTTCGAGCGGCAGCGGCCGGGCATATCGGCCCATGTGGTCGATCACCACGGTGCACGGCAACCGCGCGATGAGGTCCTCGTGATCGGGAAATTCCAACCCATCGAACTGGACTTGTAGATGCCAGGCGGTGCCGCGTATGCGTTCGGCCATCACAGGCACATCAGACCATTCGGTGACGCTGCCGCGCATCTGGTGATAACGGAGCCCCCGCGCGCCGAGCAGCCACAGCCGCTCAAGTTCGCTGTCCGTAATGCTGGCCGGTACCGTGACGACCGCCCGCGCATTGTCGCCGAACAAGGCAGCCGAATCGAGCGTGCAGCGATTATCGAAGCCGTAGGTCACCGGCTGCACGATGACCGTGCGCTGCAAGCCGAGGCGCGCCTGCATCTTGCGATAATCGTCGACGCTGAAATCGGGCGGGAACAGCCAGGCCTTCGACGACGCCGGATATGCCTTGTTGTAGATGTGCATATGCGTATCGCAGGCGCCGGGAGGCGCCTGAAGCCTGGGCATTCGTGTTTTTGGCTTATCCGACATCTCAGAATTTTCTCTCACGCGCAGGGCAAGCGACTGCAGCAGATCAGTTCATTAGATTGTCGCGAAAGGTCTCGCTCTCATACTCAGTCCGGAAAATGCCTCTGGCTTGAAGCAGCGGCACCACCTCGTCGACAAAGTTCTCGACACTCTTGAAATTTGTCGTCGGGGTTATGTTGAAGCCGTGACACCCGCTCATGCGCCACAGATGTTCCAGTTGATCGGCGACCTGCTCCGGCGTGCCGACCAGCTGCGGCATGCCGGCTGTCGCGCCGAAAATGCGCGCCGCGTCGCGTGCCGACGCGTTGCCATCGCCGGTCATGTTTGCCAGCGCCATCAGCATGCCGCGCGACGCATCGGTCGTATTGGCCGCGAGCGGGGAATCGAGATCGATCTTGGAGAAGTCGATGCCCAGCGTGCCGGACATCCGGCTGAGCGCGGCATCGAGCGGGATCCGTTCAAAGAGCGCGGCCTGGCGGCGCCTGGCCTCGGCTTCGGTGCCGCCCAGCACGCATTGAATGCCGAACACCACCTTTGGCGGCTCGGCACGCCCCTCGGATTTTGACGAGGCATTCAGCTTCTCGACGAATGCCTTCATTGAATCAGGGCGCGCCTGGATCGAGAACACGACATCGCTGTGTTTCAGCGCGAATTGCTGTCCACGCCCCGACGATCCGGCCTGAAACAGCACCGGGCGCCCCTGGGCCGACGGCAGGGTTGGCGGCACGGTGTGGCAGCGATAGTGCGAGCCGGCGAAATCGACCACGGCGACTTTGGCCGGGTCGGCGAACTCGCCCGCCTTCCTGTCGACGAGAACGGCGCCGGGCTGGACCCCGTTCCACAGCGCGTGGCAGATCTCCATGTATTCGTCGGCCTGGTCGTAACGCCGGTCGTGTTCGATCTGATCGAGGCCCAGCGCGCGATGTTCTCCGCGCAGATGGCCTGAAACAATATTCCAGCCGACGCGTCCGCCGCTGAGATAGTCCAGCGTCGAGAGGCGGCGTACGGTATGGTACGGATGCGTGCCTGCCGTCGACAATGTGACGGCGAGCCCGAGATGCTTCGTCTCCGCCAGCATCACGCCCAGCAAGGCCATCGGATCGTGGCAGGGCCATGTGACGCCGTAGCGGACATAGTCTTCGAAACTGTCCTTGTAACGCTCCATCCCGCCCGGCGTATCGGCGAAGAACGCGGCGTCGAACCGGCCACGCTCGAGCGTCCGTGCGAGGCTCTTCCAATGCTCGAACAGCCGCATGCCTTCCACGCGGTCGTCCTCGGGATCGGCCCAACTCAGCGCGGTATGATTGATCGGGCTGTGCATGTAGAAGCCGATCAAGTGCATGCGTTTGGTCACATTGTTCCTCGTTGCTCGTTCTTGAACTGATGGTTGCCGTCTCGGCCGCTAGTTTCGTCCCATTCGAGAATCCTGAAGGTCGAGGAGACTGTCGGGCCCCGCCCTATCGACATCGATCCAGCCGAGCTGGCCCATCAGAAGGCTGACCTCCTGGCGCATGATGTCGATGACCCTGCACGCCCCCGTCTCACCGGCCGCCGCGACGCCGAACATCGCCGGCCGGCCGAAGAAGGCGGCCTTGGCTCCAAGGCACAATGCTTTCGCGACGTCGCTGCCGCGCCGGAAACCGCTGTCGATGAGCACCTCCATGCGCCCGCCAACGGCGTCAGCGATCGCAGGCAGCACGTCGATCGACCCCGGTGCACTGTCGAGCTGCCGCCCGCCATGGTTCGACACCATCACGCCGTCGGCGCCGAGCTCGAGGCACTTTTGCGCATCCGCCCGGTGCATCACGCCCTTGACGGCCAACGGTCCATCCCAGGCCTTGCGAATCTGTTCGAAGATCGACCAGTTCTGTGCCGGAGCCGGCGTCTGCTCGCCGTAGAGGTCCGCCACGGCATTCGCGTCAGCGCCATCGGCAGCGTAGGGGCGCCAGTTTTCCATCATCGGAATTCCGCCGTTGGTGAGGTACCGATAGGTCCAGCCCGGCCGGCTCAATCCCTGCAGAATCACCGAGGGGGTCATCTTCATCGGCCGGCGAAATCCGTTGCGGACGTTGCGTTCACGCTTGCCCATCACAGGCGTATCGACGGTCATGAGCAACACGCGCACGCCAAGCGCCTTGGCGCGGCGAACCAGATCGAGGGTGATGCGTGGGTCGCGCGTGCCGTAGATCTGAAACCACGTTGTTTTGGGCGCTTGCGCCATCGCGGCTTCGATGGAATCGCAGCTCGCGCTCGACATGATGTAGGGGATATCGAAGCGAGCTGCCGCGCGCGCGAGCATCAAATCCGCGCCCGGGCGAAAGAACCCCGCAATTCCCATCGGCGAGATGCCGAACGGACTTGCATAGTCGTGGCCGAACAGCTTCACCGTCTGGCTGCGATTTTCGACATCGACCAAATAGCGCGGCAGCAGCTTGTAGCGATCGAACGCCGTGCGATTGCGTTCCAGCGCCACTTCTCCGTCCACGCCGCCGTCGATGAAGTCGAAGGCGATCCGCGGCAGGCGCTGGCGCGCGAGCACTCTTATGTCGTCGAAATTGATCGCCTGCTTGAGTTGCATGGGTTTGTCGGGTTGACCGGGATTTATGGTTGCGACCGAAGTCCGGTTGGCATAGCCACTATTCGCCGATCCCAACCCGACGGAGAATTGGCAAAATCTTGATACTGACTATCAGTTGGTTTGATGATGCGGCGCCGCGGTCGCGCAATATCGCACTGCGGTGATGGCGCCGCGGATATGGAGGTTCGTCGATCCGAACAACTGCCCGAGTGAAAAAGCGAGCGTGCCCAAATAGCCGCCGCAACCGCACACCCGCGATATAACGCGGATGCGCTCACCAACGTGAGGTTGTCAGTTAAGCAGGCGTATTATCACTTTTCTTGATGCTTCCTATCAAGAATTGGCCAATTCGCACGGGAGCGGCTTTGTCCATAAGATACCTTGCTTGGAAACGCCCGTCATAATGGGCGACCTGGTATCGCCGACGCGGCGGTGACAATCGCGAAAGAACATCGGTGGGGAGGGATTACATGAGAATGCGCAGGGTTGCACAGGCGGTACTGACCGCGGCGCTGAGCGTTGCTGGCTACAGCGCCTGCGGTGCCAACGAGCCCTACAAGATCGGCATGCTGACTTCAATGTCCGGCTATGTCGCCAATATGGGTCTTGGCGGCCGTGACGGCCTGATGCTGGCCGTCGATGAGATCAACAAGCGCGGCGGCGTCCATGGCCGAATGATCAAGATCATTCCGCTGAACGACGAATCGGATGCGACCAAGGGAGTTCCTTTGGCCGTCAATCTCATCGAGGGAGAAAAGGTCCTGGCGGTTGTCGGACCGGTGCGGAGCGATATTGTTGAGGCCGTGGCTCCGATGATGGAAAAGAGCCAGGTCGTGGACATGGTCTGTTCGACGATACTGCCCACCAAGCATAAATATGCATTCGCTACCGCCCCTACCCCCGATGAGGAAGCGCCCGTAGCCATCGCGTTCATGAAAAAGAACGGCGCGAAGTCGGTCGCGATCTTGAGCGCCCTCGACGTCTGGGCCAGGACGCTCGCCAAGGCCTGGGCCGATGAAGCCGAAAAGCAGGGCCTCAAGGTGGTGGCCGCAGAAAGCTATAACTCCGCCACCGACAAGAACTTCATCCCGCAACTATCCAAGTTCAAGTCTGCCAATGCCGACTGGATCCTGGTCACGGGTGCAGGACCTGCGGCCGGCCTGATTTTGAAACAGAAGGCTGAAATCGGTTACACTGCCAGTGTGTTTGGCAGCACCACCTTTCCGGTCGCCGGAATATCAGCGCTGGTGCAAATCGGTGGTCCTGCGGCGGTCGAAGGAACCTATTTCGCCACGGTGCCATTCTCGGTTTGGGATACCTTTCCCCAGGAAGACCCCCGCTACAAGACCATCGCTCAGTTCCGCGAGGCATTTAAGGTCAAATACAATAACTATCCGGATCTGGCCCAATGGTGGATTGCGCAGAACTACGACATTGGCATGCTGCTCGCCGAGGGTATCAAGCGCGCCGGTCCAAATGTCACGGGTGCAACGCTAAAGGCCGCGCTTGAAAGCATCCAGAACTATCAGGGAGTCCTCGGCGTAAGCTTCAGCTACTCTCCCGAGCGTCATTCGGGCGTCAGTGGCGTCGTGGTCGGGCAGATCAAGGATGGCAAGGTCGTATTGGTGAAGTGATGTCCACCTCGTTGATCGACGTCCAGAATCTGACCAAGAAGTTTGGAGGCGTAACGGCGCTGGACAAGGTCAATCTTTCGGTCGAGCCGCGGCAGATCTCCGGCTTGATCGGTCCCAACGGCGCCGGCAAGTCAACCTTCTTCAATGTCTTGACAGGTGTCTTACCCAGCAATGGCGGCGATATCCGGTTCGACAACAGACCGATGGACGGCATTCCTCCCCATGCCAGGGTCCGCCTCGGAATGGTGCGCACCTTCCAGAAGATTCATCCGTTTTACGGAATGACCGTGCTTGAATCGGTGATGGTCGGCTGCCACACGAGCAGCCGCGCCGGGTTACTTTCCGCCATGCTGCGCCCTCCCTGGGTAAAGGAAGAGGAGCGGCGTATCCGCGATAGCGCCAGATCGGCATTGGCGTTCGTCGGGCTCGAGGCGCAGGCCGGCACACTTGCTGACGCTTTGCCGCTCGGGCATCAGCGCATGCTCCAGCTGGCCTGCGGCCTGGTGACTGAACCTCGGGTCCTGCTGCTCGACGAACCGGCATCCGGACTGAACGGACCTGAGACGGCGCGTCTGGCCGACTTGCTGCTCGCCATTCGTGAGCGGGGCAAGACGCTGGTGCTGGTTGAGCACGACATGAGTCTGGTCATGAAAATCTGCGATCAGATCACCGTCCTCAGCTTCGGTCGCAAGCTGGCCGGCGGCACGCCGGACGAAGTGCGCCGTAATCCCGAAGTGATCAAGGCCTACCTCGGAAGCGGTGAACGTAGTGCTTGAGGTCCGGGACCTGAAAGTATCCTACGGTCAGATCAAGGCGCTCAAGGGCGTCTCGATGCGAATAGACCGTGGCGAATTCGTCGGTGTGATCGGCGCCAACGGGGCTGGCAAGACATCGCTTTTGATGGCGCTTTCGGGCGCGGTGCGGACGAGCGGTGGCGACGTCATTCTGGACGGCCGGGACGTAACCCACCTGCCCCAACATCTGCGCGTCAGCAACGGCATCGCCATTGTCCCCGAAGGTCGCCAGGTGTTTGGACCGCTGACAGTGATGGAGAATCTGGAATTGGGCGGATTTCACCGCCGCGGCGCATCCCGCGCCGAGATCGTCAGGGATCAGGAAATGATGCTCGACCTGTTTCCGATCCTGCGCCTGCGCGCCCGGCAGCTCGCGGCGACGCTATCGGGTGGCGAGCAACAGATGCTGGCGATTGGCCGCGCGCTCATGAGCCGACCGCGCCTGTTGCTGCTGGACGAGCCGTCGTTTGGATTGGCTCCCATGGTGTTCCAGGAAATCCTCGGCACGTTGCGACGGCTGCATGCTGAAGGTCTGGCATGTCTGATGGTTGAGCAGGATGCGCATGTCACGCTGGAAACCACCAGCAGAAGCTATGTGTTTCAAACCGGTCAGATCATTACGGAGGGATCGAGCTCCGACTTGCGCGATGCCGGCCTTGGTCTGGTCGAAGAGATTTATCTTGGATCTGCGGGGAAATCCTCATGATGGATTTGCTACCGGTGCTGCTGGTGAACGGTGTCGTGTTCGGTGCCATCTACGGCATCAACGCCATCGGGCTGGGCATCGTCTATAATACGACCGGGATCATCAACTTTGCCCAAGGTGATTTCGTCATGCTCGGCGGCATGAGCGCCGCGTATTTCTATGGCCTGGGCCTTCCTTTGCTGCTCGCGATCCTGTTCGGCGTCATCGCGACCGTCATCATCGGCTTGCTGATCGAGCGGATTGTTATCAGGCCGCTGTGGCGCCGCGGCGTGAAGGACTGGACCTACGTGTTCATGCTGTTCGCGGTGGCTACCGTGCTTCCAAACCTGGCCATGCTTGGCATCAGCCACGATCCGCTCACCTTCCCTTCCTTTGGAGGGCTGCCGTCGATCCAGCTGGGCTCGGTCACGTTGAGCAGTCAGGCGGTGTGGGTGCTCGTCGTGACTGTTATCGTGGTTGTCGCGCTGCAGGGGTTTTTCAATCGCACGCTGCTTGGCAAAGCCATGAAAGCAACGGCGATCAATCGCCGCGTGGCCGCGTGGATGGGCGTCCCGGTCGAGCGAATGGTGGCGATGTCGTTTGGCCTTGCGGCTCTGCTGGGCGCGATCGGCGGGGTGGTGTTTACGCCGCTGATAAGCACCCAGTTTGATACCGGTGTGGCAATGACACTGAATGGCTTTGCCGCCGCGATCATCGGGGGCATGGGCAACATCCGGGGCGCGATCATCGGCGGCCTGGTGATCGGAATCCTTCAATCACTCAGCACGGCGTTTATCTCTTCCGTCTACGGCGATGCCGTGACCTACGGCGTGTTGTTCGTCCTTTTGATGATCTGGCCCGCCGGGTTTTTCCGGCCCCTGATCGAACTGCAGCACGAAGAAATATGACCTGGCGCCCTACCAACACCGTGGGAGTGGTGGCATTGATCGCCATCGCAATCATTTTTCCGCTGATCGGCAGCGCAGCCGCGGTGACCGTCATGGCATTGGGCGGTCTCTACGCGATCGTTGCAATCGGTCTGAACCTCCTGGTCGGCTATACCGGCAAGATTTCGTTCGGGCACAATGCCTTCATGGCGATCGGCGCGTATACCACGGGAATTCTGACGGTTCGTTACGACTGGTCGCCATTGTCGGCCCTGATTGCCGCCGCGGCCGGCACCGGATTGGTAGCCTTCATCATCGGCGCGCCCATTCTTCGCGTCCGCGGCCATTATCTGGCGATGATCACGCTGGCTTTCAGCCAGATCGTGATCCTCGTCAGCACCCGCTGGACCGAAGTCACCGGCGGTTTGACCGGTATTCCCGGTGTCCCGGACTTCGCTATCGCCGGTTTCACCTTCGATACCAAGCTCAAGATGTACTATCTCATCTGGGGCGTCGCGATCGTGCTGCTCCTGTTGTCGTTCAGAATCGTCGATTCCCGTTTTGGTCGGGCCTTGCGTGCGCTCGGCGCGCACGAAACGGCTGCGGGAGCGCTGGGTGTGGACGTCGTTCGCTGCCGGATCCAGATATTCGTCCTCAGTGCCGTCTTTGCCGCGCTTGCGGGCAGCCTCTACGCGCACCTCTTGAACTACGTCAACGGCACGTTTTTTGACCTTGGCGTCATGATCCAGTTGATGGCGATCCTCGTCGTCGGAGGCATTGGAACGCTCTGGGGACCGGTGGTGGGTGCGGTTCTGCTGATCTGGGTATCGCAGAATCTGGGTAGCTACGCCGAATACAGTCAGCTGATTTTTGGATTGCTCTACGGTGGCGCACTGCTGTTCTTGCCCGGTGGTGTGGTCGGCGAGGTAGCCGCGCGACTCAAGCGGTAGCTTATCCGCCGCCGTCCCCGGCATGCTCGCGCCAAAGGTTGGATCAGCATATGGGTGGTCGGGTGCGATGTCTCAAAGCGGCCGCCGCCCGCTCCCAACAAAAATATCGAAAACAACCCCATGCAAAGTAGCCGGCCGCCGGCATGCTGCTTTGAGCGACCCTTCGAAAACATTTTGACACGTCGGGCAAATCAGCGGCACAATTGTATCGTCGCACCATTTGTAAAACGCCCGTGGCCCTGCTCAGCAACGGGCTCGTAGGTGCCGGCCGCTACATCGTCCTTGAGCCCGGTCGTGCTGAGGTGGCCTTCGCCTTGATCGACGAATACCAGGGACAAGGGATCGTATGGTCCTCCGCCTTCTTGTGCGACGACGACCAAGGCGACATGGCTGACAAATTCAATGTCCGAGAAGAACTCCAATTCCTGTTCGGAAAAAAGGGCGTCTTACGGAAAAGAAACGGCGGCGGAGAGACTCGGCGCCGGCACGGCTGACAGCTTGTTCAAGGCCGTTCCGATCCTCGTGCCTGAGCGCGCGGATTTCAACGCGCCGTCCATCGCGCAGCGTCTCAACCGCTGAAAACCTTGCTGCGTTCAGTGCCATCAGCGATCCTCGAACCGTTGCGATGGCGTGCCAGCATGGGCGCTTCGATGCGACCGCCGATTTCGCTTGGCATTTTCGACGGCCGGTCAGCACGACTGGATCTATTTACGTCATCCAACCTCGGCTAGTCGGCGCGCGAAGAGAGAGCGACCATTTTGCATTTGGACACCGAGAGTCGTCCGACAGAACATGTTAGACGGTTCCGTTCCCGGGCCGCCCACTTTTTAGTCTATTGATTTTCTCGAAGCATCGACCTTAGATGCGCGCCCCATCTCCGGCCAGGCATGAATAAGCAAGCTTCTCTTCCGTTCCTTTGATGCAACGGAGTAGCTAATGTCTACCGAAAGCGTAAGCGACGTTGCCCTGTTTCGGACATCCTCTCCGACAGCTCATCGTGCTGGGGCAAAATATGACGGCCTGATCGCCAAAGCAAAAAGCGTATCGGCAGTGAAGACGATCGTCGTACATCCGTGCGATGAGACGTCGCTTCGTGGTCCAATCGAGGCGGCCGAAGCCGGAATCATTGTCCCGATCCTCGTCGGGCCAGCAACCAAGATCACCGCCGTCGCTCGCGAGCACAAGCTCGACATCAGCAAGTTCGAAATCGTCAATGTCCCCCACAGCGAAGCAGCTGCGGCAAAGGCGGTCGAACTGGTCCGCGAGGCAAAGGGCGAGTTGCTGATGAAGGGCAGCTTGCATACGGATGAGCTTATGCGGGCGGTAACCGCTTCGGCCACCGGCCTGCGAACCGGGCGACGGATCAGCCACGTTTTCGTGATGGATGTCCCGACCTATGCGGAAACACTTTTCATTACCGACGCTGCGATCAACATATTTCCCGATCTCGATGTCAAACGCGACATCGTCCAGAACGCGATCGATCTGTATACCCAGACCGGCCTCGGCACGCCGCGGGTGGCAATCCTCTCCGCTGTTGAAACGGTCACTTCGAAGATTCCGTCGACTATCGAGGCGGCGGCGCTCTGCAAGATGGCGGACCGTGGGCAAATTACCGGAGGCATCCTCGACGGTCCTCTTGCATTCGACAATGCGATCGATCCTGAGTCGGCACGGATCAAGGGAATTCAGTCTGCGGTGGCGGGTAAGGCGCAAATCCTCGTCGTGCCCGATCTCGAGGCCGGCAACATGCTCGCCAAGAACCTTGTGTTACTTGCGAAAGCGGATGCGGCGGGCATCGTGCTCGGTGCGCGCGTTCCCATCGTACTTACGTCTCGCGCGGATTCCGTGCGCGGTCGCATGGCGTCCTGCGCGGTTGCGGTGCTGTATGCGGAGGCCCGCCGGCGCGCGGCGCCGCTGCCAGGGTGATCTGTCATGGATACTATCCTCGTCGTTAATGCCGGTTCTTCGAGCGTCAAGTTCCAGGTTTTTGGTGTCGACGTTAACGGCGCGCTGCAGCGTTTGATCAAGGGTCAGATTGACGGTATCGGCACGAAGCCGCGGCTCGTCGCAGAGGCAAGCGATAAGTCATCACTTGTCAACAAGCCCTATGCCCCGGATATGATCCCGGACGTGCCTGCGGCCATTGCCGCGGTAGCGGGCTGGCTTCGCGAGACGCAGACCTTCAATCTGGTTGCAGTCGGCCACCGTGTCGTGCATGGCGGACCGGAATACGACCGGCCGGTCGCGATCGATCACGCAGTGGTCGCAAACCTCGATCGATATGTTTCACTTGCGCCGCTGCATCAGCCGAACAACCTCGCGCCGATCCGCACCCTGCTGACGGCCCGTCCGGAGTTGCTGCAGGTCGCGTGTTTTGACACCGCGTTCCATCGCGGCCACAGCACCATCGCTGACCATTTCGCGATTCCCGAGAATCTTTACGCCGAGGGAGTCAGGCGGTACGGATTTCATGGACTCTCTTACGAGTACGTCGCCGAGCGCTTGCGCGAAATCGCTCCCGCGCGGGCGACGGGCCGCGTCATCGTCGCACACCTCGGCAGCGGGGCATCCATGTGCGCCCTGGCGAATGGTCGCAGCGTCGAGAGCACCATGGGCTTCACTGCCCTCGACGGGATACCGATGGGCACTCGTCCGGGACAACTCGACCCCGGGGTCGTCCTCTATCTGCTCACCGAGAAGGGTATGAGCCCAGCAGCGCTCCAGGACCTGCTCTATCGCGACAGCGGACTCAAAGGCTTGTCCGGGATCAGCAACGATATGCGGGACCTCGAGTCGAATTCCGATCCCAAAGCCGCATTCGCCGTCGATTACTTCGTCTATCGGGTCGGGCTCAATGCCGGGATGCTGGCGGCCGCGCTTGGCGGCCTCGATGCATTCGTGTTCACCGCCGGGATCGGCGAGAATTCGGCAACGATCCGCGCGCGTATCGC
This sequence comes from Bradyrhizobium sp. AUGA SZCCT0222, assembly GCF_018130205.1. Taxonomy (NCBI): domain Bacteria; kingdom Pseudomonadati; phylum Pseudomonadota; class Alphaproteobacteria; order Hyphomicrobiales; family Nitrobacteraceae; genus Bradyrhizobium; species Bradyrhizobium sp. AUGA SZCCT0222. Next base: position 169,649 of record NZ_JAFCLX010000005.1, read on the forward strand.
TGAGAAGCTCACATGGTTTGGCGTCGCGTTCGATGCGGCAGCCAACGCGGCTGGGGAACCGTTGATATCGCGGCCGGAAAGCCGGGTCGCGCTCTACGTCGTGCCGACCGACGAAGAGCTGATGATCGCGCGACATACTCTTGCGTTGCTGCCAAAACGCAGCGCAAGGGGAATGGCGGGCGAAAGACTTGCAAGTTGACAAGGAGACGAGCGTCTATTGGGTCGAAGTGCAACCTTCCATTAGCCGAGGTGAGATCATGATAGCCAGTCAAGAAGAGTCTACCCGCACATCTCTCACATTTGGTCCGTTCACTCCGGCAGTCGAATACTTCGTCGATGCCGCGCAGCGCAGTGTCCTGTTCTGGGACGTGATGCGTCAGCGTAGCGATCAATATCGCGAGCACCTCGCTCAGGCCGCTCCGCACGTACTGAGCTTTGCGGCGGAACTCGTCGTCGATGGCCGCACACTCGATCAGCCGGTCAACTATGCCTTGGTACGCATCACCCCGCCCAAGGGTGTAGAAGTCGATCCGAAGCGCCGTCCCTTCGTTGTTGTCGACCCGCGTGCTGGACACGGACCCGGTATCGGTGGTTTCAAGGCCGACAGTGAAATCGGCGTGGCGCTTAAGGCCGGCCACCCCTGTTATTTCATTGGATTCCTTCCTGAGCCCATGCCGGGCCAAACCATCGAAAAAATCGCACGCGCCGAGGCGATTTTTCTGGAGAAGGTCATTGCCCTGCACCCTCAAGCCGACGGCAAGCCGTGCGTGATCGGCAATTGCCAGGCCGGATGGGCAGTCATGATCCTTGCGGCGATGCGTCCCGAGCTGTTTGGTCCAATCATTGTTGCGGGCGCGCCGTTATCGTACTGGGCCGGCGTGCGCGGCAAGAACCCTATGCGCTACAGCGGCGGCCTGCTCGGAGGGAGCTGGCTCACGGCGCTCACCGGTGACCTCGGCAACGGCAAGTTCGATGGTGCCTGGCTGGTGCAGAATTTCGAAAGCCAAAATCCAGCCAACACGCTGTGGAGCAAACAATACAGTCTGTATTCACAGATCGACACCGAGGCTCCGCGCTATCTTGGCTTCGAGCGCTGGTGGGGCGGGCATGTCAATATGAACGCCGAGGAAATTCAAACCATCGTCGACGATCTGTTCATCGGCAACAAGCTCGCGGCCGGCATGATCCAGTCTTCTGACGGCACAGCCATCGATCTGCGCAAGATTCGCTCGCCGATTGTCGTATTCTGCTCGAAAGGAGATAACATAACTCCGCCTCAGCAGGCCCTCGGCTGGATCCTTGATCTCTATGAGAACGTCGAAGACATCCGGTCCTACGGACAGACCATCGTTTATACGATTCACGAAACTATCGGACATCTGGGAATCTTCGTCTCCGCCGGCGTAGCGAGAAAGGAGCACGACGAATTTTCCAGCAACATCGACTTCATCGACGTCCTGCCGCCGGGATTATACGAGGCGGTCTTTGAGGCAAAAACGGACAGTACAATTAGCTCCGATCTCGTCTCCGGCGACTGGGTGATGCGTTGTGAAGCGCGCACGCTCGACGACATCCGCGCCCTCGGCGGCAACGACGCAGCCGATGAGCGTCGCTTCGCTACCGCGGCGCGGGTATCGGAGATCAATCTCGCGCTCTATCGCACATTAGCACAACCATTAGTCCGGGCCATGGCATCATCCCCCATGGCTGACAGGATGCGCCAGCTACATCCATTGCGGCTGCAATACGAACTGTTCTCGGACAAAAATCCGCTGATGGCGCCGGTGACGACGATGGCCGATCGAGCGCGCGAGCACCGAAAGCCAGTCAGCGCGGAAAATCCGTTCATGGCGATTCAGGAAAATATCTCCAACCAGATTGTCGCAAATCTCGACGCCTGGCGGGATATGGCTGAATCGTGGGCCGAACATTCGTTTCTGTCGATCTATGGCTCGCCCGTGTTACAGGCCGCCGTCGGCATCGATCCGTCCGATACGCGGCCTCTGCGCACAACGGCAAAGAGCCCGCTGCATCGGGAACTGCTGCAATCCCGGATCGATGATTTGAGGTCGCGCATCACCACCGGCGGACTGCGCGAATGCATGGTCCGCGGCCTGCTATACGTCGGCATGGCCCGCGGCGCCGCCGACGAGCGCGGGCTTGCGGCCATTCGCCGTTTGAGAGCGGTCGAGGATGACCGATCACGACTGACGCTGGCCGAGTTCAAGGCGCTCGTGCGCGAGCAATACCACATGCTGCTGATCGACCAGGAAGCGACGCTGGCTGCAATTCCCGAACTGTTGCCCTCCAACGCGGACGTACGCCGCAAGGCCTTTGCCGCGCTGCGCCAGGTGCTGAGCGCGGCTGGAGAAACCTCCGGCGCAGTTGCGGACCGATTGCATCAAGTTGGCCGGTTGTTTGACGTCGAGACGGGGCCAATCGCTGGCGTGAAATCGAAAACCGGCGTCGAAGGGAGCAAGATCGCAAAGGCGTCCTAGTTCGAACAACCATGTTGAAACCGCGTCGGCTTTTTGGTGATTGCCGCGACGCCGGCACCGACCGTGGTCTGGATCGTATTCATCCACGAGACCGGGAGGACGCAATGATTCCTGTCGTCAAAGCCAAATTGCTCGAAGGTAAGAGAGGCCTCATCGTCGGCATCGCCAACGAGCAGTCGATCGCTTGGGGCTGCGCCGCCGCCTTTCGAGCCTTGGGGGCCGAACTCGCCGTTACCTACTTGAACGACAAGGCGAAGAAATATGTCGAGCCGCTGGCGCTCGAGCTGGCGGCTCCGATCGTGATGCCTCTGGACGTACGCACGCCGGGGCAAATGGAAGCGGTATTCGAGCGCATTGCCAGCGAATGGGGTGAACTGGATTTCGTCGTCCACTCCATCGCTTTCTCGCCCAAGGACACGCTGGGCGGCCGTGTGGTCGACGTACCCCAGGATGGCTTTCTCGCGACCATGGATGTCTCGTGCTGGTCCTTCATCCGCATGGCACATCTCGCCGAGCCGCTGATGCCCAAGGGCGGCACCCTGTTCACCATGACCTATTATGGCAGCCAGATGGTGGTGGAAAACTATAACATCATGGGGGTGGCCAAGGCGGCGCTGGAGTGCGCGGTACGTTACATGGCGGCCGAGTTGGGCCCGAAAGGCATTCGCGTGCACGCCATCTCCCCCGGGCCACTGGCCACGCGTGCCGCCTCCGGAATCCCTGAATTCGACGAATTGCTCGAAAAGGCAAAAAACAAGGCGCCAGCTCGCAGCCTGGTAAGCATTGAGGATGTTGGTCTTGCAACCGCATTTCTTGCCCACGACGCCGCGCGGCTTATTACGGGAACCACGCTCTATGTTGATGGCGGCTACCACATCATCGATTAGCGTCGCGCTGCTCGTTGTGCGGTGGCTCGTGACGGCGACTTAGTAACAAACGCGCCGGGAGGATTCACGGAGGTAGAGGTCTGAAGTATCGACAACCCCATGCAAAGTAGCCGGCCGCCGGCATGGCTGCTTTGAGCGATCCTTCGAAAACATTTTGACACGTCGGGCAAATCAAGGGCGCTATTCCGTCGTAGCGCGATTTGTAAGACGCCCATGGCCTGCTCAGCAACGGGCTCTCGGAACAATCGCGGGCAAAAAATCCTTCCAACAATCGAAGTTGCGCCGGTGAAGTTGCATCGGTTTGCCGGAGCGCGATCGCCCGCGCGTTGCCGAACCGCGCGCGTCCGATGGCCGTCCCCGAGGAGATATCGACGTGAACACAGTTCCAGACTGCAACAAGGCAACGGCAATGGCCGCAACCGGTCAAACCAAGGCGGCCGAGACCCCGCGGATAAAGCTCATGTCAAACGGATTCGCCATCGACCATCCAGACCCGGAGCTTGGCGAACGACTGATGTCGGACGCATTGGGGGTCTCCGATCGCGATGCGATGGATGGGATCCTGCGACAATTGGTGAGAGCCAGCGTGAACGGGCAGAAGCCTGACGCGGTCAACCTCGCCTTCATGATTTCAATGGTGAAAAGCATCAAGCCCAGGGATTCCGTGGAGGCCATGCTGGTGGCGCAGATGGTGTCCGTTCATGTCATGGCGATGCGATGTGTCCATAACCTCGCCAATGCGGACGACGTCGCCCGGCAAGACAGCGCAGCGCGCGCATTGGGCAGGCTGGCGCGCACCTTTCCGGCCCAGATGGAAGCGCTCAACCGCTATCGAAACAATGGCGAGCCTGCCATCACCGTACAGAACGTGTCGGTCGGGGATGGCGGCAAGGCCATCGTCGGCAACGTCACGCAGCATGTCGGGCATGATCGTTAAGGCTGTCATGAGCGACCACGCCCGCTCTACCGGCCCGATGCTGGCGAGCCCGCGTCGTGGCGCAAAAATCCGCTCCGGCGGATCGTGCCGCTCGCCGGCGGTGCGCGGCAAAAGGCGCTGCCGCATGCACGGCGGCGCACCGAAATCCGGCGCGCCAAGGGGAAACCATAACGCGCGCAAGCACGGCCGCTTCACAAGAGACGCAATCGCCGAGCGAAAGCAGATTCAGGCCTTGTTGGCTGACGCGCGGAAGTTGCTGCAGGAGATGAAGTGACCCTAACAAACATGCACAAATCGATTCAAATAGCGCAACAAACCTCCCCGAAGGGACTTCCGGCCTCAAGCCACAGCGCCCTCGATCGGTGAAAACGGCATGCCGAGGCTTCTGGCCACCGGCTCGCAGGTCAGCCGCCCCCGGTAGACGTTCAGACCAGCGCGCAAATGCGGATTCTCCAGCACGGCCGCAAATCCCTTGTTGGCGAGCGCCAGACCAAAAGGCAGCGTCGCATTATTCAGCGCCTGGCTGGAGGTCAGCGGAACAGCGCCTGGCATGTTGGCGACGCAGTAGTGGATGACGCCGTCCACCTCAAAGGTTGGATCAGCATGGGTCGTCGGGTGCGATGTCTCAAAGCAGCCGCCCTGGTCGATCGCGACATCCACGATCACAGCCCCCTTGCGCATCGAACCCAACATATCCCGCGTCACCAGTTTCGGCGCGCTCGCGCCCGGGACGAGCACCGCGCCGATCACGACGTCGGCGGCGAACACCTCTTCCTCAATGCTGTCGATGGTCGAGAATTTTGTCCGAACACGCCCCTCGAACAGTTCGTCCAGTTCGCGGAGCCGGCCTATCGAACGGTCGAGAATGGTGACCTCGGCGCCGAGGCCGACCGCCATGCGTGCCGCGTGCGTCCCGACGACGCCGCCTCCGATCACCACGATACGGGCAGGCTGGACACCCGGCACGCCCCCGATCAACAGGCCGCGACCTCCCGCATGCCGCCGCAAGGCCGCGCCGGCCGCTTCGATCGCAAGCCTGCCCGCCACTTCGCTCATCGGCGCCAGCAGCGGCAGGCCGCCATGGGCATCCGTCACGGTCTCATAGGCGATCGCGGTGCATCCGGACTCGATGAGGCCCTTGGCCTGGTCCGGATCGGGCGCCAGGTGCAGGTATGTGAAGAGAATCTGGTCTTGCCGCAATTGCGACCATTCCGAAGCTTGAGGCTCCTTGACCTTGACGATCATCTGGCTGGACGCAAACACCTCGCGGGCGGAGTCCAGCACCGTAGCGCCAGCCTTGCGATAAGCGTCATCCGTCGCGCCGATGCCGGCGCCGGCATTTGTCTCGACCACGACGCTGTGCCCCGCCGCCACATATTCGCGAACGGCCCCCGGCGTCAGACCGACACGGTATTCGTGCGTCTTGATCTCCCTGGGCACCCCGACCTTCATGGCAACCTCCGCTGTATGGCACGCCTCTTTTCTAGGAGGGAACCGCGGTTGTTTCTCGGCAAACTTGCGCACATACCGGCAAATAGTGCAGAAATCCAACGCAGTTTGGCACTATGGCGCAGGATTTTAAACATATGGACCACGACAAGATCGACATGACCATTCTCGCCGAACTCAGCGCCAACGCGCGGGTCAGTCACACCGAACTGGCGGACCGGGTCGGACTTTCGAGCACCGCGATCGCGCGGCGGCAACGCGCGCTGGAAGACGAAGGATATATCAGAGGCTATCAGGCCATCCTTGATCCGAGCCGGTTTGGCCTCAACACGACTGTGCTGGTCAGAATCGCGCTCAACAGCCAAAGCGACGAGGCGCTGAAATCGTTCGAAGCCGCCGTCGTCAACTGTCCGTCGGTGATCCGCACTTTTCTGATGTCGGGAAACGACGACTATCTCCTGATCGTGCTGGCGCGCGATATCGAAGACTTCGAGAGAATTCACCGGACCGAACTGTCGCGCCTGCCGCACGTCTCGCGCATCCAGTCGAATTTCGCCCTTCGCGAGATCATCGATCGCGCGGTCCCCCCGGCGATCTTCGGAAAACCGGGGCGTCCAGCATGGAAGCAAACCAGAAAATAGGCCGGCGATTGACGAGCGGAAAGGAGAATTGAGGCCGCCCCTGCCGGCAAAGATCGCCCGCAAATCTCATGGACGGCCTTCGGATCAATCAGCCATCAATCAGCCTTCAATCAGCCTTGGAGGGATTGAGCTTCGGCAGCGTTTCCACGATCTTCTGCTTGCCATCGATAATTTCGGCCAGGAAGCTTGCGCGGTCGATGTCGCCTTTCTGGTCCCAGCTCGCCTCCATCAGCATCCCCGGCGCATTCGCGGGCGTCAGCGACAGCCCCTTCATGGCGGCGCCAAATGCCTTGCGATCGAACTTGCCGATCTTTTCGGTGACGTATTTCACCAGATAAACGGCGGTATAGCCCTTGATGCCGTTGTGATCGGGCCGGTAGTTATAGCGCTGGCTGAACTTCCTGGTGAATTCCTCGATCGCGGGGATCGGCGCATCCGCGCTCAGGCCGACATGGCCGCGCGCGCCGTTTGCGGCGGCACCCGCGAGATCAACCACCTTCTGGCTGAGGAGCGTGGTCTCCCCGAACAGCGGCGTGGCCAGGCCCTGCCGCTTCGCCTCGATCAGGAAACGGGCGCTTTCCTCCTCGTTGCAGTAGACGAAAATGGCGTCCGCCTTTGCGCCCTTCAGCTTGATGACATCGGAGCCGAAATCGACCTGGCCCTGCTCGGTGGAAAGGTCCACCACCACCTCGATGCCGCGCGCCTTCATCTCCTTGGCGAAACTGTCGCGGCCGCCTTTCCCGAAATCATTGTTGACCCAGACCAGCGCCACCGACTTCACCTTGAGGCGGTCATGCAGATAGTTGGCGATTTTCGGCATGCTGATCTGCTGGCCGAAGGCGGTACGGAACACCCAGGGGTTGCCTTGCAGGGTAATATCGGCGGCTTCGGCGCCCACGATCTGCGGGACTTCGGCCTGCTGCGTCAGCGCCATGTTGACCTTGACCGAACCGGAGTAGATCGGCCCCAGGACGACATAGGGATCGCGGTCGAGAACCTTCTGGACCTGCGCGCGCGAGACGCCCGGATTGCTCTGGGTGTCGAGGTGCTCGGTCTCGATCTTGCGGCCCAATATGCCGCCGGCCTTGTTGATCTCGTCGATCGCCAGCACGACACCGTCACGCCAGTTCGTTCCCGACACCGCGCCCGCTCCGGACAATTCGACGACGTTGGGAAGATAGACCGTCGACTGCGCGTGGACGTGGGAGGTCCACAATGACGCAACGATGGCGACGCAGCTCAGGTACCGGAAATGACGCATGACGTTCTCCCTCTCATTTGCTTTATCTTGATTGATCTGTCCCGCCCGCGAAGCCAAGCAGCCGCGCAGGCGTCCGCCACAACAGTCGTTGCTGATCGTCCCGGTCCGGAAACAGCCGGCTCAGCACCGCGAGCAACGGCCCATAATCCAGCCGTTCGGGCGCCCGCAGGAATGGCCAATCCGATCCCCAGACACAACGATCGAGCGTGAATGCCTCGACCAGCGCAGCAATGAACGGCCACGCATCCTCGTAAGGATGTGGCTGGCGCGAGAACTTGTAGTATCCCGACAGTTTCACATAAGCGTCGCGCTCCCGGCCGATCGCCAGCAGCGCCTGGAAGGCCGGCTGCATTATCCCATGCTCGACTGCAGGCCGTCCGCAATGATCGATCACCAGGCGAACCGTCGACATTTCGATCAGCGGCAGCAGCGCGAGCAACTGATCCTGCTCGACCTGGATCTGCAGAAACAGTCCGAGTTCGACCAGCTTTTCCAGCAGCGGCGCCGTGTTGCGATAATAGCCAGTGCCGTGAAACGGGACATTGAAGGCGACCCCGACGATTCCGGCCGCCTTCAGCCGTTCCAGCTCCTGGATGCCGACATCATTCTCGACGACCGCAACACCCCTGAACCGGCCATCACCCAGCTTGATCGCATCGAGCAGAATGCGGCTGTCGGTCCCGTAGCCGGAATTCGTTCCGACGATCAGTGCGTGCCTGACATCGAAGGCGTCAAGCACGCGAACGAGGTGCGCCGCAGGGGCGATCTCCTGCCCGCTCGGACGATAGGACGTATCCGCCGCATAGGGAAAGCGAACCGGATCGATGGCGTGAATGTGGCAGTCGATCTTGTTGCCCGTCGGTATCGTCATCGCCGAAAAACTCCTCCGACGGCACCTCAGAAGGTGGCGTGAACGGCCTTCACAAGCTCCGGCGTGACATCTGGGAGAACGCCGAACCAGGCCTTGAATGCCAGCCTCGCCTGATTGAGCAGCAGGCCGAGCCCGTTCACCGTCACGCAGCCCCGCTGCCGTGCCTCGGCCAGAAACGGGGTTTCGAGCGGCGTATAGATCAGGTCGGCGACCATGGCGGCCGGCGACAGTCGCGCCAGGTCGACATCGAGTGCCGGCTTGCCGATCATGCCCTGGTCCGTGCAATTGATGAGCAAGGCAGGCTCGGCCATGGCGGCATTGCGGTCCGCCCAGGCGATGGCGGTGACGGCGGCCCCGAACTCGCTCGCTATCGCCTGCGCTTTCTCAGCAGTGCGGTTGGCGATCTTGATCTGCCGCGCACCGTTCTCCAGCAACGCCACGACCACGGCCCTTGCCGAACCGCCGGCGCCGAGCAGAAGGATCGGCCCCGCGTCCGCCTGCCAGTCCGGCCTGGCGTCGCGCAGGCTCTGCACGAATCCGTTGCCGTCATTGTTGAAGCCGCTCAGCGTGCCGTCCGCTTCGACGACGATGGTATTGACGGCGCCGATACGCCGCGCGGTTTCGTTGACCCGGTGCAGCAGCGCCATCGCCGTCTGCTTGTGCGGCATGGTCACGTTGCAGCCGCGAAAGCCGAGGGCAACCAGCCCCGGCAACGCCTCCTTCAACCGCTCGGGCTCGACCGCGAGCGGCACATAGGCGCCGCGGATGCCGTACGCGTTCAGCCAGAAATTATGAATCGTCGGCGATCGCGAATGGGCGACAGGCATTCCGATGATACCAGCCAGTCCGAAGCCGTTTGGGGTCGACATGCTGCGATGTTGTCCTTCAGTTGGTTATGTCGCAGGAACCCGCACACGCGTCGGATGATCCCGAGGCGATCGCGTCGCTGATTGGGGCAGCAGACATCGGGTGGTTGCCACCGCCTTTTGGAACGCCCCAGCTGTCCGACTAGTAAGCGGAATGGCTACCGCGCGCAACTCAAATCCCACCATGGCAAAGCCAAATTCGCATTATGAAATGATTTGGCGGGCTGCGCGGTGGGTACGGAGGGTAGCTGACCGCTGGCGACAGGGACGACGGCACATACGGCCTCAAGTACCGAGCAGGTACACGCTTCAACGCAGGTAGACCCATGCCCGGCGGCTGGCCACCGGCAATGGCCCGCCGCCGTTGCGTAAGACCGGTCGCTCGAGGAACGCCGTCTCGTCAGGTCCGGCACCGTCGAGAAAGACTTTCACCGCGGTGCGGGCGCGCAAATCGATCTCGGAAAGCGTTGGTATCGCGCCGAGCTGAAGCACAGCTTCCAGGTGAATGTTGCCATAGAGCATGCCGAGAAACTGGCGGGCGCCGGCTTCGCAATCCGCTAGATCGATCTCGCCGGCCTGCTTCGCTCTTGCGAGAATTTTTGTCAGGACCGCAATGGCCCGCTTTGGGCCATGCTGCGCGTAGACCCGTGTCGCATTCGGGTAGCGGTCCGCTTCGAGGATGGCGGTGTAACAAACCTCCAGCAAGGCCGGCGTCATCATCGTCTCGAGAAGATTGCGCCCGATGATGATGAGCAATTCCCTGAGCGGCAGGGAAAGCTGGTCGGCGCTGACACTCAGGGCATTGGACGAGTATTGGCTGACGACCTTGGCGAACTGCTCGACCAGAAGCTGCTCCACGTTCTCGCGCCGTGTTGTCTTCTCGCGGAGCAGTTCCTTGTAGAGACCGTGCGGCGTCCATGTCCAGCTCGGCCGCCCAAGCACGAACGCCGTGATAACAGCGCAATTCGACCAGCCGCGCATCTGGCTCGCTTTACCGGGGACCTGCTCGCGGACGCGAAGGATATCGCCCGTCCCACCCCACCGCAGAAATTTGACGGCATCGGCCGGCGGCAGGATCGTCACCATCATGCGGGTCCACCACGGCTCCACGAGCAGCCAACTCCCGGTGTTCGTCGGCCGCATGGCAAAGACGTGCTTATGCTTGTGATGGACGAACCGATGCCACCATTGCCGTTTCAGGCCGGGGACGAAGCAAACGATCCAGTCGACGGGCTCGACCGTCACCAGCGATCCATATTCGTCGGCGCAGTTGGCCAGATCCGACGGGACATCGTCGACGACCTTCAGGCTTGATGGGCTGTCGCTGCTCCGCGCCAGCAAGGACCGTCCCGCGCGGGCAGTATCAAATGGCGCGTTCATATCTGGTGCTCCTCGCGCTTGCACATCCATGCAGGAACCTTTCAACGCCGGCCTTGACGCGGTCGGCGGTTGACCCGTTCAGGCTCATCACGGGATTCAGCATCAGTGCCTGGTAGAGCGGCTCCCTCAGCAGTCCCATCAATTGCTCCGCGCAAACCTGCGCGTCCGATATCGACAGGATCCCTCTTTCATTGGTGTCCGACAGAAACTCCCGCAGCCTCCTTGTGACGATCTCCGACCCTGCCTCGTAGACCCGCTTCTTCAGAGCAGGGTTGCGCGCAACTTCGGCCATCATCATCCGGATGAAGCCGACCAGGGTGGTCGAATATTCTCGCGAGGCAACCAGGCCGAAGGCGACAAGGGTATCGCGTACATCGCCAAGGGTATTTGGACGTACCCTCCTCACCAATGGCTGCGATATGAACAGGGCTTCGTGCTCGGCAACCGCGACGACGAGATCGTCGATACTTTCGAATGCCGCCCAGACATCTTCTTGCGAATATCCGCTGCGATGAAAAATTCCATTGAGGTCGGCGAGTGTATCGCAGGGATCAGCGAGCACTGCGCTGATCGCCGACACGATGTCGGAGCGAATGTCCGGCCTCGATTCAGCATTGTCCGATCGAGCGGACGTGGAACGTCTCATGTTAGGGCTCCTTGCTCCGGGATGACTGCGCGGCGTGCGCTTTGGCGTAGCGGTGGAATCCGATCTTGATGGAGACGAGCACGGGCGCGGCGATGACGAACAGCAACGCGACGGCATTAAACGCGGTGTCGAAGGCGATTACGGTGGACTGGCCGGTGACGGCCCTGCCCAGCAGGCTCGTGGCAGCCCGGCTGGCGGCCACGGCGTCCATTCCCCGCGCCGCGAGCATGGCTGTCATCGCCGTCAGCCGCTCGCTGACCGCAGGAACGCCCGCGGTGATGCTGGCGCCGAGCACCGCAACATTACCCGCGACGTTATGGTCGATCAGTGTCTGCAGTCCGGCTACCCCCATCAGACCGCCAAGCTGGCGACCCGCATTGAAGAGACCGATGCCGGACGCACGTTTGTGGTCATTGAGATTGCTGAAAGCGATCAGCGTGATGGACAGAAACAGGAAGCCAAGGCCCAGGCCGCGCAACAGGATGGCCGCCATCATGTCGTGCGCGCCGCTTTCGCTGGTCGAGCCGGACAGCATCCACATCGCAATCATGATCATCAGGATCCCAAAGGGCACCGTCGCGACCGGAGGAACGCGGCGGGCCTGGAAGAGGAAGGCGGCTATGAGGAGCGTGCCGATGAAGAATGCGCCGCTCGGCAACAAGAGCAGGCCGGCGTCGGTAGGCCTGAACGCGAGAACGGATACGGCAAACGACGGGATCAGGAATGCGCTCCCGAACAGCGCGGCGCCGGCGACAAAGCTGACAATGAAGGCGAAGGAAAAATCTTCCGTCCGGAACAAGGTGAAATCGAGCAGGCCCCGGCCTTTGGCGATCACCTGGTGACCGAGAAACAGCAGCAGGGCGGCGGCGCCCAGCACTGTTAGCCACAGGATGCGAGGTTCCTCCAACCAGCGCCATCGGTTGCCCTGATTGAGGACATAGGTGAAGCAGAGAAATGCGACTGACATCAGCGAGAAGCCGATCCAATCAAACGGACGGCGCACGGCCGCAGCCGGCTTCGGGGCGTCCGCGATCAACAGGAGGCCGGCCGCTACCAGGGCCACCGGAACGACGCTAACGAAAATCCATGCCCAGGACTGGCTGTCCAGCAACCATCCCTGGAGCGCCGGGGCGATGGTCCCGGGAGCGACGACCGACCCCATCGCGAACAGGGCTTGAAGGATCGGTTGGTGGGCGCGCGGATAGGCGAGAAAAATGATCGCCTGGCCGCCGATAAGCAAGGTGCCTCCGGAGAAGCCCTGAATCATGCGGAGTGCTATCAACAGGTCCAGCCGGGCTGTGATGACGGCAATGCCACATGCCGTGCCCATGACCAGCGTTGAACCAATGATCAGGCTGCGCGGATTGATGCGGGTCATCAGCCAGGGGGCGGTCATGAACCCGATCAGTTTCAGAGCGGTGTATCCGATGTCCAGCCAGGCGGCCTCGTCGGGAGTTGCGTAGGTGTCGCCGATGATATAGCCGCGCCCGAGCGACAGCACGGTGCCTGCGATCGCCTCCGTCAGCGTCGCAAGCACGACCCCCACGACAAGAAGGGCTCCTGTCGCAGATCTGTCGCGGCTCGGCGTGTCGGCGACGGCCATGGTCATGAGCCGCTTCTCCGGTCAACCTCGACACGCGCGGACAACCCGGGCACGAGGCGGCCGGGCAACGGGTTGCTGGCAAAGCGGATCTTCACCGGTACGCGTTGCACGACGCGGATGAAGTTTCCTGTCGCATTGTCCGCGGGGAGCAGACTGAAGGCAGACCCGCTGCCGGGTGCGAAGCTGTCCACCAGGCCTTCAATCTTCTCATCCGGGTAACCGTCGACCGTGATGCGGACGCGCTGGCCGGGCCGGATATGTTCGATCTGGGTTTCCTTGAAATTCGCGACCACCCACACGTCCTTGACCGGAACGATGTCGAGCAAGGAGGCGCCCGGCGCGACAAGCCGGCCGATGCGGACCTGGCGGTTGCCGATCACGCCGTCGACCGGCGCATGCACCACCGTGTTGTCGAGATCGATCTGGGCAAGATCGCGTGCGGCCTGTGCCTGCGCCACGGCCGCAACGGCAGCTTCGCGCTGGGTGGCAAGGACGGCAATGCGCTGCTGCTGGGCCTCTACCATCGCCGACGCCGCCGACACGCCCGCCTCGGCCCTCGACAGCGCCGCGTCGCTTTCATCGACCGCGGCCTGGCTAACGGCATTGGTGCGGATAAGTTCGCGGCGGCGATCGGAGGCCTTGCTCGCCAGATTCCTCTCGGCGACGGTCGAACGCCGCTGCGCTTCGGCCTGTCGAACCAGGGCGTGCTGAAGCTGGATGTCGGCATCGACATTGGTGAGGCGAGCCTCTGCCGCATCGACATTGGCCACCGCTTGCGCAAGCTTTGCGCGATAGTCCCGATCGTCGATCCGGAACAGGACGTCACCCGCCCGGACGCTCTGGTTATCCTCGACCTCGAGGGTCGTGACGTAGCCCGCAACCTTCGGGGCCAGTGAGGTCACGTCACCGCGGACATACGCATTGTCGGTCGAGGTCTCGCCGATCGAACGCGCCCTCCATCCCGTGGCCACGATCACCACCGCGCCAAGGCACAGCAGCAAGCCGATCGTCTTCTTCTTGTTACGCTGCATGACGGTCTCCGGTAATGGATGTTACCATTTGACGTCTATGGTAATGATCGTTACCAGTCAAGGGATGGATCGGGATGGATGAATGGCTGTGGCTAAGAAAGGGCGCCCGAACGGTCGCCGGGAAGCCTTGCTTCGCGCTGCGGCCGAGGTGTTTTTTGAACAGGGCTACGCGGCGACGAGCATCGACGCGATCATCGAACGTGCCGGTGGTTCGAAACGCAACATCTACAGTGAATTCGGCAACAAGCAGGGCCTGTTCTCCGCCATCGTCAAGGAAAACGCCGACAGGGCGCTTTCGACCCTGGTCATCGAGCAAACGGAGGGCCACGATCTGCGGGCGACGCTGACGGCGTTTGGTCAGCATCTCATGGGCATTTACATGTCGCCCACCCTGATCGGCATTTACCGAATTGCGGTCACCGAGGCCAACCGCTTTCCTGATCTTGTGAAGTCGTTCTACGAACAAGGGCCCGGCCGGGCGACGTCCCGGCTCGCCGAGGTCCTTGAAGCCGCCAACAAGCGCGGGGAAATTCGGACCGATGATTGCTCGCGAATGGCAGGGCACTTTGTCGGCATGATCCGCGACAACCTTCATCTGCAGGTCGTTCTCGGGCTGCGCGCGGCGCCGTCGGACAAGGAAGCGCAGGCGGCGGTCGGTTCGGCCGTCGAGGTCTTTTTGAACGGTGTTCGACCTGGCCGAAAAAAGTAGGCAGCCTGTTGTCGTCTTCGGCATCGAGCGGTTTACGGAACGGCTGGGCCGAGTGCTGATAGCAATCATCATTTTCTCCGTCATGTGAGGAAATGCACACCGTCCTGCCTAGCGTGCGGTCCAGCCGCCATCGACGGAGATCGCCGTGCCCGTGATCTGCTCTGCCGCAACCGAGCACAGGAACGCGACGGTGCCGCCAAGCTGTTCCGGAGAGGCAAAATCCAGCGA
Organism: Bradyrhizobium sp. AUGA SZCCT0222; assembly: GCF_018130205.1. Lineage (NCBI taxonomy): Bacteria > Pseudomonadati > Pseudomonadota > Alphaproteobacteria > Hyphomicrobiales > Nitrobacteraceae > Bradyrhizobium > Bradyrhizobium sp. AUGA SZCCT0222. The sequence goes on from NZ_JAFCLX010000005.1 coordinate 184,656, forward strand.
CGGCTGCTTCTCGGACAACAGCTCTTCGGAGGCTTCCTTCTGGCTGATGCCGCGTCGGGCTGCGATGTCGCTGATCTGCTTTTCGACCAGCGGCGTGCGCACCCAGCCGGGACAGACCGCATTGCAGGTGACGCCGCTGCCGGCCGTCTCCAGGCCGACCACCTTGGTCAGGCCGACCATCCCGTGCTTGGCCGCGACGTAGGCGGCCTTGTGCGTCGAAGCAACGAGGCCATGCGCGGAAGCGATGTTGACGATCCGTCCCCAACGCTGCTTTTTCATCTGCGGCACCGCGGCCGCAATGCCGTGGAACGCCGCCGACAGGTTGATCGCGAGGATCGCGTCCCACTTGGCCGCCGGAAACTCATCCACCGGCGCGGTGAACTGGATGCCGGCATTGTTCACGAGGATGTCGAGGCGGCCGAATTTCTCGATCGTCGCATCAATCAATCCGCGCACGGCGTCGCCCTTCGACATGTCGGCGCCGTCATAGACGACGCGCACGCCGTGCTCACGTTCGATCCCGCTGCGGATCGCCTCGATCTCGTCAGCCTCGCCAAAGCCGTTCAACACCAGATCGGCGCCGGCCTTCGCCAGTTCCCTGGCGATGCCGAGGCCGATGCCGCTGGTCGATCCGGTCACGATGGCTACCTTGCCCTTCAACATGGGAATTCCTTTCGGGTGCTTTGAGAGATGAAATCCGCCGGGAGCTCAGTCGCGGCGATGCACGTCATGCGTGACGATGCCAAGTTCCGGTGCCGGCGGGTCGAGGCGGTGCGGGTCGGCCAGCGTGCGACGGATGTCGTCGAGCCCGCTCTGCCAATGCGCACGCATCGCGCTCAACCCGAACTCGTAGTCCCTCGAATGGCCTTCGTAGGTCTTGGACTGGTAGATCAGGTGAACGATGTTGTAGGAGCGATGGCGGGCCATGTCGGCGATGGCGCGGATTTCCGGCTTCGCCTTTGCGCTGGCCGGCAGCTCCTCCATGGTCCGCTGCAGCGCCTGGCGCATCTTCTGCAACCGCAGCACCTGGTCGGTGACGGCGCGCGTGCGGCTCGAATACTGGATGTCCTTCTGCCGGCTCGACACCTCCATCAGGTCCTGGGGGACGCGGCCCCTGGCCGACCAGAGATCGACCTGGAATGTCAGCGTGTCACATGGCTCGCCGGACAACACGCGGGACAGCGGCGTATTCCAAACCACGCCGCCGTCCCAATAGTGCTCGCCTTCGATTTCAACGGCGGGGAATCCCGGCGGCAGCGCGCCGGAAGCCATGAAATGTTTTGGTCCCAGCCGGCGTTCGGCGGTGTCGAAATAGGTCAAATTGCCGGTGCGGACGTTGACCGCGCCGACGCTGACGCGCACTTCGCCCGAGTTCAGCCGGTCGAAGTCGACGAGCCGCTCCAGCGTCTGGTGCAACGGCGCCGTGTCGTAGAAGCTGGTCGCGGCATCGCCCGTGAAGGGCGACCAGAGCGGCGGCGGGAAGCGCGGTTTGAAGAATCCGGGCTGCCCCTGGACCAGGGCCCTCGTCGCCGCCATGCTGTTGCGCACCGAGTTGATGTCGAAAGCAAAGGGCAAGGCATTGGCCAACCCTTCGCCGGCGGGCCACTCGATCGAAAAGGCACAGATGGTCTCCCAGAACTCGCGCAACCGTTGCACGCGCTCGGCTTCGGGCGAGCCGGCGATGATCGCGGCGTTGAGCGCGCCGATCGAGATGCCGGCCAGCCAGTTCGGCCGGATGCCGGCCTCGTGCAGGCCCTCATAGACGCCGGCCTGATAGGCGCCAAGCGCGCCGCCGCCTTGCAGCACCAGCGCGACGACATCGTACGGCAGCGGCCTTTCTTGCTGCGGCACCGGACTTGATTGTTCACGCATCACGTTCAGCATTGCCAAAACTCCCTGCATTGTGGCTGACCCGATCAGCCGGCATTCGCTTCGATCAGGATTTCGGACCCGGTCCCGCGTCGACGTAAAGTCGCGCCAGGCGCCAGATAGTCGTGGACCACGGTGCCAAGCCCGAGCGTGAGGTCGGCCACAACGTGCTTGGCGGACAGCACCTCAAGCACCGGCAGCTCGGCGACGGGAGCGAGCGCATGCGAACAGAGGTCGAGCGCCGCCGGCCCGGTCCATGCGCCCTTCACGGAGATATCTTCGAGGTGGAAGCGCACCAGCTCGCAAATACGCGCCGTGCCGTCGACATGCGGAATGATCTTGAGCAGGAAGTTGGGTGCGGCGAGTTTTCTGGCCTCCACCGATGTGTCGAGCGCGCGGTGCTTGTAGCCCATGGTGCCGGTGGCGATGCGGACTGAGCCGTAGTTCAGCGTGCCGACCAGCGTGTCGGTCTCGACCGCCAGTTTCGGCTGCGCCAGCTTCTTGGGAAAGCCCCATAGCTCGCGCCCGCCGGCAATCGGCGGATGATCATTGAGGAACATCTGATGCACGAAGCTACCGGCCTCGCCCCGGTAGGACACAGGGATGACCTGACCGCTTTCGGTGTAGTCGCCGAAGCCGGTTGAATCAGGCATGCGGATGAATTCGTAATTCACCACCGGCTCGGTCAGTTCGAGCGGTTCCGGCACGACCCGGCGCAGCGCCTCGGGATCGGTCCGGTACTGGATGATGAAGTACTCGCGGTTGATGAACCGGTAGGGGCCGGGTGGAAAGGCCGAGTTCGTCAGCGGCATGGCGAACGCGGTCGCGCGCACGGTCTCGTGTTTCATCGAGGTCGAGCTCCAAAAGGATTTTGGGTGAGCGGGCCGCGCTGCTGTGTAGGTAACGCGGCCCGTATCGGATCAAGCGCTGACGACGCGCTCTCGTTCAGACCGTGCGGTCAGTAGTCCCAGAAGACCGGCACCCAACGAAAGGCGCCGCCGTCAACTGCCACATGGCCGACGGACGGGAACGGCAGGTGAGTTGCCACCAGCAGCCCGCGGGTATCAGCCAGTTCTCGCAAAAGGTTGATGCGAACGCGGGCCGACTCCTCGGGGTCGTGTTCGAAGCCGTTGTACCACTCGGGGTGCTCGAACCCGACCGCGAACACGAGGTCGCCTGCGAACGTCAGCCGGTCGCCGCCGGACGCCACGCGGACCACGCTGTGCCCGGGGGTGTGGCCGCCGGTGCGAGTGACGACCACTCCCGGCGCCACCTCGTACTCCTCCTCGAAGGTGTGCAGCTGGCTGCGGTACTCTTTCACGAACCGCTTGGCGGTCGATCGAAGCGCGTCCGGGAATCCCGGCGGCATGGAGACGTGGGAGAAATCGGGCGCCTCCCAGAACTTGACCTCGGCGGCCGACACGTGGATCCGCAGGTCCGGACGCAGCCGGTCCTTCACCCCGTCGACGAGCAGCCCGCCAATGTGGTCCATGTGCATGTGCGTCAGCACCACGTCGGTCACGGACGCAAGATCGATGCCGGCGGCCTCCAGTCGCTTGATCAGCTGCCCGGCCCGCGGCAAGTGCAAGTCCGGGTCGAGCCCAAGGCCAGCGTCGACGAGGATGGTCCGGTCGCCGCTACGCACCACGACCACGTTCAGCGCCCAATCGTAAGCGTCCGGCGGCAGGAACATGTCCTTCAGCCAGGTTGCCCGGACCGCCGGGTCGATGTTGTGCGCCAGCATCGCGGTTGGGAGCGGCAGCACGCCATCGCTGACCACCAGCACCTCAATGTCGCCGACCTGCACCGCGTAGCGCGACGGAACCAACTCGTTGGGGCCCGGTGCACCGGGGTGTGAGGTGTTGGCCAAGCTTGTGTCTAAATTCATGTTTGTCTCCCGTTTCATGGTGAAGTCTACTGGCTGGTCTTGGTTGAGCAGGCCGCGCAGCCAGCGCGGAACGCGGCCCGTTTCGCGTGAAGGGTCTAGAAGAAGCCACTCACGTCAGTCACACGATCCGGATCGGCCGAGGCCAGCGCGGCAGCACGCTCGGCCTTCGGCGGATAGATCCAGACGGTGTTGATTTCCTGCTTGGTCTTCTTGCCGACGTCGCCGACCATCCCGACCTTGCGCTCCCAACCGATCGTGAACAGCGCGCCGGCTTCTCCGAGATCGAGACAGGTGACGTATCCCTCCTGGTGATAGGGCTTGGTCGGAACACCGAGCAGCTCGGCGGCGGCATTGTTGCCTGCAAAGGCACCCATGCGCGTGGCGTGCTGGCACGACATCAGCGCGTAATTGCCGACATTGTCGCTGGCTGCCCTGGCAGCATCGCCGGTGGCGAACACGCCAGGCACCGACGGCACGCGCAAATCCCGATCGACCAGCAGCCGGCCAAAATTGTCGCGCTCGGCCGGGATCTGCTGGGTCAACGGGGCGGCGCGAATGCCGGCCGCCCAGATCACGGTCTCGGCCTCGATGTGTTCGCCGTTGGAAAGCGTGACGCCGGATTTGTCCAGCGACGCGACGCCGGCGCCGAGCCGGGTCTCCACGCCGACCTTGCGCAGCGCATCCTCGATGATTGGTCGAGGACCTGCGCCCATGTCCGGAGCGATCGCGCTGTTCCGGTCGACGATGATGACGCGCGTCTTGGTATCCTTGCCGAGGATCGCACGAAGCCGAGTGGGCATCTCCGTCGCCGCCTCGATACCGGTGAACCCGCCACCGGCAACGACGATCGTGTTACGTCCGTTCTTTGCCGGCCGATCGGCCAGGCCGTGCAGATGCCGGTCGAGCGCAATCGCATCGTCGAGCTGGTCGACGCTGAAGCCGTGTTCGGCAAGGCCCGGAATGTTCGGACGGAACAGCCGGCTGCCGGTAGCCACGACCAGCCGATCGTAGGAGAGGCTCTTCTTCGTGCCCTTGGCGCCGACGATGTTCACCGTCCGGGCCTTGGTGTCGATGGTCTCGGCGCTGCCTTGCACGTAGACAACATCGACCGCCTTGAGCACGTCCAGCAGCGGCGCGGTCAGCGTTTCGGGTTTCGGTTCGTAAAGCCGTGGGCGAACCACCAGGGTCGGCTCTGGTGCAACCAGCGCGATCTCAAGCTGTTCGGGCGAAACGCCCTGGATGTCGCGCAGACGAGCGGCGGAAAGTGCAGCGTACATGCCGGCGAAGCCGGCGCCGATGATGAGGATTCTCATATGGTTGTCTCCTGTGGTTTGATCTTCTCGAAATTCCGCGCGTCACTGCACGGCTCCCCCGTTGGCGGGAGACCTTTGCGATCGATGACGACGCGAAGACGTGAAAGGAAGGTGCCAGGCGCTATGGAGGCGAGCAGTCCAGCATTAACGGCATCGGCCGTTCACATACTTCGCGGCAGCTTCTGGAACTGCGTGTCGAGCTGCGTTGAAAGACGATCGAGTGAACGGGATTCGGTGACCAGCTCTTGAAGGTCTGGGCACCGTCGTTGATCACGATGGAGCTCATCGGATTTTTACCTTGGGTAGCTTGCGCCGGATTTTCCGCTTCCTCACCCGTCGGTGAGGTGAAGCGCACCGTCAACGAAAGGCCGTACATGAGGGCGCTCGCGACCACCCTTCGTCGTGACGTGATCGCATTTGGGCCGACGAAGTTCTTCCAGGCCATTGGTTGTCTCCCTAGTTCTCGGCGTGACCATCGCATGGTCTTTGTCTAGCGGACCAAACCTGTGACTGCCCCAGAGGGATTGACGTAGCTGTAGAGAGATTGCTGTTAACGCGTGCGCCTCCGCCAATCGCTCGGGGTCTCGCCGGTCAGCTTCCTGAATGCCGCGGCGAAGGCGTTTTGGGATGCGTAGCCAAGCGTCGCTGCGATCGAGACGACCGACGCGTCGGTGTCGCGCAGCATGTTCATGGCCTGCTCGAGACGGTGCTGGCGCAGCCATGCGTGAGGGGAAAGCCCGGTGCTTTCCTTGAAGGCACGGCAGAAATGGAAGCGCGACAGGCCGGCATCCGAAGCCAGCGCCGCAAGAGATACGTCCGCATCGCTGTCCGAGCGCAGGCGTTCGATGGCGCGGCGCAATGCCGTGGGCGCGAGGCCGCCTATGGTCGGCTGCAACGCGATTGGCGAGCCAATGTGCGCAGCCAAGAGGTGAGTGGCCAGGAGGTCTGTCAGCTGATGCCTGAGCAGGGCATCCAGTGCGGCACTGCCTCCAATCATATCCGCCGCGCTCAAGAGCAATCGGGACGCGGTGGGGTCGGGATGTCCCGTCCTTTCCAGGAGATCGCCGGGAGCGGCCATATCGGCTTCGCCGGCGACGCGTTGCAGCGTTGTGGGCGGAAGATAAAGCTGAACGACATTGACGGGGCCGGGAATATCCCATCGGGCGCTTGAGCCGGCGGGAATGATCGTCACAACCCCGGAACGCGCCGTTCCGATCGCAACTGATCTTCCCGAGCGTCGCTCTAGCTGTTGCAGGCCGGTCGGGTAAGTCATGATGACGTGATCAGCCATGGGCTCGACGACGTCATGCAGCGCATTGTGCTTCCAATGCGCGATCGCTCCACTGGACGGATCGGAAGCCAGGCGCAGCGGAGCGGTCTTGAGCACGCGCGCCATCTCCACACCGGCAGGACGCCGGTCCGCATTCGGCAAATCGCGCTGGTGCCCCTTGGAAGCGTCTGGCTGATTCTTCTGCGAAAAATCGCGCGAAATTGGCTTGCAGCTCATGACTTGTCCTCGCCATTGAGGGCGGTCTGTTACCCGCAGAGCGTTCGCTGTTATCGCGTACGCCGTCTCCACTCGCCCGGTGTTTCGTTGGTCAGCTTCCGGAATGCGGCGGCGAACGCGGTCTGGGAGGAATAACCAAGCGCGGCTGCGATCGAGACGACGGATTCGTCAGTGTCGCGCAGCATGTTCATGGCCTGCTCGAGCCGGTGCTGGCGCAGCCAGGCATGGGGTGAAAGCCCGGTGCTTTCCTTGAAGGAACGGCAGAAGTGGAAGCGCGACAGCCCGGCATCCGAAGCCAGCGCCGCGAGCGAGACGTCCGCATCGCTGTCCGAGCGCAGGCGTTCGATGGCGCGGCGCAGCACCGACGGCGACAGCCCACCCAGGGTCGGCTGGAACGTGGTTGGCGAGCCGGTGTGCGCAGCCAACAGGCGCGTGGCCAGCACGTCCGTCAGCTGATGCCTGAACAGCGTATCCAGGGGCCCATTGCCCTGCATGGCATCGGCCGCGGTCAGGAGCAATCGGGATGTAATGGGGTCCGGATGCCCCGTTCGCTCCAGCAGATCGGTTGGTGCGGCGATGTCAGCTTCGCGGGCAACGCGATCGAGCATTGTGTGCGGAAGATAGAGCTGAACGACATCAACGGGCTTCGGAATATCCCATCGGGAGCTCGATCCTTCCGGGATGATGATCACGCCCCCGGGACGAAACGTTCCAATCGCAACCGAGCTTCCTGTCCGGCGCTCCACGCGCTGCATCATGCCGTTGTAGGCCATGATGACGTGATGGGTCATCGGCTCGACGACGTCGTGCAATGGTTCATGCTTCCAGTGGGCGATCCCGGCACCGGAGGAATCCAGAGCCATGTGAAAGGGTGTGGTCCCAAGCACGCGCGCCATCTCCGCATCGGCAGCACGCCCATCGGCATTCGGCAAGTCGCTCCGGCGCGCTCCAGACGCGGCCGGCAGATCATCCGAAGGTTCGCGCAAGATCGGCTTGCTCATGGTCTCATGCTCGCGTTAGCCATTGTCTCTTGTAGGCCTACAGGATGCTGGCAAACGCCGCGTGACGGTATCCTGCGGCGAGTCTGATCCCGCTGGCCCGGCGGATAGGTCAACCTGTACCTTGGGATAGGGTTGGCGGGACGTGTGTCGAGCCGCAGACAATCGCGTCATGCGGTCGCCGTGCCCGCCAATGCTGAGGTTGGGAGGCGCAATTCGTGGTCAGTCCTCGCAATCCGAATTGATCGGAATTGTGAACTGAAACGCCGCACCTCTTGGGACGTTTGCTGCCGTCCACAATCGTCCTCCGTGATCCTCGACGATCGAACGGCAGATGGAAAGTCCCATCCCGAGGCCGCTTGACTTCGTCGTGTAAAATGCTTCGAAGGCTCGCTCGATAGCCCCTTCCGACAGCCCCGGGCCAGAGTCTCGCACAGCAACGAGAATACTGTCAGCTTCAGCCTGGGTGCTGATCATTAACTCCCGACGCTCGTCGCTCATCTGGCTCATCGCCTCGACTGCATTTACGATCAAGTTCAGCATCACCTGTTGAATCTGGACCCGACTGCCTTGAATGACAGGTAAACCCTCCGCAAATTGAGTCCGCAATTGAACGATGTTTTTCGACACTTCACCGCGCGTCAATCCGATAACTTCCGAAATCGTTTCATTGATCTCCAGGCTGTCCTTTCGCGTCGGTTCTTTCCTGACCAACGCGTGCGTACGGTCGACAACTTCAGTGACACGCATGCCGTTCAGCACGGCCCGGTCAATTGCCTTCTTCGCCCTCTCGACATCCGGCTGCTCGCGAGCGAGGAAGCGCTGAGCGGTTTGGGTATTCAGGAGCGCTGCCGTGATCGGCTGCTTGACCTCATGGGTAATGGACGCCGTAAGCTGGCCCAACGTCGCCAGCCGGTTGGCGTGGGCCAATTCCGTCTGCATGTTGCGGAAGCGCCGCTCGCTCTCCCGCGCTTCCGTCTCTGCCCGTTTACGCTCGGTCAGATCGAGCACAAACGCGACACCCTGGCTGTCTGTCCCTTCAAGGGTCGCGATGCCGACCAACACCGGAATGCGGCTGCCATCCTTTCGGATGTACTCCTTTTCAAAGGGCTGCACGGGCTTCTTGTTCTTTGCCTCGGACAGCATCAACGCATTTTGATCACGCCATTCGCCGGGCGTCATGTCGGCCCAGCTCACGCGACCGGACAGGAGGTCGTGCTGATCATATCCAACGATGCGCAAAAACTCGCTATTGGCATCAAGAATCTGACCCTCGTCGTTCCAGATGACGATGCCGATGATGTTGGCATCGACGAGGCGGCGAATTTTCGCTTCCCGCTGTTCAATCTCCCGCTGCGTGGTTGCAATGGATCTCAAGTCCGCCTGCAGCACGTCGCGCCACTGCAACAGCAGTCTGAGATAGAGTTCGCTGTATCCGTTGCTTTTCCTGTCGAGAACACAAATCGTTCCAAATATCTCGCCATCGGGCCAGCTGATCGGCACGCCGAGGTACGAGATCATTCCCAGTTTGATGTCGGGGTTCGATTTCCACGCCTCGTCCTGCAGAGCGTCCGGGACGATCAACGGTCGGCGGGTGTTCATTACAGTCTCACAATAAAGCCCTGTATTGAGACACGCGAGTTCGTCCGGTTCATAAGGATTTTCTCTGGACTCGCTGGAAACCAGGACTTTGATGTTTGGCGGCTCTACCCTCATGATCAGGGCGGAGGGGACATTTACAATGTCGGCCAGAAGATCTGCGATCTCCTGCCATTTTCGCATGATGTCAGCGGGTACTTGCATGTTGTGGAGCATGTCAGTCCACCTCGAAACGCACGTCCGATGCACGCGATTCATCCGATCGTGGTCCTGCGCTATCAGATGCGAAATCGGACAACGCCATCCCGGGCGGGGACGCGAAGGATCGCTTGCGGTCGCCCGTCACAGCGTTATGAACGGGACTAGCCATCAGAAGGCGCCCTGCCCATCGCCGTCAGGGCCACAGCCGGCGTGCCTCAGGGCGGACTGCAGGTAACGAAAGAGAACGTCGCTGCTTACCGGCTTGGTCAGGTATGCATAGGCCCCACCTCTCATGGCGCGAGATCGGGTCGCCGGATTGGTGTCAGCCGTGACGATGATGACCGGCATCGCGGAACGGAGACTCCGCAAATGCCGCAGCAGGTCAAGCCCGCTATGGCCCGGCATGCTCACGTCGGTAATCAGGCAATCGAACCTGTCAGGGACATATTCCACCATGAAGGCCTCCGCTCCATCGAAAGTGCGACACGATAGATCCAGCACCATAAGGAGGTCGGAAAGGGCCTCTCGAACAGCTTCGTCGTCATCTACGATCGCGACCAGGGGCGCTTTGGACAAGCCGATAACCTTCGCTAGCGTGGCCGGCTGACCACACCCACGTCTCGCCCATTGCTGGCCGGGTCGTAACCATCCTTTGGTCTAGGGTGATTTTTGCTCCCGGATATCCGCAGGCAGCAGTTCCCAGATGCGAATGAGCTGCCCGACGGACGCGGCCTGCATCTTCTTTGTCACGTTGCCACGGTGGAGTTTGACGGTGATCTCGCTGATGCCGAGATCGAACGCGATCTGTTTGTTGAGGCGGCCCCTTGCCACTTCGCGCATCACCTCGCGTTCGCGCGGCGTCAACTTCGCGTAGCGGTCGACGTGTAGCTTGACGTGCCGGGCGGCGGTCCGTAGCGAAACGTCCTTCTCGATTCCGGCTGTGACGGCGTCGAGCAGCGTCTGGTCTCGGACGGGCTTTGTAAGGAAGTCAATGGCTCCCGCCTTCATCGCCTGCACGGTCATCGCGATGTCGCCATGACCGGTGAGGAAAATGATCGGTCTCGTATGACCGTTCAAGGCGAGATGATGTTGAAGATCGAGGCCGCTTGCGCCGGGCATCCGAACATCGAGGATCAGGCAGCCCGGCCGCTCCGGAAGATCGGCCTGCAACAGTTCCTGTGTCGATCCGAAGCAACATGCGTCGATTCCCACCGACAGCAGAAGTTCTCGAATTGCGAACCGGACGTCCTCGTCATCGTCCACGATCAGGACGAGTGGGCGATCCGTATTGTCGGCAGCCATGCTCATGGGTAATCGGGGCAAGGTTGGTAGGGCGGATGAGCGAGCAAGTGCGGTGGTGGCAAGCATTGCTTAGTCTCCTAATCGCTACTGCCCCGTTGCCTGTCGCGGTCGTTCAACTTGAGTCGATCGTTCGGGGCGTGTTCTAAACTCCGTACAAGTACGGCGTCTTTCCTAAAGCCGCCGTACTTTGTCGGAACCTGCTCCAAGCGCGCAATCGTGATACTAAGGGCTGAGACGCCGCGGACGCGTGCCCCGGTGATCAAGCAGGAAAATCATTGAATTTGCTCCGAAAATCGCCTTCCCGCGATCGTGCCGGTTGATGTCGCAACAGCTTCGCGTGTTACGAGCAAGCCTAGACGATCGCTCGCTGATATCAGATAATCCGGCGCGACCTCGCGATACGATGATGACCTGCCTGGTCCAATTCCGCGCATGAGACCGAACAAGATGATACAGACGGGCGCCTTCGGGCAGAGGCTCGGGCAAATCCTGCATTTGAAGGATGCGCCGCCGTCGCTGATGACGCGGTCACTGCGCGGTGTGCAGCTCGCATTCACTGAAACCCGAAATGACAACCCCGTGCCGGGTCTTTCCGGTTCGTTCGCGCTGGAGGATGCTTTTCTCGTCAGCCTGAAACTTCACGATTTCCCGGACTGCGAACTCTGGGAGAATGGCAAGTGCGTGATGAAGGCGGATGTTCCGGCGGGAACGACATATCTGTACGATCTCAAGCGCGATCCCCGCTATGTGATCGACAAGCCATTCCACTCCCTGTTTTTCTACCTGCCGCGCTCCGCGCTCGACAGCCTCACGGAACAGTCCCGCACGCCTCGCGTCGGTGAACTCGCCTGTGATCTTGGTGTCGCCCATGATGACGCGGTCATCCGTCACATCGGCGCCTCGCTGCAGGAAGGCTTGCGCCGGCCGGGCGAGACCAATCAGCTTTTCGTCGATCACATGATGCTCGCCCTCACCGCACACGTCGCGCAGGCGTATGGCGGACTGCGTCCCGACGCCAAGCCGACCCGCGGCGGTCTGGCGCCGTGGCAGGCGAGGCGCGCCTGTGAAAGGATCGAGTCCGATCTGGGCGGGAAAATTTCATTGCAACATATCGCGGCCGAGTTTGATCTGTCGGTCAGCCATTTTTCACGGGCTTTTCGCAGCTCCACCGGCTTGCCGCCGCACCAATGGCTGCTTCGCCAACGGGTGAAGGCGGCCAAGCAGTTGATGACCGTCCCCGACCTGTCGCTGTCCGAGATTGCGATATCGGCCGGGTTTGCCAATCAGAGCCACTTTACGCGGGTGTTTTCGGCCGCGGTCGGCGTCAGCCCGGGAGCGTGGCGCCGCGAAGCGCAAAATGCCCCGGAAAGCGAGAACTGATCCAGGCCAATGTCGGGCGTAGCGGATCAGCGACGCTTCCCCAGTGAGATGACGTAGGCGGCGCGGCGCGCCGCAAAGATCTCGTCGGGCGGATGAGCGATGCCTTCGGCGAGAGTCGCCGGATTGAAGTTGGAGGCGTCGCAAGCCTCGTCCGCTTCAACACCGGTGATGACGATCGTGCCCAGCCGCACCGTTTCGCGGGCATCCTCATCCGGCCATCGGATGGTCACGTCCATGACGGGATCGTCGGGGCGGTCGAGCAGCGCCATCACGTTGAGCCGGACATCGCCCTTGGCGATCCGGTTCTTGAGGTCGTCGTCAAGGAAATCGGCAGACTTCGCCCTCGCCTGATCCCCGGTCAACGTGACGTCTGCGCCGACTGGCGCGACCTTGAACTTGATAAACCGCGTCTCGCCTTTCGAACTCGTCGCGGGAAAGGCGTGCACGCCCCAATAGGTCGTGCCCGCAAAACTCCCGGGCAGCGGAAGCGCGGCGATATAGCTGGCCTGATGCAGCGTTTCGGGATTGGCGGCAGAGAATGCCTTGACTTTCTTCATGTTCGGCTTGCCGCTTGGTCCCGGCATGCGTGCCTTGAGGTAAGCCAGCATCTGGTCGAGCGTTCTTGCAAAGTGCACCGGAGCGCTTTGCAGGAGCATGTCCGAGCGATGATCTTCGCCGCCGAGCCTGAAGCTGAAGCCGCGCAGCGCGCCGCTGTCGGCATCCACTACTTTGGGATCACCGCCGTCCACCGAGAAGCGCGCCAGCACGCGTGATGGCTTTGTGAAGCTTTGCGATCTCGTTATTTCCGGCGCACGGTCCGATGGAATATAGGTTCCGCGAACGCATCGGCCCTCGGCAAAGCTCGCGCGCGCCTTTGGCGGATGACCGGCTAGCGCGTCCAGGGCGTCGACGATGGACGCGGGTGTGGCCGCGCCGGCTGGGAACTGGACCACGGCGGGACCTTGGGTTTGAGGACTCGGAACGCATTTTAGGCGCTGCGCAAATCGGGCGTCTTTCCCAAAGCGACCATCTATTGTCCGATCCTGCGCCCCATCCCCACTGCACAGGCTCATTCACCCTAGACCAGGGGACTAGAAGCACGCACCCCTCGTAGGGTAGCGCGAACGACTCCATGCGACGCATCCTCAGTGCCATCGCGTCAAGAAAATGGAGAGGACGATGCAGGTAAGCGAACAGCGGCAAGCAGCGGAGAGGCCTGTTTCATTGCCGAATCGGTGTCGACAAAAAGTCCTTTCGCGCGGCGCCCTGTCGGCTTCTCCGGCCGCGATCCTGCCTGACTTCATCGGCAAGAACCATAAGTGCCTGGCCGGGAAGTCCGATGCGATCAACGATGGCAAGCTGGCCTATGCCACCTGCCCTGCTTCCGAGGCGGAGGAAAGCATCTCCGACGAGATGCTTCTCAAGAGCGTTGCGGAGGGCGACAAGACCGCGATGCACATCATGTTCGCCCGTCACCGCACCAGAGTGCTTCACTTCATCCAGCGGACAGTCCGCAATCCGGGCATTGCCGAGGATCTCGTCAGCCAGGTATTCCTCGATGTCTGGCGCTCCGCAAACAGGTTCGAATATCGCGCGCGGGTTTCCACGTGGCTGCTCTCGATTGCTCGTTTCAAGGCGATCAACTCGCTGCGAGAGCGCATTCACGAGAGCATCGATCAGGATGATGTGCACGGAATCGCAGATGCCGGTGACACGCCGGAAATCGCGCTTGATCGAAAGGAAACCAACGGCATTTTGCGCGCATGCATCGCCAAGCTGTCTCCAGCCCATCGCGAAATCATCGATATGGTCTACGAGCGCGAGAATTCGCCCTCTGAAGTGAGCGAAATGCTCGATATTCCTCTTGCCACCGTGAAGAGCCGAATGTTTTACGCGCGCAAGCAACTTGCGAGCATGCTCGTGAATGCCGGTTTCGAGGTCCCAACGTCAACAAGGCGAGGAAAGCAAAGTCATCTCGCGGCTTGCATCTAAAGGGCCGGCACAGCTATCGGCAATTGATGGGCCTTCCCCGGCCGGCCCCCTTGCGACACGTTAAGGGAGGCAGGTTCGAGCGGCGAACATGACGCGGCGACGCAGCAATTGCGGCCGGGAACGCTGCTATCGCGATCAACCGCTCGGCAAAGCCGTTGACATTCCAGCGCATTGTCAAAATACTCGGCCATAACAAAGAAAAATCGATGGGAGGACACGATGCCCACTTCACGCAGAACACTGCTGAAGACTTCCGCGGCTGCGGCCGCTGCATTCAGCTTCGATTGGACACGTGCCCAGGCGCAAGCCGAGACGGTGCGCATCGGCCTGATCTACGACTTGACCGGCCCCTTTGCAGCGGGCGGATCGGTTGCCTCCTCGATCGGCGCGCAGATCGCCATCGATCTCGTCAACGAAAAGGGCGGCATCGGCGGCAAGTACAAGGTCGCCGCCGTCGCCGCCGATTCCCAGAGCAAGCCCGAGATCGCGATCAACGAGGCCGTACGCCTGATCGACCAGGAGAAGATCGACATCATCAACGGCGTCTATGCGAGTTCGCACGCGGTGCCGCTCGCAGCCAAAGTCGAGCAGCAGAAAAAGATCCTCTGGATCACGACCGCGGTTTCGACCGCCGTGTTCAAGGACAAAAACCTGCAATACGTCTTCCGCGCCCAGATTCATTCCGATCAGTACGGCCAGGCCTTCGCCGGCTTCATCGCCGAACACGCGAAAGCAAAACTCGGGATGGAGCCCAAGGACGTCAAGGTCGCGCTGATCCACGAGGACGGCCCCTATGGCGTCGGGGTCGCCGCCGCCGACGAGGCCTATTCCAAGGAGGCTGGCCTTCAGATCGTGCTTCGGGAAGGTTATTCGGCCTCCGCGCCCGACCTCTCGGTGCTGGTGACCAAGCTCAAGCGTGCCAGGCCCGACGTGATCTCCCACGCGGGATACAATCCCGATATCACGCTGTTCCTGCGCCAGGCGCGCGAGAACGGCCTCAAGTTCAAGATGCTGTTCGGCGCCGGCGCGGGCTACAGCCAGCTCGACAAGCTGCGCGCCACCTTCGCCGCGGACATCGACAATTTCTGCAACATCGATCCGGTGCCTGCGCAACTGCTCGATCCGACCAAACTGGCGCCCGGCATCGGCGATCTCACCAAGACAATGATCACACGCTACAAGGAGAAGACCAACGCGACCGACGTGCCGCCGCACTGCTCGATGGGCTTCAACCAGACCTGGATCCTGCTCAACAGCGTGCTGCCCGTCGCCAAGGACAAATACGGCGGCTTCAATCCCGATGCCATTCGCAAGGCCGCGCTCGACGTCGACATCCCGCCGGGCGGCACGATCCAGGGCTACGGCGTCAAATTCTTTCCGCCGGGCACGCCGCTCGCCGGTCAGAACGAGCGTTCGACCCCGGTCGTGATGCAGAATGCCGGTGAGCACATCTCGGTGGTTTGGCCAACCAATATCAGGACGCAGGACCCGGTGTTCCCGCTGCCGAAATCGTCGGTCTACGCGTCGTAGCGTATTCTATCGAGGGCTTGTCCGATCAAGGGCGTCGGCGCGGGGTTGCTCTCCCGGGCCGTGCTCGCGCGCGATGAAATCCTCGAGCCATAGCGGTTCACTGCCCTCGACGGGAACGCGCGTCGACTGCAGGGGTCTCGTCCAGTTGCAGGCTTGCGGGTGATAAAACACCTCACGACCACCCTTCGCCAGGATGGCGAAGAAAACATAGCGCCGCCCAGGCTGAAAAAAGAACTCGCAGTCCAGCGTTGCGTAGACGTCCATCAACTTGATGGTGCGAGCGAGCCTTTCACCGCCTTTCCACGCGCGCTCAACCTCGATGAGCCATGCGTGGTGGTCCGCGCGGACGACCTTGCCGGCAAACACATACTGGGCGCGGTCAAAGCCGGCTTCGAGAGAGACAGGATCGCAGGAACATGCGTATGCAGCGCCTGCGCCCCACATCCAAGAGATAGCCAGGACCAGCAGCCTCGTCAGATTCGTCATCGGAACCTCCAGGCAGCCCGCAGGAACCAGGGCGTGGGAGATCAACTCAAACTCACAGCGTCACTCTCCGGCCCTCTTCGGCGGCCCAATAGCCGGCGTAGTTGACCTTGATCGTCTCAAAGGCCAGCGCGAGATCTGAGAGGGGCTGCCTCCCCGTCGCGACGCATTCCATGAAATCCTGGATTTCCTGCAAGTAGCCGCGCGTCCATTCTTCCTCGAGGCAGACATATTGCCAGCCGGTCTTGCGATCGACCTTTTCGGTGATGTAGACGCTCGCGAGTTTTTCCTCTGATGTCTGGTAGCTCATCATGTGCGTGTTCGGCGTGATGTTGGCGAACAGCGCGCCGCCGCTGGTATAGGTTTCGATCAAATTGCGCACGCCGCCCGCGATCATGTCGCCGGAAAATATCGTCGCCTTGGTGCCGTCGGAGAAGGTGGCGGTGAGCGTACCCCAGTCTTCGACGTCGACCGGATTGGACTTAATGACGCCGCGTTCGTCCGGCCGCAGGCACGCCGCAACGTTGCCGACGTCGCAGCTGACGCTGGCGACGCTGATCGTCTCACCCCGTGCTTTCGCCTCGACCTGCTTGAGATAAAGCATCGCCGAAAGCGGGTGGCACCCCATCCGGATCAGCGAACCGCCACCGGTCATCGCCCATTGCGCGGCATGCGCCGCGTGCGAGCCGCTGTGGCTCTCCTCGCCTTTCATGAACAGGATCTTATCCCCTGTGGCGCGGAGGATCTCCACGGTCTTGGTCACCGCCGGCGCGTAGATCCAATCCTCCGCATACATGAACAGCCTGCCGGTCTTCTCGACCGCCGCACGGGTGATTTCCATCTCTTCCAGCACGCACCGGTACATCAGCGCCTTGGACACGTGCTTGCCGATCGGCGCCTTGTCGCCTTCTCGCCCAAAATAACCCGCGAACGGCTTCTCGCAGACCACGTGCTTGCCGGCCTGCATCGCCTCGACGATCATCGAGGCGTGCAAATTCGGCGGCGTGCAGATGTCGATGACGTCGAGCTCGCCGTCGGCGATCAAATCGCGAAAACTGCGATACGCCGTCGGGATCTGGTGCCGGCGGGCGAACTCAAGGACATGATCGCCGCGTGCCGCGACGGCCCGGACTTCGACGTCCAGGCCGTAGACGCGCTTGTACGCATACATATGCAGCTCGGACACAAAGCCGCAGCCGGCCAGACCGACCCTGATCTTTGCCATGATACCTCCAGGAGTCTTGTCTAGCCGGCCGTAATTCGGCCCGCTAGCCCCCCTTCGACGCTGGCGGCTCGTAAGGGCAGACCATCGTAAAGTTGAGGGTGGTCTCTCCCCCCATGGTCGTCCATTCTATCTTGAGGTCGTGGGCGGTTGGATCGTTTTCGCCAGCCTCTTTCACCTTGACCGCGATAACGATTTGGATCGGCGGTACCGAGTTAAAACACTTTCGAATCGCGGCGTCGGCCAGATCGCACTTTGTAGCAGGCACCGCGGCATCGTCCGGTGAGAGCTGCAGCTTGTTGGGTTGCGTCGCGAGACTGTCTCGGGCCGCCAGCATCGATTCATGCCAAAGTTCGTAGGTCTTTCCGGGCCATTTATCCCGCGGCGTCAGGACGGGCTGATATTCACCCCACTTCATAGTCGCCAGGCTAATGCTTGCATGACCTTGCAGCGTCTTGACGCTCTCCTTCATGGCGTTGGTCGTGTAGTTTTTGTTCATAGCGTCAATAAATTTCGGGTTCTGATAGAACCCGGCAAAAAAGCTCTTATCAGCCATTGTCACCTCCACTTTGTTTCACTGCCTCAAGAGGCCGTTTCACACCAGACGTAATTGACGATGCCTTCAAAGTTGATGAGCAGCCTTTAGTGTCGAACGGACTCGCCGTTCACCTTGACCAGTAACGCCTCCGCCTTCGCGACAAGAGGCTTATGCTCAAGCCGCTCGGCAATGGCGATACAGTTCCGCAAGCATAGGCTTGTTTGTTCCGGATCAGCCTCCGGCCGCATCGCGAACATCCTCCCTTCCGATAACCATGTTTCCGCTTCAAGACCTTCATACCCTTGCTGGCGAGCTCCAGCGCGAACCGATCTGACGTTTTCCAGCGCATCCGCGGACGCGTTCTGTGCAAGCGCCAGGTAGTTGGGCGCCCGTAACATGACCGATGAATGACCGACCGCATGTGCCTGGTCTCGTGCTTCCGTCAAAACGACTTTGGCCTCGTCGATCAGGCCGAGCTCCAGATTTGCCATTCCGCAAAGGCAAGCAAGAATTGGGACGTAGAGTTTTGTTTCGTGTTCCTTGGCCAGCTTCAACGCCTTCTCAAGCTCGACTTTTGCGCCCGCGAAATCACCGCGGTTGAGCAGGATCGAGCCCGAGCAATAACCAACCGACACGCGATCGATGGGTCGGCCGGTGCGATCGGCAATCGCGCGCGCATGCCCCTGAACGACCTCTGCCTGCTCCCACTCCCCCAACATACTCAGCACGACAGCCCACATCATGTAGCAAAGGATCGCCAAACCTTGCGGGGTGTTGCCGAGCGGAGCCCTGGGATCCGGCCCCGTCAGTTGCTGGCACGCGCGTGCAAACATTTTCTCCGCTTCACGGCACCGGCCCGCGACAAAATAAGCCTGGCCCAAGCCAAACTCCGCGTAGCTCAGCCATCCACGATCGCCGAGTTGCTCGGCCTTGCCGACAGCCTCCTCCCCGGCCTCGATCGCCTCGACGGGCGCGCCATAAAAATTGAGCGCCGCCGCCCGCACCGCCATGGTCGCAACCTTGCGCGCATGGTCCCCGATCGCCGCCGCGCGCGCATCGGCCTCCTTCGCCAGACTCAGCCACTTGTCGACAACGCCAAAGGAAGAAAACGCCACGCGCGACTCAATCCGCAGATCGATGGCAAGCGTCTCGCGCTCGGCCGATAGCGGCGCCTTGTCGAGCGCATCGATCGCAATCCCGAAATATTGCGCGCCCTCGGCCAGCGCCGAACGATCAATACATTTCCTGGCTATATTGCGGGCGAACAGCGCACTCTTTCGCCAGTCCTTTGCGCCTGTTGCGTGGTATAGAAGAACATCGGACTGGTCGTCCAGACGACCCGACGCTCCAGCCTCGATACTGGCGAGAATTCGCCGATGCAGTTTTTCACGCGCCGCTTCCAGCATGGATTCGTACGCTTCCTGGCGGATCAGCTCGTGCGGAAATTCGTAGACGTGGCTTGGCAACAAACTGACTTCGATCAGGAGTTCGGCGCGATCGAGCGCGGCCAGTTGAGACTGCAGCTGCTCGTCCGGCAGACCAGTTACCTCCTGCAAGATGCGGGCGGTTGCCTGTGTTCCGACCGCAGCCGCTGTCCGAAGCAGAATCTTTTCATCCCAGCTCAAACGATCGATACGCGCGGCGATCATGCCCTGAATGGTCGCGGGCATGCCCAATCTATCCGGAGATATGTCAACGCTGCCGCTATCGTGGTGCCCGCCGAGAACGACCTGATCCGAAAGACCGCGACACACCTCTTCGATGAAAAGCGGCACGTTGCCGGTATGTCGGAGGATGCGGTCCTTCAAGTCCGTCACCGACGGGGAATGCCCAAGGATATCGTCCAGCATTTCGCGACCGGCGTCGTCGTCCAGCGGACGCAACCACAGACTGACCGAGCTTCGTCGGCTACGCAGCTCCGGCGTTCCGGTCGGCCTGCTGGTGGTCACGATCAGCAACGGATGACGGGCGGTCAGTGATTCCAGGGATTCAATTGGCGCCGCACTCGCACTATCGATCCAGTGCAAATCCTCGATCAGAAGCATGACCCGCGAGTCCTGGGTTATGCGCTCAATGACGGCACGGCTTGCCTCTGCAATTGCCCGACCACGTTGCCTGGGCTCAAGCTTGCTCCAATCCGGATCCGAAACCGGGAGGTCCAGCACGGCATCTATCGCCGCGTGCCAGATCGGCGGCAGACCGGCGAGCGGATCCTCGCCCGGAATCGGCTTGCCGGCCCGCAAATGTGGCGACAGCGCCGATTGCAGAACGTTCTTCAACACGGCAAAGGGCGAGGCTTGCAAGGGCGGGCTGCATTCGGCCTCGATCACCCGCCAGCCGGCCGCCCGCAACTCCTCCACAAACTCGTACACCAGACGCGATTTACCGATGCCGGGATCGCCAAGCACGGAAACCATTTTCCCGTCTTTCGCGATTCCGTCGGCCACCGCTCTAAGAGACTTCATTTCAGAGTCTCTTCCGACGAACCGCCCGATGCTTCGAGCCTTGCGAACCTGCCAGGTTGAAAGCTGGTGAACCGCCACCACCCTGAACATCGGAATTGGGTTTGCGAAGCCCTTCAGATGCCTTGGCTCCATCGTCTCGAAGTCGATGAACCCTTCGGACAGCAGCCGGCACGCTTCCGAGGCCATGATCTGTCCGGGTGGGGCGACGGCCTGCAGTCGTTCCGCCAAGTGCTGTGCTGATCCGCCGAATTCGTAGACGTGGGAGACGTCACTCGAAACGACATAGGCCAGGACGTAGGCGGAGTGCAGCCCCACGCGCACCTGGATGCTCGGGTCGCCAAGTTCTGCAACACGCCGGATCAGTTCGATCGCGGCGTGGCAGGCAAGGCGACTGTGGTTATCGTCAGCGCTCGGGGCGCCAAACGCGGCCACCAATCCGTCCCCGAGCTCCTTGCTGACTGTGCCGCGAAATTGTCGAACCGCGGCCCGCATCGCTGACAGTGCGGGTTCGAGACGGGAGACGGCATGTTCGGGATCGAGGTCCGCAACAATGTTCGTCGAGCCGACAATATCCGCGCGCAGAATCGTTACGAATTTGAGTTCGGCCTTGGGTTCGGTAGAGGCCTGGACATCTTCGGCAACAGCACCGCCGCCGTTGATGGTTACGCGTAGCGAGTCTCCGCAATAAGCGCAGAAACTGCTTTCCGGCCGATTGGATTTACCGCAGCTGTCGCATCGCTTTTGCAGCGCCCGAGCCCCGCAGGCCGCGCAGTACTTGTCCCGCTCATCCATTGCCGATCGGCACGCATCACAAAACATAATCGCGTCCTGACGGGATCAGTCGATTATTCGAGTAATTTCTTGTGTTTAGCCTTTTGCTGCCATTTGGAATGGTGACCCATTCCGCCCGCCTCTGCAAGGTTGTTATCCCCGATGAACCACCGGATTAAGACGGCCTTTTGTCTGCCCGCGTCTGGATGCGCCGATCGTCACTTTGCGGGGGCAAGCCTTAACCATATCGGCTCATCGGAGCAGATTGGATGCCGGCGGCCCCGAGCTCTCGGGGTACCGGCGTCAGGCAGTCATACCGCCCGACGGAAAAAGGCTGACCTTTGGCGATGGACTCGACATTCATCGCGGATGAGATGGTCACCACCTTGCTTCAACACCTGAACAGCAGTTGCGCGGCGAGCAATAGACGTTGAGGCTCGACTTTGTTTGCTGCCATGCAACGCTGATAATGGCTTTCGACACCCACGGTAGATGCAACCGATCGGTGAGGAGAAAGCCTACTCCCCCTTGAGGCCGCATCGCGGACCACCGCGCTCCACTTGCGCGTCTCGCCGTCGATGACTTTGCCGAACTCCGCGGCCGTGCCGCTGCGTGAGCTTCCAGCCCCCGGATCAGCAGCTTCTGTTTCACCTCGGGATCGGCAAGCGCGCGGCCAGCCTGTGCCTGTACCCAAAGGGCAGGCCCTCGGGCCGTGACTTGCCGTAAGCGTTCAGCTCCTGCAGGCCCTTTGAACGGCGCCTGTGCATTGGCGATCAGAAATATCGGCGCAACGACCTTTCAACTCACCGACCGGCCTCGCGCCGGCGGCGCCGAGCCCGTCGGCGATCCCCGGCCGCCGTCCCGCGGCGGGAATGGGCGACTTCCCAAGTCTGCGCCGGCGGCCGGCGAGCGCGGCCAACGGTCGCGGCAGCGTCACTTCGGATGATCCCCCGAACGTAGGGTGCCAAAGGTTGCATCCGCGTTCCATTGTGGCTTGTGGCCGGGCGCGCTTTAGTTCTAACCTTGCAGCAAAAGCGCCATAGAGCGCGGACAGGCGACAAGAACCAAACAGAACGAGATCTTTGGGAGGATCAATGAAACGCAGGACGCTTCTCGGCGGAACGATCACCGCCGCCGTGCTTGGCCTAACTTTTGGGCTCACCTCAGCCGCACTCGCTCAGCAACCCCCGATCAAGATCGGCATGTCGATGGCACAGACCGGCGGTCTGGCGGGCGGCGGCAAGGCCTCGCAGCTCGGCATCGAGATCTGGCGCGACGACGTCAACGCCAGGGGTGGCCTGCTCGGCCGCAAGGTCGAACTCATCGTTTATGACGACAAGTCGAGCGCTTCGGAAACGCCGGCGATCTATTCCAAGCTTCTGGACGTCGACAAGGTCGATATCCTGTTCGCACCCTACGCGACCGTGCCCACCGCGCCGCTGATGCCGCTGGTCAAGCAGCGCGGCATGTTGCTGATGGGCAACTTCTCGTTCCAGGTGAACAGCAAGGTTGGCCACGACATGTGGTTCAACAATGCCCCATGGGGACCGGCCGACAGCTGGGCGGCGTCCTTCCTCGAACTCGGCCAAAAGGCCGGCGGCAAGACCATCGCGCTGCTCGCGGCCGACCAGGAATTCGCGCAGAACCTGGCGCTGACCGCACGCGACGTCGCCAAGAAGATGAACATGCAGGTCGTGTTCGACCAGGCCTATCCGCCGAACACGGTGGAATTTTCCTCGATCCTCCGCGCGCTCAAGGCCGCCAAGCCCGACATCGTCTATGTCGCGTCCTATCCGCCGGACTCGGCCGGAATTTTGCGCGCCGTGAACGAAATCGGAATCGGCGACAACGTCAAGATCTTCGGCGGCGGCATGGTCGGGCTGCAGTTCGGCGCCGTCATGGAAAATCTCGGCTCCCTGCTCAATGGCGTCGTCAACTACAACACATGGCTGCCGGAACCGAGCATGCAGAACGAGGGGACCAAAGCGTTCTTCGAGACCTATACCAAGCGCGCCATCGAAGCCAAGGTCGATCCGCTCGGCTACTATCTGGCGCCGTTCGGCTACGCCAGCGGCCAGATGATCGAGCAGGCGATCAAGGCAGTGGGATCGCTCGACCAGAAGGCGCTCGCAAAGTATCTGCGCGAGAACGAGCACAAGACCATCGTCGGTCCGATCTCGTTCGCCGCCGACGGCGAGCGAAAGGAATCCGCAACGCTGCAGGCGCAGTTCCGTGGCGTCGTGGACAAGAATATGGACCAGTTCCGCAAGCCCGGCACCCAGGTGATCCTGTTCCCGGCGAAAATGAAATCCGGCGATCTCATCAGCCCGTTCGAGGCTGCCCGGAAATAACCATCGCGGCTAGAGTCCCGTTTCGATTGAATCGAAACGGGACTCTAGATTCCTTATTTTGACGCGTTTTCTTGACGCGAACCGGCATCCACTTCGCCGGAAAACGCTATGATCTCCGGACCATGGTGCGCTGACCCCGGTCGGCGCACCAGCGCCCCGAGCAATTTGAGTGGGAAAGGCAGCGCGTGCGCGAACCGGGAAGGCGGCGGCTCAGGAGCGGGTCAAGGGGGACCTTACGTGTTTTCATTTGAACTGCTGCTTGATGCAGTAGTGCTCGGGGTGCTGCTCGGCTGTTTCTACGCGGCGGTCAGCCTTGGGCTGTCAGTCGCGTTCGGCCTGCTCGACGTTCCCCACGTCGCGCACCCGGCCTTTCTGGTGCTCGCGTCCTACGCCGTCTATGTGCTCAACGAATTTTATGGAATCGATCCGCTGCTGGCGGGACTGCTGATCACCCCGTTCCTCTTCGTATTCGGTCTCGCCGCCTACCGCCTGTATTACGAGACGTTCGAGAAACGCGGCAGCGACGCCGGCGTGCGCGGCATCGCGTTCTTCTTCGGCATCGCCTTCATCATCGAAGTCCTGATCATCCTGCAGTTCGGCGTCGACCAGCGCTCGGTCACCGCGCCCTATATCGGCAAGGCCTGGCGGATCGGCGATATGCGGATTCCCTACCGGCTGGTGGTCGCGTTCGCCGTCGCCGCTTTGCTGACGACCCTGCTGGCGCTTTATCTGTCGAAGACCTTCATGGGACGCGCGATCCGCGCGGTCGCCCAGGACCAGGAAGCGCTGCGGCTGATGGGCGCCAACCCGATCCGGATCAAGCAATGGGCGTTCGGCATCGCAACGGCCGTGCTCGGCATTGCCGGCGCACTGCTCATCATCGTCGCCCCCGTCGACCCGACGCTCGACCGCGCCTATATCGGACGGACCTTCTGCGTCGTCGTCATGGCCGGGCTCGGCAGCATGACCGGCACGCTGGTTGCGGCCATCATCCTCGGCGTCGCCGAATCGATCGTGCTGACGCTGTTCGGCGCCTCCTGGGCGCCGGCCATTTCCTTCGCGATGCTGCTCGGCGTTCTCGCCGTGCGGCCGCAGGGGCTGTTCGGCAGGCGGTCATGAAGCGCAACGGTATCTTTTTCTGGATTGGCGCGGCGGTCTTTCTGATCGCCATTGCGCTGATGACAAAGCTCATCACCAACGAGTACCCCTTCTTCGCCGGCTATGTGATCCTGCAATTCATCGTGCTCGCGGTAGCCTGGAGCATCCTCGGTGGCCATGCCGGCTATGTGAATTTCGGCACCAGCGCGTTCTTCGGCATGGGCGTCTACACGGCGGTGTTCCTGTTCAAGGTGGCCGGCGCGCCGCTCCTCGTGCAGATCGCCGCCGCCGCCGGCGTCGGCGCGCTGATGGGCTTTGCATTGGGCCTATTGACCCTGCGCATGCAGGGCATCTTCTTCTCGATCGCGACGATCGCGCTGACCATCGTCATCGAGACCTCGATCACCAACTGGCGCTATGTCGGCGGCGCGGCCGGCATTCAATTACAGCGCCCACCGGTGACGTGGCCGTTCTCCGGCTATGTCCAGATGCTGTTCTTTGTCCAGGCGGTGCTCGTGGTTCTGGCGGTTGTGATTTCGCGCTACATCCAGAATTCGTGGATCGGCCGCGGCCTGCAGGCATTGCGGGACGACGAACTCGCCGCGGAATGCACGGGTGTGCCGACCCTGCGGCTGAAAGTGCTGGCCTGCGTCGTCTCCGGCGCGCTGATGTGCGCGGCCGGCGCACCCGCTGCGATGTATCTGCAATATGCCGACCCCTCCTCCGCGTTCAACCTCAACTATTCCGTCTCGACGCTGGCGATGTCGCTGATCGGCGGCACCGCGCATTGGGCCGGCCCGATCGTCGGCGCCATCCTGCTGGGCACCACGCAGCAATTGCTGACCGTGACCATCTCGTCGGAAGTGAACGTGCTGGTGCTCGGCGTCATGCTGGTGCTGTTCGTGGTGGCCGCACCGGAGGGCTTGATCGGCCTGCTGCGCCGGGTTCGCCGCCATCGCAGGGAGGGCAAGCAATGACGCCCCCCGACACTGGCGCACCCCTGCTGCAGATATCAGGGCTTACAAAGCGCTTCGGCGGCTTCACCGCGCTCGACAATGTCAGCGTCGACATCCGCCCCGGCGAGCGGTTCGGCCTGATCGGCCCGAACGGCTCGGGCAAGACCACGCTGATCAACTGCATCTCCGGCGCGTTCCGCACCGAGGCCCGTACTGTGGTGTTCCGCGGCGAGGACATCACGCAATTGCCGGCGCATGTCCGCACCCGCCGCGGCATTGCCCGCAGCTTCCAGATCCCGCGGCCGTTCAAAAGCATGACGGTGGTCGAGAACCTGATGGTGGCGCTTGATTTCGCGGTGGTCACGGATCCGCTCGTCTCCGCTGCGCACCGGCACGAGACGGCGATGTCGATCCTTGCCGGCATGGGTCTAGCGTCAAAGGCCAATGCATCCGCCACCACGCTGAGCCAGGTCGAACTGCGCAAGATGGAGCTCGCACGCGCGATGGCGACGCGGCCCAAACTGCTGATATCAGACGAGGCGATGGCCGGGCTTTCCTCTTCGGAAGTCGACGAGGTGCTTGATCTCCTGATGAGCCTTGCGGACCAGGACATCACCGTCATCATGATCGAGCACATCATGCAGGCGGTGATGCGTTTTTCGCAGCGCGTGATGTGCCTCGACGCCGGCAAGATCATCGCGATCGGCGCGCCGAACGAAGTCATGGCCAACCAGCGGGTGCAGGAGGCCTATCTTGGCACTTAGCCTCGCGATCTCAGACCTCGATGCCGGTTACGGCGCTGTCAAGGCGCTGCGCGGCGTCTCGCTCGATGTCAAAGCGGGCGAGACCGTCGCCCTGCTCGGCACCAACGGCAACGGCAAGAGCACGCTGATGAAGTGCGTCGCCGGGCTGGTGCGGCCGCAGCGCGGAACCATGCAGCTGACGATCGACGGCACCACGCATGACCTGACCAAATTGTCACCGGAAGCCATCGTCGATCTGGGCGTCGCGATGGTGCCGGAGGGGCGGCGGCTGTTTCCCAAACTGACGGTGCTGGAAAACCTGATGCTCGGCGCCTTCCGCAAGGCGGCCCGGCGCGACATCGACAAGAATCTGGCGCAGGCCTTCGAAACCTTTCCGGTGCTGAAGGACCTGCAGAAGCAGCTCGCCGGCACCATGTCCGGCGGCCAGCAGCAGATGCTCGCGATCGCGCGCGCGCTGATGTCCTCGCCGCGCCTGCTATTGGTCGACGAGCCGTCGGTCGGACTGTCGCCGCTCTTGGTATCGCAAACCATTTCCAAGATCGGCGATCTCAATCAGCGCCTCGGCCTCACCGTGCTGATGGCCGAGCAGAACTTCAACCAGGCGATCCGCATCGCCAACCGCGGCTACATCATCGTCCACGGCGAGATCGTCGTCGCGGCCGGTTCCGTCGACGAATTGAAGGGTAACGACATCGTCAAGCGGCTCTATCTCGGCGGCGTAGCCTGATGGCGCAAGACGGCGCGCACGCGTCCTTGTAAAGTCGGCAACCTGACCGGAGAAACCAGCCGATGCGTCTCCTGAGCGAAGACTTCCCCTTGGGCCTGCCCGCCGGACCCGTATTCCCCAGAGCCTATCCCGAAGTCGAGCCGGACGCGCTGTCCAATGTCGAACTGTTCCTGCAGGGACAGCCGTTCGACATCTATGCCCGGCTGCGCGCCGAGGCGCCGGTGGCGTGGCAGCGCGAGGGCAATAATGGCCCCGGCTTCTGGGCACTGACCCAATATAACGACGTGATGCGCGTCGATGGCGATCCCAAAACCTTCTCGTCGCAGAAGGGCGGAATTTTGATGGCCTATGGTCCGCCCGAAACGCGGCATCCGCTGCTGTTCCGCGCCTCCGTCGATGCCATGATCAACATGGACGCGCCCTGGCACCTGCAACTCCGCAAGGAGCACATGCCCTATTTCACGCCGGGCTATCTCACGGGCATCCGGGAGAAAGTGGCTATCGAGACCACGCGGCTGATCGACGGCATGGCCGGCCTTGGCGCATGCGACCTGGTCGAGACGCTGTCGTCACGCCTGCCGCTGTTCACGCTGTGCGAAATCCTCGGGGTGCCGGAAGCCGACCGGCCGAAATTCCTGGACTGGATGCACTATCTCGAAGTGGCCGGCCATGTCGCGGCGACGCAACGCAAAAATCCGCAGCCGACGCCCGAGTTCATGGCGTTCGTCAAGGCGTTCAACGAGAACGTCGCCGAGATGTTCGCCTATGGCCAGCACATGCTGCAGAAGCGACGCGCCGATCCAAAGCCCGATCTGATGAGCGCGATCGCGCGCGCCACCATCGACGGCGAATTGCTACGCGACGAATATCTCGACGGCTCCTGGCTGCTGATCGTATTCGCCGGCAACGACACCACGCGCAATTCGATTTCCGGCTCGATGAAGCTCTTGACCGAATTTCCCGATCAGAAGCGCGCGCTGATGTCCGACCTTTCACTGCTGCCCAACGCCGTGGATGAGCTGATCCGCATGATCAGCCCGGTGATCTATATGCGCCGCACGGCAACGGAAGATACCGAGATCGGGGCACAGAAGATCGCGGCCGGCGAGAAGGTCATCATGTATTACGGCGCCGCCAATCGCGATCCTGCGATCTTTCCCGATCCTGACAGGCTCGACATCCGCCGCGCCAATGCGTCGAAGAACATCGCCTTCGGCTTCGGCCCGCATGTCTGCATCGGCAAGCGCGTGGCGCAGCTGCAGCTCGAGGAAGTCTATCGCCAGCTGCTGACGCGGCTGCCGGATATCGAGTACGCCGGCGGCATCGAAATGGCGCCGAACAATTTCGTCCACGCCATCCGCAAACTGCCGGTGCGGTTTACTCCGGCCTGAGCGTGCCGCTCAGCCCGATATCGCCGCGAACAGCGCCAGTTCCAGTTCCAGCCTGACATCCTCGAGCGGCTGCGCACTGCGCGCGGCGCGGCACATCGCGACCGTGCCTTCGACGGAAGCGATCACCAGCGCCGCGAGCCGCCGCGCCCGTGCGGGCGTGACGCCCTCGCTCCTTAAGGCCTCGACCATGATGCGCTGCCAGTCCGCAAAGACGCCGTCCGCAAGATCGAGCAGATGGCTTTGCGCGGCTTGATCGGGTTTGCCGTCGCGTTCCGTGGCATCATTGACGAACTGCTCGACGGCGACCGCCAGCACCGGGCAGCCGGCTTGAAACTTGGTCTTCTCTAGTGTCTGCCGCCACAACGCGATGAAGGTTCGCAGGCCGGCGATGGCGCCGCGCTCGCGCGTCAGATGTTCCAGCGGCCCCGAGACCTGCGCACCGGCGAACACGATCGCTTCCTCGACCAATTGCTGCTTGCCGCGCGGGAAATGATGGCTGATCGAGCCGCGCGGCGTGCCGGTGTGCCGTACCATGTCGCGCATGCTGGTGCCGTTGACGCCGCGCCGGCTCATCAGATCGGCCGCGCCCGCCACCATTTTCGCCCTGGTCTCTGAGGTCATTTCCGTCTCCCGGGAATCAGCCCATCCTAGGATATGACAGTTGACATAGCCAGCTTGACGTGGACTATGCCACTCGTCATAGCGAGCACAAGCCCGAGAGGAACGCCTCATGACCTTCATTCACGTGATGACGCCGCAGGGGCGGCTCAACGCCGATCAGCGGCGGGTACTGGCCAGGACGCTGACGGACGCCGTGCTGGTTCCGGAGGTCGGCCGTCTCGCGCCCGAGGCGCGGCGCGGCTACCAGGTCCACTTCCTCGAGCGTCCGCTCGACATGATCGCCATCGGCGGAGAACTGCTCTCGGACAAACCGGGCGATGTCATGGTGCTGGACGTGGCGGTGATGGACTGCTGCTGGACACGCGAGGATCGCGCGGCTGTCATCCGCAACATCTTTGCCGCGCTGACCGAAGCCTGCGGGATGAAAGCGCCTTCCCCGGGCTGGTGGATCAATTTCCGAATCATCGAAGAGGGCTGCTGGGGCTCGCGCGGCGGCGTGCTGTCGTTCCTCGACCTGCTCGACCAGGGCGCTTCGGCGTTTCCACCCGAGCGCGCGGCGGCGATCCGCACCGCGCTTGCCACCAAAT
The DNA here is from genome assembly GCF_018130205.1 of Bradyrhizobium sp. AUGA SZCCT0222. Classification (NCBI taxonomy): domain Bacteria; kingdom Pseudomonadati; phylum Pseudomonadota; class Alphaproteobacteria; order Hyphomicrobiales; family Nitrobacteraceae; genus Bradyrhizobium; species Bradyrhizobium sp. AUGA SZCCT0222. The sequence goes on from NZ_JAFCLX010000005.1 coordinate 214,209, forward strand.
ATGACAGATAAGGGAGGTCACCGACATGACGACCGAGGGCAGGATTCGCACCGAGACGCACGACCACATCTTCAAGATCATCATCGATAACCCCGCGAAGAAGAACGCCTTCTCGCCGCTGATGATGGAACAATTGTCTGACGCGTTGACCGAGCTGCACGACAACGAGAATTACTGGGTCGGCGTCATCTGCGCCGAAGGCGGGGATTTCACCGCCGGTCTCGACATGCCGAAATTCTTCGGCCCGACCGCCGAGAAGCGCAATTTCAAGGAGGGCAATGTCGACGCCTTCGGCCTGCAGAAGCGCTGCGCAAAGCCTGTTGTCACCGCCGTGCAGGGAATCGTGTTCACGATCGGCATCGAGTTGATGCTGGCCGGCGACATCGTGATTGCCGCCGACGATTGCCGTTTCTGCCAGATGGAAGCCAAGCGCGGCATTGCGCCGCTCGGCGGCGCGCATTTCCGTTTTCTATCGCGTGCCGGCTGGGGCGATGCGATGTATCACCTTCTGCTTTGCGATGAATTCAGTTCGCAGCGTGCCCGGGAGATCGGGTTGGTGCAGGAGGTCGTGCCGGCCGGACAGCAGATCGGGCGCGCGATGGAGATCGCCGCGATCATCTCCCGCAACGCACCGCTCGGCATTCAGGTCACCAAGGAAGCGGCGCTCAGATATGTCGAGGGTGGCGAAGCCGCGGCCATCGCCTACATCCCCACGATCCGCGAGCGTGTTTTGAATTCGGCCGACGCGCGCGAGGGCATCCAGGCCTTCATCGCGCGCCGGGCCGCCGTCTTTCAGGGCCGATGATCGTGAACGATATGGCGCTTTCCACCCGGCAGCAGGCCCTCGCCGACCTGCTCACCGAAGCCCGCCGTAACGGCCGCCAACTCGAGACCTTGGCTGACGATCTCGTGCCGGAGACGGCCGCGGGCGCCTATCAGGTCAACCGCGTCGTGGCCGAGCAGCTCGGCTGGCCAACGCTGGGCTGGAAGATCGCGGGCACGACAAATGCGGTCCGCGGCAAGCTCGGGCTGGACGGCCCGATCTATGGCCGCACCTTCCGCCGTTTCGAGTGCAGGTCCCCTGCGCGCTTCAAGGCGGCCGAATTGCTCGACCCGCTGGTTGAATGCGAGTTCTTCGTGACGCTGGCCCGCGATCTGCCGCCGCGTCGCGAGCCTTGGACGCTACCCGAGGTGACCGATGCCATTGCCGAAGTGCATGCCGGCATCGAGGTCGCGGAATGCCGGTATCGCCGCGGCGCGCTGCCGCCGCTGCCGGCGATCCTTGCCGACGGCAGCGCGTCGGGCCGTTATGTCTTCGGCGACCGCATCGAGAACTGGTGTGACGGGCTCGCTTCGATGCGGGTGCGGCTCGAGGTCGATGGCGCGATGCGGCGGGAGGGCAGCGGCGGCGACGTGATGGGCGATCCGTTGGCCCCTTTGCTGTGGCTGGCCGAGGAGCGCCGGCATTGGGGCGACGGGCTTCGCGCCGGTGAAACCATCAGCACGGGCTCGATGACGGGCATGCTGCCGGTACGCGCCGGTCAAAGCGTGCGCGCGCGATTCGACGATGCGGCCACCGTCGAGATCGCGTTCGAGTGAAGCGCCCGGCTACGCCGGGATGCGCGAACGCGCGGCGTCCGGTTCACGCCGCGCGCCCGACGCAAACACGATGTCTTCATAGCCCTTGGCGACGGCGTCGTTGATGGCGGGCGACGTATTTCGGCGTGCCGCCGTTGTAGACGAAGTAGCGGTACTTGCCGTGCTCGTGGCCGGGAACGTTGGAATTGTAGCCGGTGAACCACGACTTGGCGTTTCGCATCAGCATGATGGCGTACATCTTTTTCACATGCGCGCTCCAGCGCTCCTGCGCCGCCAAAGTTGGATCGGCGCTGGTGTAGCCGCGATCCCAGATGTGCCCGAGCAAGCCCATGCACCAATTGACGCCGGTCTCGATGCCGCGCGGAAAATTGGTCGAAGCCGAGCCGCTTTGCGGGCCGGTCGGCATCAACAGGTTTGGAAAACCGTGAACGAGCATGCCGAGGAAGGTCGACGGACCGCCCTTCCATTTATCGTATAGTTTCTCGCCATTGATGCCGGTGATGTCGATCTGGTCGTACGCGCCGGTGATGGCGTCGAAGCCGGTCGAATAGATGATGATGTCGAAATCATAGTCGCGCGCCGACGTGCGCAGGCCGGTTTCGGTCACGCGTTCGAGCGGCGTCTCGCTGATATCGACGAGATGTACATTGTCGCGATTATAGGCCTCGAAATAATTCGTCTCCAGCGGCACGCGCTGCACGCCAAAACCATGGTCTTTCGGAATCAATTTCTCTGCGATGACCGGATCCTTCACGCGCCGGCGGATGCGGTCGGCGATGTAGGCGGAGAACTCGGCGTTCGCCACTTCGTCGGTAAAGATCTCGCGGAAATTGCTGAGCCAGATTCCGAATCCCGGCTCGTCGTAGAGCTTGTCCCACAGCGCCAGCCGCTCCTCGCGCGTCACCTCATGGAAACCGCGGCGGTCGGGCTCATGCTCGAAGCCACCGGGGCTGCGGGCGCAGGCCGCGAAGATGTCGTCATAGCGCGACCTGATATCGGCCATCTCCTCGTCCGAGATCGGTCCGTTGTTGAGCGGCGCCGCCCAGTTCGGCCGCCGCTGGAATACGGTCAATTCGCCGACCTTGTCGGCGATTTCGCCGATCACCTGGATCGCGGTGGCGCCGGTGCCGATGATCGCGACCTTCTTGCCCGCCATCTCAACCGGCTCGTGCGGCCAGTAGAAGGTATGGAACGAGCGGCCCTTGAAGGTGTCCATGCCTTCCAGCCGCGGCAAGGTCGGTGTCGAGAGCAGGCCGATCGCCAGAATGACGAACCGGCAGGTCAGCTCGCGGCCATCGTCGATCCTGAGCCGCCAGATGTGCTGCGCTTCGTCGAACGCGGCCGCCTCGACCTTCGCGTTGAACTGCATGTATTTGCGCAGATCGAATTTGTCGGCGACATGGTTGAGGTAGCGGAGGTTTTCGGGCTGACCCGAAAAGCGTTCCTTCCAGTGCCACTGGTTGAGCAATTCCCGCGAGAAGGAATAACCATAGGTGTAGCTCTCCGAGTCGAAACGTGCGCCCGGGTAGCGATTCCGGTACCAGGTCCCGCCGAGGTCGGGGGAGCCGTCCAGCACCGCGGCATCCACCCCGAGATCGGCCAGACGCTTGATCTGATAGATGCCGGCCACTCCCGCGCCAATCACGATCACCTCGTAATGCGACTTGTCGCGGGGAGCCATTTCGCGGGGAGCCTTGGTCCCTTCGGTCATTTTCCACCCGGTCTTTGTTGTTCTTGGCAACGACGGCGCTTGTGTCCGTCACTAAAGCAATAATCCGCGGCAAAGCACTTGCGTCAGGATGCCGGTGTTGCGCCGCGGAATTCTGCCTTGAAACATTGTTTGAAATCGAACCGTTTCGCGCTTGCTGCAATTTCCCGTGCCCTGCAGTTTCGCCCTGCAATCATCATCCACCCATGCACGAACCCTGATTGCACAACCAAAATGCATCTGGGATGGTTGCCTCAGGCGGGAACAGTTGAGGGGGCCTATGAGCTACCAGCACATCACATGCGACCTCGACAGTCCCTTGATGATCGTCACTCTCAACCGCCCGGAAAAACTGAACGCCTATACCGGCCAGATGGGCGCGGAAATCGCCGATGCCTTTGAGCGCGCCGACACTGATGACGATATCCGCGCCATCATCGTCACGGGCGCCGGCCGCGCCTTCTGCGCCGGCGCCGACGTGTCGGGCGGTGCGGCAAGTTTTGACACCTCCGGCAGCCACGGCGCCGGCGTGTTTGCCAGCCCGAACCCGGGCGGCGGCCGCTTTGTCGAGGCGATCTTCAATTGCCGAAAGCCCTCGATTGCGGCGATCAACGGACCGGCGGTGGGTGTCGGCATCACGATGACGTTGCCGATGGATATCAGGATCGCGGCCAGGGGCGCGAAAATCGGTTTCATCTTTGCGCGCCGCGGCCTCGTCCCGGAAGCCGGCAGCGCCTGGTTCCTGCCAAAGCTCGTCAGCCTGCCGCAGGCGCTGCGCTGGTGCCTGTCGGGCCGGATGTTCGACGCGGATGAAGCGCGGCAAGGCGGCCTCGTCAGTGAAGTGGTCGATCCCGCAGAATTGCTGGCGCGCGCCAAGGAGATCGCGCGCGAAATGACCGAAGGGACGTCAGCCGTCTCAGTCGCACTGACGCGGCAGATGTTGTGGCGCTTCTCCGGCGCCCCCGCCCCCTTTGACTTGCTTGATATCGACAAGCCGATGTCGATCGAGCGCGGCGGCCACGCCGACGTGCGCGAAGGCGTCAAGGCTTTTCTCGAAAAGCGAGCGCCGGATTTTCCCGGGAAAGTATCGCAGGATATGCCGAGCCAGTATCCCTGGTGGAAATAGCAGCCGCGATCGTGTGACAATCAATACAGACAAGTAGCAAAGGCAGCAGCATGCGCGACCAGTTCACCAACACCCAGCAGATCCGCAAACCCGCGGTTACCGCCAAGGGCGGTATCGTCGCCGCGCAATCCGGCAAGGCGGCCAAGGTCGGCGCCGAGGTGCTGGCGGCGGGCGGCGATTGCGTCGATGCCGTGATCGCGACCACGTTTGCGCTGGGCGTGCTGGAGCCCTGGATGAGCGGGCTCGGCGGCGGCGGCGCGATGGTGCTCTATCGCGCCCGCGAGGACCGTTATGAAGTGATCGACTACGGCATGCGGGCGCCGCTCAGCCTGCGCCTGGAGGATTATCCGCTGAGCGGCGGAGCGGCATCCGATCTGTTTCCGTGGGCGCGGGTCAAGGACGACCGCAACATCCATGGCCCCGGCGCGATCGCGGTGCCCGGCGTGGTTGCCGGCATGGAGGAAGCGCATCGCCGCCACGCCAAAATGCCATGGCAGGAACTGATCGCGCCCAGCGTCGCCCTCGCCGGAGAGGGCCTCGCGGTGGACTGGTGGACCACGCTGATGATTGCGAGTGCGGCGCTTGATCTCAGGCGCTATCCCGCCAGCGCCGCCGCCTATCTCGTTGATGGATTGCCGCCGAATGCACCATGGGGGATCAAGACCAAGGTCCGCCTGCCACAGGACAAGCTCAAGGCCACGATGGCGCATCTGGCCGCGCAAGGTCCGCGCGATTTCTACGAAGGCGATCTGGCGCGCAGCCTCGCCGCCGATGTGCGAAGCGCCGGCGGCGCGCTGTCGGTCGAAGATCTCATCCCGTTCAAGGCTTTTCTGCGCGAACCGCTGGCGATCCCCTATCGCGGCGGCAACGTGTTTGCGACGCCGGAACTGACCGCCGGACCAACGCTGGCGCGTACGCTGCACCTGCTGCAGCAAAATCTGCAGCCAACAAAGGGCGCACCGGATTCCGCGGCCTATGCAGCGTACGCCGAGGCACTGCAAACGGCCTACCGCGAACGCCTCAAGGACATGGGTGACGCCGACGGCCGCCGCGCGCTCGGCGCCGAAACGCTGGCGCCGGCCTGCACCACGCATTTCTCGGCCGTCGATCGCGACGGCAACATGGCCGCGGTGACGCAGACCCTGCTGTCATCGTTCGGCTCCAAATTCGTCTGCCCGCAAACCGGCATCACCATGAACAACGGCATCATGTGGTTCGACCCGACGCCGGGCACGCCGAATTCGCTGGCGCCGGGCAAGCGCTGCCTCACCAATTACACGCCGGTGCTGGCGCAGGCGTCTGACGGCCGCCGCACCGCCATCGGCGCCTCCGGCGGTCGGCGCATCCTGCCCGCGGTGACGCAGCTTCTGTCGTTCGTGATGGATTACGGCATGGATCTGGACGCGGCGATCCATCAGCCGCGCATCGACGCCAGCGAAGGCGCCATCGTGATCGGCGACGTGCGCTTGCCGAAATCAACGCGGGAGAGCCTGCGTGCGCAGTTCGATTACGAGGAAGCGCGGATCCAGACCACGCCGATGAAGTTCGCCTGCCCGAGCGTCGTGCTGCGCGACGGCGCCACCAACAGCGGCGCCACCGAGGTGTTCCAGCCATGGAGTGAGGCGGTCGCGGAAGCGTAACGCGACAATCGCAAAGGGTACGGCCCGATGCGAAAAGTCTGGATCGTCCACGCGGCTCTTTCCCGCCCGCCCCTCGCCCATGAGCAGCTCGATTCGATCGAGCTAATTCAGCCGCTCACGATTCAAGCGAGAGCAAGGGAATATCGAGAAAATAGACGAACCCGCTCGGCTCGTACGTCAATCTGACATTGCCTTTGAGTTGCCGGCCGAGCGTCTCGATCAGGCGCGTGCCAAAACTCTGGCGCGTCGGGGCCGCAACCGCCGGGCCATCCTGTTCTTTCCAGGTGAAATGCAGCCGCGATGCCGGCCCATCCTTCGCCCAGCTGATTGCCACGTGACCGGCGGGCACCGACAATGCGCCAAATTTCGTGGTGTTGGTGCAGAGTTCGTTGAGGGTCATCGCGATCGCAATAACCGCGCCTGATGCGATCTGCACATCGGACCCGGCAATCGAAAACCGGGGCTTGTCTGGATTGTCGAATGGCTCGGTCGCCCCCTTGACGATCGTTCGCAGCTCCGCACCGGTCCAGCGCGCCTGCAACAGCAGATCATGGGCCCGACCGAGCGCCAGCAAACGGCCTTCGATCGCTTGCTGCGCATGCTGCGTGCTCGGCGCGTTGCGAAGACTTTGCGACGCGATGGCGCCCACGGTTGCCAGCGTGTTCTTGATGCGGTGATGAAGCTCTTCGAGGATCAGTTTTTGCAGCTTGTCGGCGGCTTCGCGCTCCTTTGCGTCGATGCCGGCCTGCTCAAGCAGCGTCTCGGCGCTGAGCTTGGCCTGTGTCAGCAGCAGCCGGAGACTGACGTTTTCTGCCGCCAGTTCCTCCTGCGGTGACGTCGGATCGGACGCATCGAGGGAGGCATACGGATCAGGAACTGTTCTGAACATCGACAACGAATACCACCATCTGTCCGGTTCCGGACATTTCTTTATGCCAGCCGTCTGACCGTTACGGTGCAGAATCATCGGTATTTCTTCCCTGCCGATTTCAGGCCGGGCCGAGCATTTCGTGCATTTCCGCGATGATTTCGTCGGATTGCAGCGGTTTGCCGAAAAATCGGCTGTCCAACGGAATGTCGCTGCCGGACAATTTCAGCTGTCCGGACGCCAGGATGATCTTGATGGGCGGCCAATTCTCGCGGACCGCGTGTGCCAGTTGCAGCCCGTTCATGCTACCGGGCATCTGAACGTCGGTAAGCATCAGCGCGATATCGGATCGGGAGCGGAGGATGGCCATGGCTTCATCCGCGTCCACGGCCTCGACCGGGACATAGCCGGCGTCTTCCACCATATCGACCACGCGCATGCGCAGCATCATCTCGTCTTCAACGACGAGCACGACGAGCGGAAGGAGGGAATGATTCAACGGCATCATGTACGGCTCATCTGCGCGCAATGACCAGGCGCACTTCGCGAACGGCTGCACCCGACGCTCCTAGCAGCGCGAATATCGCGAACGCCGAGATAACTTTGATCATGTTGGGCTGCTGACTGTGGCGGATCGCCAATCCCACTGCGCTTGGGGATCGATTGGCAACGGCGCTGCGGACGCAGAGTTCCGCAACGACGACCGATATTTGCACCGCTGCGCTTGCCAATTAAGGCAGGTGTCGATCCCGGCTCACGCAGCGACGCTATCAATTCCGGGCCGCGTCGGGGCCTCGAACATCAGCCGCGAAAGTCGATGCTGCGCAGGATGATGCCGGGAGGCGTGCCCTCGAACTCCCGCGCCTGGAACTTGCGCGAGGCGCATTGTTCGATCCGGTCGCGCAGCCGGATGAACTGCTCTTCACGCCGTTCCGGCGCTGTCCGCGAAACACGCTCAAGATCGTCCATCGCCGACGCACTGACGGCGCAGGGGACTTCCCTGCCGTCGTCCATCATGGAAAACTTCAGCACCATGCGATCATATTCGTAGCCCCCGATGCTGCCACGCGCGAGCGTCATCGGGCGGTTCTCAAAGGTCGGAACAACCGTACCATCGATTTCTCCCACTCAACCCACCATCATCTTCTTCTTGGCCGGCGGGGGATTGATTTCGGCAATCCTGCGCAGGCAGTCGGCTTCGGAATCATGCGGGCCCGAAACGAAAGTGCCGCTGACCTTGGTCGAGTACCAGCCGGACACGACACCGAGGCGAAGCGATTCTTCTGTCTTGACGTGACGGGGCGAGAGATTTTTCATCAGATACTTTCAGTTTGGCCGTTCGATCTTGCGTCGAACACGCTGGATAAAGTCTTGGTTGGTCGAAGCCGCTTGTTCGTTTTGTTCAGGCATCATCGCCGGAGAGCCGGGTGAGATCCGCAAGCACCACGCTCACGAGGTCGCGGTGATGCGTGTCTGATGGCGCGAGGCTGGCCGAATAGAGGTTGAGCACATAACGCGCCTTGGCCACCGCCTCGGACCACGAGGCGGCCGGTACGGCCAGGAGCTGGATCTCAACCACGCCCTGCTTGTCGCGCAGCAGCTTCGCGTTGGCCTCGACGTCGGCGAGCACGCGGCGGATGTCGGTTGCCTTCTGCGCCGCCATGCCGCGATGCTTGTCGAGCTCGATCGGGATCTCGGTCACTTGGGCGCGCTCGCGTCGATCCGCTGCGCATCGGACAGATCGACCGAGCTGATCGAAATCATTTCCATCGAAGATCGGTGCGGCGCCGCTGCAGGGACCATGATCATGGTGGCCACACGCCGGAAGCACGGGAACGACAGCCCTTCGATCATCTCCTCATCGGTGACGACTTCGTAAGCGCCGGGCGCGAGTTGGCGATCAATTCCCTTGATGCGGAACGGGTGCCTGAAATGAATCGTTTCCCGTCGCGAGCGCATCGTCATGGCAACAGACCTCGTCTGCGCACGGAACCATCGGATTGTTCGGACATCGGCGTAGCGTGCGCGCTTTTGCGGCAATTAGCTATCGTTTTCTCTGTCGAGAGGCGCATTTGGTCGAATAAAGCAGCAAAAGCCTTGCATTCGGTGGTTTCGTAGCCATTTCAAGCAGGTATTCAGCCAAGAAAGTATTTCGAATGAAGCTGCGCGTCGGATTCGAAATGCTTTACGATTTCCCGCAGCCGACACCCATGATCATGGTGCTGGGCACTCATTTCACGCGCGCCTCCGACGTCATCGTGCCGGACTTCCTGACCACCACGCCTGCGGTCGAGATCACCCCCTATCGCGACATGTTCGGCAATTGGTGCAGCCGCATGGTGGCGCCGGCAGGCCGCCTCCGTCTTGCCGCCGATGGCGTCGTTCGCGACTCCGGCCTGCCCGATCCCGTGTTCAACTCGGCCGTCCAGCACGCGGTCGAGGATCTGCCTGCGGACACATTGGTCTATCTGCTCGGCAGCCGCTATTGCGAGACCGACCGCCTTTCGGACATTGCCTGGCAGTTGTTCGAGAAGACGCCGCCGGGCTGGGCGCGGGTGCAGGCGATCTGCGACTTCGTGCATCGCCACATCGCGTTCGGCTACGAGCACGCCCGCGCCACCAAGACGGCGTGGGAAGCCTATAGCGAAGGCAAGGGCGTCTGCCGCGACTATGCTCATCTGGCCATCACGTTCTGCCGCTGCATGAACATTCCGGCGCGCTATTGCACCGGCTATCTCAGCGACATCGGCACGCCCAAGCCCTGGGCCGTGGGGGATTTCGCCGGCTGGTTCGAAGCCTATATCGGCGGGCGCTGGCACATGTTCGATCCGCGCAACAACGTGCCGCGGATCGGCCGCGTCCTGATTGCACAGGGGCGCGATGCCTCCGACGTGCCGATCACCCAGACCTTCGGCCCGAACACGCTGGCGAGCTTCAAGGTGTGGACCGACGAGGTCGCCGCATGAGCGAACCACACCCCGCCCTCAGCGCCGACGAATTCGCCTCCTTGCGCGAAGTCAGCAAAGGCGATGCGCAGCGTGAAATTCCCCAGTTGCACTGGGAACGGCTGGTCGGCCTCGGCTACGCGGTGCGGCGGCTCGGCGAACTCGGCTTGACCGCGTCCGGCCTGCGGCGCCTGGCGAGCGGCCAATAGCCACCTCAATCCCTGGAGCCGCTTGCACCGCTGGCGAGATGGATGCAACTTTCGGCCGACTTGGCCGTAACTCGCTGCATCAGAGCGTTTTCAAGCGAAGTGGAGACCGGTTCGCGTTAAGAAAACGCGTCAGATCAAGAATCTGGAGCCCCGTTACGATTTCATCGAAACGGAAGAGGCTCTAGCCAGGGGACATCCGCATGCGCGCTCTTGCTCTGCTTGTCGTCTTCCTGATCGGCCTGGGATCGCCGGCCTTCGCCGACGATGTCGCCGCCGCGCAAAGCGTGATCCGCGCGCAGGAGCAGGCTTTTGGCCGCGACGATTCCGCCGCCGCCTATTCTCACGCGGCGCCGTCGATCCAGCAGATTTTTCCGGAAGCCGATATCTTCATGCAGATGGTCCGGCAGGCCTATCCGCCGGTCTACCGCCACAAGAGTTTTGAATTCGGCGAAGCCCGCGCGGCGGGTGGCCGGATCGCCCAGCGCGTCCACATCGTCGATGCCAATGGCGAGGCATGGGAGGCGTTGTATACGCTGGAGCAGCAGCCCGACGGCAGCTTCAAGATCACGGGCTGCTCGCTGTTGAAGGCGGGCCAGGCGGTGTGAGACATACGTTGCGACAGAGGGCCGCACCAAGCCTCGACATCAGAATTCGCACGCAGTCCTTTGCCATTGCAACCGCCGGGGGTTTACGCCTTACTCGCCGCAATGGACGCGACCGCGTCTTGATCCCGGAGGAAACAAAAATGAAAACAGTACAGACGATGCTGGCCGAGGCCGAAGCCGAGGTGCCGCGTATCAGCCCGGATGAAGCGAAGAAACTGGTTGGCCGGGCTGACGTGCTGTTTCTCGACGTCCGTGAACCGGCCGAGGTCGCAGCATCGGGCAAGGTCCCGGGCGCACTCGCCATTCCGCGGGGACTTGTGGAATTTCGCGCCGATCCGGCTTCCGCGCTGCACGACGCGGCGTTCGATCGATCCAAGACGGTGGTCGCCTACTGCGCATCCGGCGGGCGCTCGGCGCTGGTCGGCAAGACCCTGAAAGACATGGGATACAATAACGTCCGCAACCTTGGCGGCTTCAAGGGCTGGCTGGAGGCCGGCGGCGAAGTCGAGAAGGGATAGTTGGCGCGAGCATGATCCGGACCCGCAGGGCCGCGTTAGCGCAAAGCGGGCAACCGGTTTTCCCTCGCGACAAACGCGGAACGCGTTTGCGCGGAGATCATGTTCACACAATAAGATGGAGCGGGATGACGGTTCGAGGAGACGTCATCCCGATCTAGGCCATCGCCATCCGCTGCCGCGCGCGCATCAACAGCAGCACCATGATGGCGATGTTGACCAGGTTCCAGGCGACGCCGTTGGTGAACGCGGCGGCGTAGGAGCCGGTGGCGTCGAAGATCACGCCGGAAATCCACCCCCCGAACGACATGCCGAACACCGAGGCCAGGATCACGAACCCGACGCGTGTCGCGGCCTCCGAGGCCGGCATCGTCTCGCGGACGATGATGGCGTAGCTCGGCACGATGCCGCCCTGGAACAGCCCGAACATCGCGGAGATCAAATAGAGCGAGGTCAGGCCGTCGAAGAACAGATAGAACAGCAGCGCGGAGCCTTGCGCGACCGAGCCGATCAGCAGCGTCGGGATGCCGCCGATCTTGTCGGCCAGGAAACCAGAGCCGATGCGGCTGATGATGCCAAGGCCCAGCATCAGCGACAGCATTTCGGCGCCGCGCGCCACGCCATAGCCGAGATCGCTGCAATAGGCGACGATGTGAACCTGCGGCATCGACATCGCCACGCAGCAGGAGATGCTGGCGAGCCCCAGGATCACGGTGAGCGCATTGGTCGACAGCTTCAGGTCGAGCCGCGGCGGCGGCGCGTTGGCGTGGCTGCGGCGCACCCCTGCGCCCATCAGCACGCGCAAGCCGATCAGCGCCAGCGTCATCGCCACGGCGGTGAAGATACCGACGGCGATATGGGTGGTGCGCCAGTCATAGGTCTGCATGCCCCAGTTCACCACCGACGGCCAGACCGCGCCACCGATGTAGTTGCCGCTGGCGGCGATCGCGACCGCCAGTCCGCGGTAACGCTCGAACCAGTGCGAGGCTTCCGCCATCAGCGGGCCGAAGGTTGCCGCCGAAGAAAGCCCGATGGCAAAATGCACGAGAATGTACGGCCAGATCGACCATGACATGCCGGCGACGATATAGCCGAGGCCCAGAATACTGATGCCAAGCCCGATCGCGGTGACGATACCGTAGCGGTCGGATATCTTGCCTGTTATCACCTGGCCCAAACCGAAACCGAGCATCATCATGGTGAAGGCCAGGGACGCCGTGCCCCTGGTGGCGCCGAAATCCTGCTGCACCACCGGCAGCGCGACCACCACCGACCACATGCCGACGCTGCCGAGCGAGCCGATCAGCACGGCCACGGCAAGCCGGGCCCAGGCTCGGCGCGAGTCGGGAACGAACAATTCGGAATCTCGAATGAATTCAGAAGAAATGACCACGGCGGGCGCAACTTCTAGCGCAATTGCCTAGAGGTCAAGCCACAATGGCGCGATATTGGGCATGCAGATGTGGAGGGGGTGCGCGTCATATGACCAGCACCTCCCCCTCAGAGCATTAGCGCCGCGCCTAGCGCTCAGAGCAATGGCGCCTGCTCACGCCATCTGCTGCCACAATTTTTGCACCAGCACGCCGGCGCGTTTCTCGACCGACGCCGCGGCATCCAGCGCCAGGTCCTCGCGATAGCGTCCCGCGATCAGTTGCACGCCGATCGGCTTGCCCTCGTGCAGCGCGACGGGCACCACCGCGGACGGCAGGCCCAGTACATTGATCGCGGAAATGAACCGCAAATCGTTGAAGAACATCTCGGCCACGCGTTCCAGGCTGGTCGTATCCGCGCGCGGCCCGGGCGTCGGCATGACCGTCGTCGGCGCCAGCACGACCGGATAATCCTCAAAGAAGGCTTGCCAGGCGCGAATATGACCGCTGCGCGCGGCCGTCGCGCGCATCCAGCCCGCCAGGTCGAGCGTGTTGGCCTTTAGCTTGATGCCGCCCCACGCCGTGTGGAAATGCTCCGAGGCTACCGCCAGCATTCCGGCTTCCTGCAGCACGGCGACTTCATTGACGATGATGTCGCACCAGGTTTGCCAGACGCCATTGATATCAGGGACCTCAATTTCGCTGACGCGATAGCCCCCGCGCTCCAGATGGTCGGCGGCCTGCTTCAGCGCCGCGCGCACCGATGGATCGACGTTCATGTCGGCGGGCAGTTTCGCCAGCGCGACCTTGATCGGCCCCTTCGGTTTCGGACCCGCCAGCGGTGCCGGAACCCACCAGGGATCGCGCGGATCGCGCTGGCACATCACTTCAAGGCCGAGCCTGACATCGCCGACGCTGCGCGCCAGCGGTCCCTGCGCCGACATCAGATGGGCGAGCATCGGCCGCTCGGCTGTGGCGCTTTGATTGAAGGCGGGGATACGGCCTTGCGTCGGCTTGATGGTAGCAACGCCGTTGCAATGCGCCGGCCAGCGCAGCGAGCCGCCGATGTCGTTGCCATGCGCGATCGTGCCGATGCCGGCCGCGACCGCCGAGCCGGCGCCGCCCGATGATCCGCCGCAGGTGATCTCGGGATCCCATGGGTTGAGCGTCAGCCCGTGCAGCGGATTATCCGTGAAGCCGCGGAACGAGAATTCGGGCGTGTTGGTCAGCCCCAGCACGACAGCGCCGGCCTTCCGGAGATTGCGCACCACAGGCGCGTCTGATGGAGCGATGATGTTCATTTGCGAAGGCACGCCATTGGGATTGGGCCTGCCTTCGTAATCGACATTTTCCTTGATCGTGATCGGCACGCCATGCAGCAGGCCTAGTTCGCCGCCTTTCGCCCGCGTCTGGTCCGCCGCCCTGGCAGCCTTGAGCGCTTCGTCGGAGAGATCGACCACAACCGCGTTGAGGTTTGGATTGACCGCGCGCATCCGCGCGACGTGAGCCTCCGTAACCTCGACCGAAGAAATCGCGCCGGACCGGATGGCTGCCGCAGTCTCCAGCGCCGACCATTGCCAGACCGGCCCCTTGGGCGTGGCCGGCTTGCGCGAAGGAGCGCTCTTGGCCTTTGCTTTCCCGGTCTTCCTGGCCGCCTTCGCGGCCTTGCTGGCGCGGACAGAAGTTTTTTTTGTCGGTTTTTTCGCGGGCGTCTTTTTCGAAGCGCGCTTCACAACTCTCTTGGCCAATTCGGTTCTCCTCCAATTGCGCGGCGGAGGTTATGGGCCGAGAGGCCGCGTGTCGAGGCTTGCGCGGCCGACCAACGAGCTTCGCCAATCGATTGATTCAAAAGCGATCGATGCGAGCAGGCGCGGTGCAATCGCAAAATGCGCCGGGAGGCTGAACGGCGATCGAACGGGAAAGGCGCATTTCGATCGGCATTTCCGTGATCCGGATCACTTTTTCAAAGGCGCGGATCGTTCAGGCTGCGCGCGGGCTCGGGGCCACCGCCCCGCCGCTTCTAACGGTTTCGTGAGCGGCAATAGTGAAGCAGCTCACGATTGCCGCCGCGCGTCTCGACTTACAAAAGCCAATGCAACGTGGGAGCTGAACATGCCAAGAGACTTAACGAAAGTCCTGCGCCATGATGTCACTCAGCGTACACATAATGATTGGGCGATCGCTATCCCTGTTGGATTGGTGATCGCGGGCCTGCTGGGCTTCGTCGCCTTTTATCCGAAGCCAGCACATGTATCCAAAGCCGGACAGGCTGAAACCGTGGGCATGGTCGCCGCGAAGCCGGACCCAGTCCCCGCTGCAAGGAAGCCGGTCCGCTACGAAGCGACCATCGAAAACTGGAAGCGCTACCGCGCGGCAACCAAATCTGCCGGGAATCCTCCGGCGGATTGAGCCCTCCTGATCTGCGAGCGGACCAGCGGAGCGCCGACATCCCGGCGATCCCCTCTGCGTGCCGCCGCCTTCCGGCGGACAGAGATCAACGGGTAAAGCCATCTTGCACTGCATCCTTCAGCCCCGGGCTGCGCCGAAAGGTGCTCGCAACCGAGGCCGGGCCGGCATAGCCTTGCACCCGCTTGGCCGGATCAACCGGCCGGCGCATATCCTGGGAGGAAGTGATGACACGCGACGTGCAGCGCGATCCGCAATCCATGATTTCACGACGAACGCTCGTCCACGGCCTGGCGCTCGCCGCCGGGGCCACCGTGGCGGGGGCCGGCACCGCGCTGGCCCAGCAGGGCGGCGCGGTGGGGCCGCCATCCGTGGTCACCACCCCGCCGCGCGATTTCAGTCCCCGGGGCGCGCCGACCACCTATTTCTGGGACCCCGATATCATCGCGGTCGATCCGTCGTTCAACGACCTCGCCCAGCCCAACGCGCCAATCCAGCGTCTCCATACCGGACTGCTGTGGGCCGAAGGCCCGGCGTGGAGCTCGCAGGGCCGCTATCTCCTGTGGAGCGACATTCCCAATAATCGCCAGATGCGATGGACCGAGGATGACGGCCGCGTCAGCGTATTCCGCACCCCGTCCAACAATTCCAACGGCAACTCGTTCGACTTCCAGGGCCGGCAGCTGTCCTGCGAGCATCTCACCCGCCGGGTGGTGCGCTACGAGCACGACGGCACCGCGACCGTGCTCGCCGATAATTTCGGCGGCAAGAAACTCAACTCGCCGAACGACGTCGTCGCCCATCCCGATGGCAGCTACTGGTTCACCGACCCGCCCTATGGCGGCCAGCTCTATGAGGGCGAACCGGACGTTGCGGGAGGCCCCAGCAATCCTGCCGGCAAGCTCAACCCTCGGATCGGCCAGCCGGCCGGCTTCGTGCCGGGCAAGCGCGAGCTGCCGACCAATTGCTATCGCATCGACCCCTCAGGCCGCGTCGATCTGGTCGTGACCGAGGAGCAGGTGCCCGATCCCAACGGCCTTTGTTTCTCGCCCGATTACAAGAAGCTCTACGTCGCCAGCACCGGCAAGGGGCCCGGCGATACCGGGCCGGGCGGCAAGGGCGACATGTTCGTGTTCGATGTCGGCACCGACAACAAACTGTCGAACCACAAGCGGTTCAGCGACTTCATGGTAGATGGCGTCAAATGCGGACCGGACGGCGTGCGCTGCGACGTCAACGGCAATGTCTGGGCTTCCAGCAATGCCGGCCGCGCCGTCGGCTATAGCGGCGTGACGATATGGTCACCGGACGGCAAGCTGATCGGCCGGATCCGCCTGCCCGAAGTGTGCGGCAACGTCTGTTTCGGCGGGCCGAAGCGGAACCGCCTGTTCATGGCCGCGAGCCAGTCGCTCTACGCCGTGTACACCGCAACCCAGGGCGCCGGCCCGGGCTGAGCCGTTCGGCACCGCGCCAAACAGCGAAAGGAGAAGCCGGCGCAACCCGCCGGCTTCTTCATGCCGCACAGCCCTCGACTTCATCTTGTCTCGACAGTTCTTTGTCTCAAGAAATCTTTGGGGATGCTCACGCCTGTGCGCGACCATGCGCATGCGTGGGGTCTCCGCAGTCATACGGAGGCAAATTGTGGCTCCATTGTGCAATAGTGAACAGACGCCCCAGCGTATTTCGCTATCAATGTCTGAGTTTCATCACGAAAGAATTTTCAAACTAAGGCCCGGCCGGTGTGCCGGGCTTTTGCATATTCGCCTTCGTTCCGCTGGTGGGTCAGGCGCTACGCCCTGACCGTCGCCCGGTCAGATGCCGCGCCCCCAATAGCCGGGCGGATCGAACCCAACAGTCCTCAATAGTCGCGGCGAGGCTTTTGGCTGCGTCGCTTTCCGCCCTCGTAATAGGGATTGACGACGCATTGTGCGGCGCGGCCGGATGCCGACATATTGCATTGTGGGATCGAGGTGTAGCCGCATTCGAAGTAAAAATCGTTCCGGCCTGTGTAGACCTGAAGGCAGACGGGATATTTCGGATCATAGGTCTGGGCGTGCGCCGGCGGCGCTGCCACAACCGCCGCAATCGCCAACGCGGCCAACATCAGAATGCGCATCAGAACTCCTTCGACGGCAAAACTACCCGCTGCCGGCATAACCCAGCGCGGGTGCCGGTAGTTCCTCTCGGACAAGCCACGCATGCCCGATCCGGAAAACCCGACGCTACATCGCACCGTCGAGAGAGGCCAGCCTGCAGCCGATTGAACCCCGCTGCAGGCCAGGCTTACTTGTCGAGATTACTTGCCGATATTTCTGATGATTGTGCTGGTCGTATCGTTCATGGCGCGGAGCATGGTGGTGGTCAGCTGCACGGCCATATGCCGCTGAGTCATCATGCTTTGCAGACTGATCATATCCAGCTCGCCGCCACACACCCGGTCGAGCTCCGTTTCTGACAATTCGTGCACAAGACTAGTCATGTTGTTTCCCCCAACTGGATGTACCGGCCGGTACTAAACGTTCGATCAGCGGATCGGGAAGATGTCCTTCCACGGGGTCGGCTGCAGCGGCTTCGGGAACAGCACTTTCAGGATGTCGGGAAAACGGATGCAGCCACCTTCGATCACGCCGCCGGCCACGATCTCCAGTTCCTCGATCGCCAGTTCACGGTTTTCGGTATTGCGCTTGGTCATCACATTTCTCCATCGGTTAAGAATGAGGTGAAGAGCGTTAGTGCTCGTCATGACGCAACACTAGGCTTGCCGATCGCGGATCACCGTGACGATCGTCACACGAGCCGGAATGACCGGTGCGGATGAGGCCGATGCTTCAAACCGTGACTTACCTCACGGCACGTCGCTCGCGCGAACCTAGCCTGCCCTGTCTGACGATGCGGATGGTCCGTTCGTCCCACGACAGGAGACAGATATGGAATCCGGGCAAATCAAAACCAGACCGCTCAGGGAAACCGAACTCGACACGATCGCGGGCGGCCGGACTTGCAACCACGCTCCGCCCAGGATGGAAGTGAGCATACCGTTCGGCGGCCAGGTGCTGGTGATCTGGGCGACCTCCACCTGCTCCGGCACCTATTGGTACGTGAAGTAATGCGCAGGCCGGCCCCTTTGGCGGCCTAACTTCCCGCTGATGGTCCGTCCGCGACAATGATCGCGCGCCAGAACCGCCGCGCATCGCGGACACACGGCCGCGTTGTTGATCGCGACTGGTTCGCGTTTCCTGGCCGTGATAGTTATTGCGAAACGGTCAAGTTTGAAAAAAACGTGACGGGAGATCGCCATGGCTTACTCCAAAGAGGCTTACTCCAAAGAGGCTTACTCCAAAGAGGCCCACTTCAAAGCGGCGCGCTTCAAGGACTTCGTACCCCAGGGGGTGATCCCCGCGGTGCTGCTGCCGTTCCACGACGATCTCACCATCGACGAGCCGAGCTTCCGTAGCCATCTGCGTGACGTCGCGGCTGTCGAGGGCCTGTCGGCGGTGACGATCAATGCGCATTCGACCGAAGTGGCCTCATGCACTTCAGATGAGCAGAGCCGGGTGCTTGACATCGCGGTCGACGAGATCGGCGACCGCCTGCCGTTGATCCACGGCATCTGGGCGGACGGCAGCCTCGAGGCGGCGCGGATCGCAAAGCGCGCGCAGACCGGCGGCGCTTCGGCGCTGCTGGTGTTTCCGCCGGCGCCCTTCACGCTCGGCCAGACCGCTGAGATGGCGCTCGCGCACTTCAGGACAATCGCGGCGGCCTCCGATCTGCCGCTGATCGTTTTCCAGTATCCGCTCGCTACCGGGCAAGGTTATCCCGCGGCGACGCTGACCCGCCTGCTCGACGAAATCCCCACCATCCGCGCCATCAAGGACTGGTCGCAAAGCGTGCCGCAGCACGAGGCGCATGTAAGGATGCTGCAATCGCGAAAGCAGCCGGTCAACGTGCTCTCCACCAACAGCGCCTGGCTCTTGAGTTCGCTGGTGCTCGGCTGCAACGGACTATTGTCGGGAAGCGGCAGCGTGATCGCCGATCTGCAGGCCCGGCTGTTGCGGGCGGTCGAAGCCTGCGATCTTGCCGAGGCGCGGCGGCTGAACGATCGCATCCATCCGCTGATGGCTGTGTTCTACGCCGATCCCTTTGTCGACATGCACAACCGCATGAAGGAGGCGCTGGTGCTTCTCGGCCGCCTGCCGCGCGCCGTGGTACGGCCGCCATTGGTCAAGATCAGCGAGCCGGAGATCGCGCGGATTCGCGAGGCGCTGGTGGCCGCAGGTCTGCTCGATGAATCCGGAAAGCGGCGCGAAGCTGCCTGACGTGGTCTCGCTACTGTTTGCCGGCGGTTGCGAGCGGTTCGACGACCTGCTGATCGACGACGCTCAGGCGCCCCGGCAGCGCCCCTGAACGTACCAGCATCGCGACGTTGTTGGCGTCTCCGAGCGTAAAGTTGCCCGATATGATCGCCGAGCCGCCGGTGATCGGCTCGCTGATAATCGACTCTGACAGCACCTGGTCGTCAACGACGATCGCGAACGGCTTTGTGATATTTTCTTGCGTGATGGTGGCGAAGCGCCGGGCGCCGCGTGCATTCAAGCGGAACGACGCGATCGGCTGCTGCGTCCGCGGGTCGATCAAGGGCGACGCGTCGATGATATCGTCGCCCTCCATTGCGACCTCCTTCAGGACCACAGAAGGCTCCCTGGTCTTGAAGTGGTAAAGAATTTCGGATGTCGGTGGCAGCGGACCTTTCTGAGCCAGCGCGGCAATCACGGACACATCGACCAGGCGAAACGTCACCCGCCCTCGCTTGCCGAGCAGCGCGCTCACGCGTTCGGGATCCCTGACGCCCGGCAGCAGCACGCGAAGCCGGTCGGCCCCGTCGGGCTGCACGCTGGCGTCCCTGATGCTGGCGTTGCGCAGGCGTTGATCGATCATCTCGCCGGATTGCCTGACCAGTTCGTGCAGGCGCTCGGCCAACCCGGCCTCGGTCGGCATCAGGCGGATCAGCCCGTCACCGCTGTCGGTGACGCTGATCGTCTGTGCGCTGGAAGGCAATTCTTTCGTGGATGGCACCAGCTTGGCCAGCACGCGTTGCCGGTCCTTGGGCTCGGCAATCCGGACCTCGACGCCGCCGTCGCGCATCGCCAGACCGGAAAACGGAATGCGCCCTTCCCGCACGGTCCGATACAAATCATCGCGCAGTTCAGTCACGACTGCTTCGCGCAACGCGGCGCTATCGACCTTGAACAGAATTTTGGAGCCGCCTTGCCTGGCCAGCGCCTGCTCGGCATTGGCTGCAATCGTCGCGCGCATCTTGTCGACCGCCTGCGCGTCATCGGACGTCGCGCGCGGCGCGGCCACCGCCGAACACGCGGTGGACGCCAGCATGAAGGCGACGATAAACCCTGCCTTCTTGCCTCGCGCGTACATGGTCTCAGCGTCCTCTCATCCGGCGGCACGGATGTGCCCGTCCTTTAGTGCCGGAGGGGCGCGCCGAGGTTCAAAGGCCTTGCCAAAGGCCCAGGGCCAATGTGAACTCCCGTAGCTACTCAGGCTGGGAGACGTCGCGTGAGCCCGATCGATACGCTCTTCACCAACGCAAAATTCGCTGACGGTTCGCTCAATGATGTCGCCGTTGCGAACGGACGCATCAGCTCGGTTTCGAGGGCGGGAACCCAGATCTCCGCCGGTGCGCCGACACGCGATCTCGGCGGCGCGCTAATCGTTCCCGGGTTTGTCGAAGGACACATCCACCTCGACACCAGCTTCTACGGCGACGACTGGAAGCCCCACAAGCCCTATACCAGCGGCTTCAATGTCCATGAACGCGTCGCCTTTCAGGCGCAAAATTTCGCCGAAGCCGCTCCCGTGGAAGTCCGCGCCCGAAATCAGCTCGAGCTTTGCATCGGCCATGGTTCGACGCATATGCGCAGCCATGTCACGGTGGACGGCACCATCGGGCTCAGATCGCTGGAGAAGATTCTGGCGGTGCGCGAAGCCTACCGGAATATCATCGATATCCAGCTCGTCGCGTTCCCGCAGAGCGGCATCCTGCAAAGCCCCGGGACAGCTGAACTGCTCGATGAAGCGGTGGCGATGGGCGCTGATCTCGTCGGCGGCATCGATCCCGCAAGCTTTGATCGCGATGTCGAAAAGCATCTCGACATCGTATTCGGTGTTGCCGAGAAACGTGGCGTCGGCGTCGACATACATCTGCACGATAATGGCACGCTCGGAATCTTCGAAATCGAACAGATTGCGGCGCGGTCGCGCGCGCTCGGCATGGGCGGCCTTGTCGCGATCAGCCACGCCTATGCGCTCGGCGATGTCGCCACGGACATCGCCAAACGCACGGCCGACGTTCTGGCGGAAAGCGACATTGCGATCATGACCAACGCGCCTGGACGCCGGCCCTTTCCGCCCGTCGCCCTTCTGCGCGAGGCCGGAGTCACCGTATTCGGCGGCAGCGACAATATCCGGGATTCCTGGTGGCCTTACGGCGATGGCGACATGCTGGGCCGCGCCAACATGATCGGCTACCGCTCCGGCTTCAACACCGACGACGAATTGGGGATCGCCTTTGACGTCGTGACCAGGGCCGGCGCGAAAGCGCTGCGGCTTAAGGGCTATGGGCTTGAGGTCGGCGACAAGGCCGATTTCGTGACCTTGAATGCGCAACATGTGCCGGAGGCAGTGGTGGTGATCCCGCGCGGGCGATCGGTCTACAAGAATGGAAAACTTGTGGCTCACGATGGCATGCTGGCCCGATCGTAAGCCTGCCTCCACCCCGGACCTGCTAGCTACCTATCAAGACTTGTTCTGGCGCCAGCCCATTTCCCAGAAGTCGGCTTCGAGCCGGGTTGCTTCCTTGAAGGTCGCGATCAGCTCGGCCTCGCGGGCCGGCGTCGCGTAGCGATCGGCAAGGGATTCCAGATGCGCCCGCGCGTTCGCCGCAACTTCCTGATAGGGCGCACCGGCATATTCGGCGATCCAGACACGATATGGGTTGGTTGCGAGCAGCGCGTTCGGGTGCGCGGCGAGCCTGGTTGCGATCTCGGCGTAGCCGATCACGCAAGGCGCCAGCGCCACCTTGAGCGACAGCAGGTCGCCGCGCATCCCGGCGTCGAGCACATAGCGGGTATAGGCCAGCATCTCGACCGCCGGAGGGGCTTGTTCGAGATCGCCGGGCGACAGCCCCCAGCCGGCGCAGAGTTTGACGTGCAGGTCCATCTCGACGTCGAGAATCGCCGAAAGGCCGGCCGCCGCCTCGCGCATGTCCGCCAGCTGAGGCGCCTTGTAGACCGCGAGCGCGTAGGCGCGCGCAAACTCGATCAGGAACAGATAGTCCTGAACGAGATAGTGACGAAACGCCGCCTCGGCGAGCGAGCCGTCCGCCATGGCGTTCGTAAAGGCATGCCCGGTGTAGGCGCGCCACTCGGCGGATGCTGCGGTCTTCAATCGCTCGAAGAAACTCATGATCTTTCGCTGGGCTGGCTTTTCAACGGATGGCTTGTCGGTGATAACAGACCACTGCGGCCCGGGACAATGCCCGCTCTGCGCAGAAGCATTTCATAGCCGGATGGAGCACGACGGCAGCTTGAATGCTGCTGCGACGTTTCGCGGATCAGCCAGCGCTGCCGGCGCTGGAACTCCGCGGCCCGGACGGCGTTGACGCGTATGGCAACCGTTTTGCGAAAACCCGTGATCATTGCCGCGATTGTCGCGGCCGTCTCGATTACCACCATCATCCTGGTAGATCACACCAACCTGATCATTGACCGACGGCCACCCCAGACGCCTCCCGGCACGACATTCAATACGGTGAATGACGCCGGCGCGACGGTTAATCCGACCCGGCCTGAATCTGCGATCAAGCCGACGCCGCCCGGCCCGGCACCGGTTCAGCCGGCTATTCCGGCCAAGTAGCCGACGGCCCGCTGGCGCGCAAAAAAACCAAGTGGTTGCCGGCGATCGCCTGCGAGTCAGAATCTCGGATATCGGGCCACGCCTTGCGCGGGACCCGTTGGACTAATCCGGCCCCCGGTCCTACCGAGTCACTTGGCGTAGCCCTGGGATCGGAGCCACGCGATCTTGCGGTTTCCGTTCATCCAGTCGTCGGCATCTGCCTTGCTGGTCAGCCCGGTGATCTCGCGTTGTTCGCTGCCCGGATAGTCTGCCTGGATAGTCCAGTCGTCATCTGCGATCCGGACGGTCTTGAAGGTCACTTTTGCTTTTGCCATGAGACCTTATGCACCATCCGGAGGGGATCGTGTGAGGTTTCTCATGATTGAAATCAGCGCGCAGGCAATGAAAAAGGCCGCCAACCGAGGCGGCCTTGCAAGCTGAAGTGTCAATTATCGGACGCCGTTATGGTTGGGCGGGCATTTGCCTTCACCCTTCGACTCGGCGACGCGCCGAGCGCCGCGCTGGATCCCGGCTACTGCCATATCAGTGATCATTGAGCCACCGGCCACGGCGCCAAGTTCGATGTCGGTCAAGATTGAGGTCTGTTTGGTCATTGTCCCGCTCCATGTTTGGCGAAGGCCGCCGTTGATCTAGCGAGTATGCTGGATGACGATCCCGTGGACTGTGACCGCCGTCACGCAGGGAACGCCAACCAGGACGGGTTAGCGACTGCCTAATCCGCCTGCCCAAATTGAAAGCATAACGGCAACAATTCCGTAAAAGTACGGAAATCGCGCACCGCCAAAGCAGCGCCTTGCGGGAAATCGCGGGGATCGTTCAATGGAACTTTAGTGTTTGCCATCTATCAAGCCCGGCACCGACCATTACCGGCTGACATAGATCCGAGGGCGAGCCCAACCGTGCATCTTCAATTTTTTCGGGCTCTGGCCAACGTTGCCAATTCGACGAGGATCGGCGCGATCGAGTGCGTCGCCCGCTTTGGAAAAAACAGCTCGGGCAATATCGCGGTCCTGTTCGGGATTGTCCTGGTGCCCCTGCTGATCGCCGTCGGCTGCGCCATCGACTATTCGGTGGCGAACAATCAGCGCACCAAGATGCAGTCGGCGCTCGATGCCGCGATCCTGGCCGGCTCGATCGCCGGCAAACAAGCGCTCGATTCCGGCGCCAGCAGCACCGCGGCGATTGCGGCAGCCAATGCCGCTGCCGCCAATTTCTTCTCCGCCAATATAACATCGGGCATCTCGGCCAGCATCAGCACCACCTTCACGATGAACGGCCTCACGCTTGCAGGAAAGGGAACGGCGACGGGCACCGTTTCCAACTCCTTCATGAAGGTGGCCGGCCATCCGACCACGCAATTGTCGACGGCCTCGCAGTCGAGCTCGACGGCCCAACCTTACCTGAACGTCTACCTCCTGATCGACATCTCCGCATCGATGCTGTTGCCATCGACCAGTGCGGGCATCACGCAGATGATGAACGGCCAGGGCGGCTGCGCGCTGGCCTGTCATGACAAGGCCAACGGCACCGATTCATATGCCTGGGCCCTGAACAAGGGAATCGAATTGCGCTACCAGGTCGTCAATCAGGGCGTCCAGAATCTGCTGACACACCTCAACAGCAATTCCAGCCTGAAATCCCACGTCAAGGTCGGGCTGTGGTCGTTCGACGACAACCTGACGCAACTGACGGCTCCGACCTACACCTATTCGATGGTATCCGGCAATTTCCCGGCGCCTGCGCTTGCCAACACCGACGCATCGGCGGCAACGCCCTTCAACAGCCTGATATCGAAATTCATCAGCGATGTCGGCCCCGCCGGTGACGGCAGCTCAGCGTCGAGTCCGCTGAAAATGGTGATCATTGCCACCGACGGCGTCAACGATCCGACACGGGCGTGGGTCTCGGAGCCTTCGCTTCGATCCCAGGTCAAGGTGTTCGATACGGCCTTCTGCAGCACGTTCAAGAGCAAGGGCGTCACCGTTGCGATCATCAATACGCCCTATTATCCGATGACCTGGGACTGGGGTTACAACGCGACGCTCGGCCAGCCCGGCAGCCTCGGCGGGGCGACCCGCGTGGACGATATTCCGATCGCCTTGTCGGCGTGCGCGGGCAAATATTTTACGGTGGCGTCAGACGTCGCCTCGATCCAATCGGCGTTCACAAAGCTTTTTGTGGCGGCGTCGCCGATACGGCTGACGAACTAGCGCGTGGACTCATAAGCGCGGAGCCATAGCCTGATTGACGCAAGTTGCACGAAGGCAAGGTAGTTGGCAGCCAGCTTGTCGTAGCGCGTCGCAACCCGACGGCATTGCTTGATCCGGTTGAAGAAACGCTCGATTCGCTTGCGGTCGCGGCAGAGATAAGGGCTGAAGCAGATCGGATCGTTGCGATTGCGTTTTGGCGGGATGTTGGCCCATGCGCCTCGCCTCATGGCGAGCCCCTGATCCAATCGTCGTCATGGCCACGGTCGGCAAGCAACGTTGATAAAGACCTGACCTAGTTGAGGTTTGCCAAGAACGCGTTTATCGCATCAGCTCCTTGTTTGGGCTGCTGGCACATCCACCAATGACCCGCTCCTTCCAGCACTGCGACTTTTGCGCCGGCGCGCTCGGCAGAACGGCGCGCGAGCGTTTCTCCGCCAACAAAGAAATCTTCCGTAGCGATAATCGCTAGGCCGGGTTTGGCAACGGCTCGCGGCAAGCTCGCACCGAGATCGCGCATCACCGGTTGAGCGGCTGATCTGTACAGCGACAAAATCGCTCGACCCAGGTCCGCGTTCGCACCTGCGATCACTTTCTGAGCGATTGCCCTGGTCATGCCCAGGCTCACGTACCGCTCGACACGGGCCTCTGCCGGCATGCTGGCCATCTGTGCAAGCGCCTGCTCGCCGATTTCTGCCGTCTGCCAAGCCTGTGCCATGTCGTGCCAGACGTAATCAGGGTCGAAGCCGCCCAAAATATCACTTGCCCAGGACCGTATCAGATCTGGACGTTCCATCGCGATGCGGACGACATGTCCGCCACCCCAATCATGTCCCACAAGATCGATGGGTTGTGCCAACTTTCCAAGTTCGAGGGCGAGCCAGTCGCGATAAGCGTCGGTGGAACAGTCAAAGCCCGAAGGGATTGCGGAGCCAAACCCGGGTGGCGACAGACGAACAACGTCGTGGTTGCGCAAATGCGGGACTAAGTCGTCCCATACAGCCTCTGTTTCAGGATTTCCGTGAACGAAAACAATCGTCATGGCAGATCCCCTCAAACAACGTTTTCGCAATGCCTGTGCGTACCGCCGTAACCTATCGCTTCGACGTTAATGCCGAAAGCGGGCTTCAAGGTGGTTTTTTGGTCGCGGTAAATTTGGGGTGGGCATGCCAGCTCATGGGCACTTCTCGGACATCCAGCATTGTCCGCTTTCTAGTCGCTATTGGTGGCATAGCGGACATCGGAAATTTATGAGTACACGGCCTAACGCGTCGAGCGGATGAGCTGGAGCGCCATCCGCCGTTCGAACCCAAGACAGGATGGCGGACTGCGCCGCCACCTGTTCATCGGGCCGCGCCTTGCGCGACCCGTCGGGCTCTTTCCGCCCTATGGCCCTGGCCGAAACAGGCCGCGCGCAGATCAGTACCGGTCGTAGTAACGGCCGCGCGGATAGTAGGCGTAGGCGTGCATGGGGTTGATGCCGCAATAGGCGTCGGTCCCGTACGCGGTCGCCATGCACTGCTGGTAGCTGGAGAACTGGCAATTGCCGGGATAGCCCCACTGGCGGCCTTGCAGGCAATAGCGATCCTGGATGCGCTCGGCTGCGGGTGCTGGCGACATCGATCCGACGACGGTCAAGGCGGAAACGGCTGCCAGAATGGCAAGGGAAACATTGCTGCGCATGGTCGAAACTCCTCGAATTGCTGTGAATTGCTTTCGATAGATAGACGGGCCAGCCCCTCCAAAAGTTCAAACCCCGGGGCGGATTAATTCCTGGTCATGTTCGGGGCGTTCATGACGTGGCTGGTCGCTGCCGGCGGATGATATCTGTTGTTGGGGTGCATCGCCGCCACAGCGAGCAGGGCGAGAAGCACGAAACCGACTATCTTGCGCATCGTCCCGCTCGGTGTTTGGCGAGGAGCTCGCCGTTGATCTGGAGCGAGTGTGCCGAGGCTGTTTTTGCAGGAATGTGATCGGAATCACAAAGGGCGCCCAACTGAAGCGGCCTTATCTGTGTTGATGCTCAAGCCTATCACCAAGCCTAATAACGAAGCCTTGTAACGAAGCCTCGGCCGCTCGGAACCTTCTGACCCATCACGGATTTTCACCCCATCTACCTGAAAAAGCCGGCAGGGATGACCGAGGCGGCTAAATCGAGGGCGTGCGGCGGGAGAAGGCGCGCTAGTATCAGTGACCGTGTTGCGCGTCTGTGCCGTGCTTTGGCGGCAGACGTTTCGCTCCGGCAAGCGGGCTCAACAATAAACCCGCGAGGCTGTTCTGGTTGGCGACTTCGAGGGATGTTCCGATGCGCATTTTGGCTTTGGCGTTTCTGACGATTGGTCTGGTTACCGCAGCCGAACAAGCTCCGGCGCAGACCTATGACCCGGCGTTTCCAGTTTGTGCGCATGTCGTTCCGTTGGGCGGCGGTTCGTTTGAAGATTGCACCTACTATACGATGGCCCAATGCGCGGCATCGGCTTCCGGCCGCGCTGCACAGTGCCTCCTCAACCCGTTTTACGCTCATGCAGCAGCGCCGAGACAAAGCGAGCGGCGTTATCGCCGGGGCTACTGAGCCGGTCCAGCAGGCCCGTTGGCGGCCCTATTCATCGGCTGCCCGATTTTGAAAGGGCCCGGTCGACGGCCAGGACCACCTGCGTGATGGCCTCGCTGCGCGTTTTCGTTTCGCCGGTTTTGGTGGTGTGGTCGTCAAGCGTCACCGCCCATCGCCACGAATTGGGCTGGTCGCCTTCGAAAACCAGATAATTCTTGCCGCGGTATTCCATCGGAAAAAATTCGATACTTGTCTGCAATCAATGCCGGTCGCGCTAATCTCCCAACATACCACGGTTCTGCATCCGGCCGCACGATGAAATTCGTGCGCCGCAGCCGAACGGGTGGCCACGCTGGCAGGCGCGAAGCTTTCAAGGCGATCAGGCCAGCCCCTGCCCTCCCTGGCAATGATGACGGGCCTGACAAGGCCCAATGAAAAGGCCGCAATGAGACGCTGGTTCTATTTCTCCCGCAGCGCTCGCGGCAGCGCGTCGTGCAGATGGACGGTATCCAGCACGTTTCCTGCCTCGTCCGCGATCAGAATCCTCATCGGCATGCCGTCGGCAGCGAGGACGATCCACTCGGCAAGCAATTCGCGCGCCGCCAGCAGCGCTTCCCGGCGCGCGGCTTCGAGGTCGGGCAGTTCGGTGCCGTCAGGATCGGTGTCCAGCTCATCGATGTGAAAATAATATCGCGGCATGCCGGTTCTCAACCACCAAGGCGAACACGCTACTCAACCTGCACATTCGCAATAGGTTGCTCTGTCGGTCAGCGAACAATGGCTACAGAGTCTTGCAAGTTTTCCGTCCCGACGTTGCTTAGCGAGCAGACCAACGGCGAAGGGCAGTTAGCGTGCGGACATCATCGCCCGATTCCCCAGGTATATATCGGTGACAGAGCGACGCCACTGCGCTCCCGCCTTCCCCGGAGCACAACTATGGCGCGGCATTATTTCCACTTGGCGAATGGCGCCACAACCTGGACCCGACCGGCCTTGACCTTGCGGATTTGGGCGCGGTCCAGCAGGAAGCCGTTCGCGCCGTCCGAGAGTTGCTGAACCTCGGCAAAACCGACGGCCTCTGGTCCGGCGATCCCTGGAAGGTGTGGGTCACGGACGACCCCGACGGCACCGGGCGAACAATCCTCACCGTGGAACTCACGACCGGGTAACGTCGCGTCGCCACGCGCCGGGCAAAGCCGGCCGGGCCGCCCGTTGCCTGCTATGCCGGCAGCTTTCTGTTACGCTGCAGTAGGCGCGGTGCCCATTCACTTGCGCGATGCCAGCCCTGGCGACGACAGCCACCGGTTCATGCGTGAAGCTGTTTCAGCCTGTTGCGCCCGGCGCAAAAGCAACTCCCGAGCCATGCTGCCGGCAGGTTGCTCTTCAGCCGCTTCCTTGAATCGCAAGGCCTCTTCCGCCAGCCGCTCCTCAAAAGTGGCAGTGTGCTTGACCCGCCTCGTCCTCGTCTGAGCCATGGCATTCTACCTCACAAAAACTGCCAATGCCCGATTTTAGACCGCCGTCGCTCGGATCGTCTGCCCGGTTTCTGACATTTCAAACCCTCGCACCGCCCGGCCCGTTGCTGGCATTGGCTCGCCTGCGCGAGGCTTGCGACCTGTTGCGCTGGCATGGCATCGGGAAAATGGGACTGCGGTCGCTTCTCAGGGCGCTGGAGGCGGCCGAACGAGGCGTGCTCTTTGATCAGCTGTCGAAGATGCGCGCGTAGTGCGAATTGACGGCTGCATCGCACTCGCACGCGCGCTGCTGAATCTTGGCAATGTCGATGATGTGAACCCGGCCGCGCGAATAGGAGATCAATCCGGCGTCCTGTAATTTTCCCGCCACTGCCGTGACGCTGGTTCGGCGGACGCCGATCATTTGGGCGAGAAATTCCTGCGTCAACGACATGTCGTCGCCGACGAGTTGTTGCATCCTCAGGAGCCATTTGCAGGTGCGGGAATAGACGTCATGAACCGCGTTGCACGCACAGGTCTGTTGCACCTGCGCGAGGAAGAACTGTTCATAGTGCATCAGCATCTTCCGAAGTTTAGGATTCTGCTGGGTGAGATCGCGCAGCCGATCGGCATCGACAACCGAAGCGGACCCTGCAACCAGCATCACGACCTGGTTCAGGGAGATCTTGTGATCCATCGCGGGGCCTGCGCCATACTGACCGTCCCTGCCGATCATGCCGGTTTCGATCCGCCCTCCGTTGGACAATTCGACGACGCAGGAAATGATGCCGCCATGCGGGAAGTATACCCTCTGGACATGCGCATGGGTTTCCGCGATCGCAAAACCCTGACGCAGTTCTGCGATGGTGAGGTGCGGCTCGAGCTGCGCGAACGTGGCGCGATCGAGCCGGGACAGAAGTTGATTTTCGCGATGACCGCGCATGGCGCTCTCTCCGGAAAAGGCGGGAGCGCGACGAACTCTCAGTCACCGAAAGATGCCTAGGACGGCGCGGTGATAATGTCATCTAACCGACATTTACGGCCTTCGTCTGTCCTTTAGGCAACTTAACGGGCACGGGGATGAATTCGACGCTTAGGCCGAACAGGCCAGCGGTTCCGCTCTGGCCTGTTCGTGGATTGTGAGAGGGATACGGTGGAGGCGCGCGACCCTAGAGCAACGCAAGCGCGATACCAAAGCACGCGATCAGCGTCGCGGTGCTCAGTGACATCACGACGAGGGCCTCTTCCTTGTGCTTTTCCAAATCGTCCATCCGGATTTTACGCCGACGGAGCGGCTTTGTTCCGCTGCTCGTCGATCTCCCGGAGTTTCATTTCCGGAACTCTTGGGGCGCTGAGGCGGCCTAGCCGGACGATCTCGCCATGTGAGAAATGACGGCCTTCGCACTCCGGGAATAGTGCGAGCCATGGAAATGCTCGTCCACAAATTGGAGCACAAGGAGAGCAACGATCGTGGCCGCCAACACCCTCATCCGGATATCGTCGCGCCGGGGACTTAACGGCAAGTAAAGAGGCCGCCAACTGCGGCGGCATCACCACAGTGGAAACTTTGTTCACGGTCGGAGAACTACCCGCCGCCAACAAAGGCGGCCTCAACTTCATTCCACAAGCCCAAGATAGCGCTTTGCCATCGCCGCTTCGGTACGCAAGGCTGCGGCGCGATCTGCTCTTTCGATACGGATCATCTCATCGGCTGCGTGCTCACGTTCGCTTATTTCAGCAGCCAGGATCACCTGCAATTGCGCATGTCCGAGAGCGAGCCGATCAATTTCTGCCGTGGCCTCCTTGAACCGGTGCTGATCGGCAGCCTTCCGATCAGCGTCAAGCGGCGGCGCCTCGGCATTGTCGATTGCAGCAACCAGCGCCCGAATGAGCTTAACTTCATCGGTGCGCCCTTCTTTCATGGCGGCGCGCAGATCGTCACGCATTCTGGCTTTCAGGGCCTGCGCGTCCAGGGTCATTTCCGCATCTCCTTCCCGTGTTGGCCGGAAATGCCATACAGCGCGTGGGACGGATTAGCGACAGGCCAAACTTCGGTAACGAAAAATTAACTCTGCTCGCGCCACCTTTTCATCAGATGGAGGACACCCAAGAATGCAGGTTTTCAGAATGACGCTGAGTGACGGTGCGAGGAAATTCCACATCGCCATCCAGGCACCGGATGCCGCCGCCGCCGAGACCAAAGCCGCCGATTGTTTCGATACTTCGAAGTGGCAGATTCTGAATATCAGGCGCGCCGGCGTGGTGGCCGCCAGGCCGGAACCGCAATCCGTCGCGGCTTGATCCCTAGGGAGTGCGATCCACGCTGCGGCGCTGCCCGCCGCGTTCGCTCAACCGGCCGCCGCCTTGTCTTCCTCATCCATACCGCGCGCCATGGATGCGCAGATCGGTCCGCTTCCGCGGCACATCGCCTACGACGGCGGCGTGCCGGTATTGAGCAGATTGGAAATGGCGGTCACAAGCTGCGCCGCGGCAAAGGGTTTGGCGAGCAGGACACTGTTGGGAACGCCCTTGGATGCCCACTCCCCTTCGTGAGTGCCGGTCACATAGATGACGGGCATCGCCGGATCGGCCTCTCTGGCAGCGCGAGCGACTTGCCATCCGTTCAGTCTTCCGAGCAGATTGATGTCGGTCACGACCGCCCGGTATTGAGTTTCATCACCCTGGAGAAGCGCAATGGCTTCCTCGCCGGATGTTGTGATGGCTGATTTGAACCCGCCGTCTGCAAGCGCATCTTCGACCATGGCCTGAATGAGCTGGTCGTCCTCGACGACCAGTATCGTAACCGCCTGATCCACTTCAAACGCTCCCTGCTGCCGTGTTGCAGTCCTCCGGCAGGGCAAGTGACGCTGGAATGATTGGTTCCGAAATGATGTTCAAAAGTGCCCATTGGACGCCGGGGGCTGCGTTAGGCGCGCAGGATCGGCGTTGGCTTCTGCAAGACAGGCCGTGGCTTGATCGACGCAGGTTTTGGGCGTCACCGTGGGGCCTGCAGGCCCGGTGACGCCAGCCATTCCTGCATGTGCGAAGCTGTCTCCGCCTGTCGGGCCCGGCGAATGAGCTTGTCGCGCGCAACTCCTGGCGGGGTGCCTCGCGCTTCCTTGCGCAGGCGTTCTGCCTCTTCCGTCAAGCGTTGATCCAGCGGGGCGGTCTGTTTGAAACTGCGTCGCTGCATGGCGCTGCTCCATTCCTGAGGGAGGCGGGAGCGCAACCGGCGGTCCATCACCGATGGAAGCCACTGCCGGGCGGTGATGCCACGACAATACGCTGCCGGTACTGTTAGTTCTGTCCACTTGTGCACACAGCGCAAATCAGTGCGTAAGGCGGCGGCAGCGCAATCCACCGTCCGAAGACAAAAATGGCGATGACGCCTTCCGCCTTCTCCTTGAGGTACGGCGGACAAGTCGGCTGGCCCTGAATCCTTTTCTTGATGTGGCCACAAATTTCTTATCGTCTACCCTGCTGCTTCTGCGGGAGGCTTGGGAAAATAATGAAGGCTGGAGAACCGGCGCATTGCCCTACCTGTCAAAGCGACATGACCCTGGTTCGCACGCAGCCGGATCAACCCGGATTTGAGTTGCAAACCTTGCACTGCCCGAGCTGCGATATCACGCATCGCTGGATGGTCAGGAAGCAAGCATCGCCGCCAAGCGGGTCCAGACTTGCCGGGAAGCGACCCAAGCCCAAAATCCTCGCGCGTTTCTGGAAGAAAAAATAAAGCGCGTCGGGCGTGTTAGCGACAGCGTAATCCGCCGTCCGGGCTCGAAGCAACATGGCCCGGCGCTAGTTCTTCAGGACATCGTCGCTTGTCGCTGCGTCAACGGAGTCTACAGCGGCCATTGCCTCTTCCGCTTCTTCACTTTGAACCTGCCGGAAGAGAGTCGTAAAGCTCTCGGCGATCCGTCGCCAAGCAGCCCTGTCCGTCTCATTCGTGGCCCGTCGCGCTTGGTCGTGGGCCGCAAGCGCCCGCCGCCAATATTCGGCGCTGTTATCCATGTCAGTATCGCAATCGGGAAAAATACGTTTCGATCAATGTCACTAAACTGTCGCATCGGCGACCGCCGGTCAATCCGGCTCCCGGGCAATTCCGAGGTAGACCAGGAGCAGGCGTTCGGCGCTGGCTGAAGACCGTCAATCTGAATCAGGACAGTCTTTTTGCAGGGACTTGCGGGACGCTCGGCTTGCCCGGTTTTGGTTTGAGCGGTGGCAGATAGCGGCCGAGTTCGAACAGCGCCGCGAGAAGGTGGCAGATTGCTTCTACGACGACTTCGGCCATCTAACCCTCGCAGAGGGGAGTTCGGACGCCTCTGGATAGGTCGGAGGGCTGGGGAAGCAAGTTCAGTCACTTTTGGAGGCGTTCCTGATCACGGAATCAGGAAGCGCGACGTGACCCGCACGGAGCTGAGTCCGTCAGAAATGGAACTTGATCAAAAGAGCGGGCACGACGGGTGTATTGACAACGGGCGGCTTGGGTTCCTTGTGGGGCACCGTTTGACCCTTGGCGTTTTTGTCACCGCCGCTCACGAAGTCGAGTTCGGCATCGCTCAAGATCGAGGTCTGGCTGTGCATGGTCCCGCTCCGTGTTTTGGCGATATGTCGCCATTGATCTGGAGCGAGTATGACGTGGCGCTATCCCGCAGACTGTGACCGCTGTCACGCAGCTTCGCGATCTCGGACCAGCCGCTCTGAGTGAGCGGGCCGCTACGTTTCGCCAGCGCCCAAGGCGGATTAGCGGCTGCGTAATCCGCCGTTCGAAGCGAATACAAAAATGGTGGATTACGCCTTCAGCTTGATCCGCCGGACTAGCCGGTGCGATAGGCGTCCAACGCGTGCGCCACGAAAACGCCTATGCTGAGGAAGGCCAACAGGGCTGCTACGAGCTCGATCATCGCCGCCTCCCCTGGGTCATTGCCATGCCAACGATGGCAGCCGTGAGGAAATGGCGGTAAATCGAATTGAGGATGGCGACTAACATGACCGTTCCCCTTGTTTGAGCTTCCCCTTCATTGAGCGGGGGCACCCTACCGGCGCTCTGTTTCAGGACGACTTCGCGGCCCGGGAAAACGGTTTCGTCCCGCCCGACCTTTATGGCGGATTAGCGGCAGCGTAATCCGCCGTTCGAACCGAATACAAAATGGCAGATGACGCCTTCCGCCTTCGCTCTTTGAGCGACCGTGGACAGCTCGGCTCGATCCGCCCTGCGGACCGACACCTTGGTATGGCTCGCCCTCTCCTCGGGCCCAATCGACCGCAAACGCACCGCCACGTAGCGTCGTCGATGCCGTGTGAAGGCGGCGGCGGTCAGCAGGGACAAACATGAGCCAGGCGGCTGTCACAAACGACCAGGCTGCCTCGTCTTGAGGATCAGCGCGGTAAATTCTGTCGATGCCGCGGCCGCCAACCCAAGGAGTCCTTTCCATCATGTCGTCGCAACAACAACGCCTGAACTGCGCCCGGCAGGCCCCCGAGCTGTTGCTGCCTGAGTATTTTCGCGAAGATGCTTCCGGTTTCACGGACCAAACCACTCCGCACGGCGATCGCGCTTCGAAGCCGCGCGACGGGAGGGTGTGATGAACGTCGTTGTGTTTGGTGCAACGGGGTCGACAGGACGGCTCGTCGTTGAGTCCGCCTTGACGGCGGGTCACGTCGTCACGGCCTTTGTCCGTGATCCCAAGCGCATGCCCTTGACCCATCCGAAACTCAGAATCGTCAAGGGCGATGCAATGGATCCGGCCTCGGTGGCATCTGCGGTCCAGGGTACGGATGCAATCATCTGCACGTTGGGGGCGATACCTCAGGCGAAAGACGATCGGGGTCGACGCCAGCCCGGTGTCCCGGTTTGCTCAGTGGGAACCAGGAACATTCTGGCCGCCATGCCGCGAGGCCGGGGCCGGCTCATCGTTGAGAGTTCGGTGAGTGTCGGTGAGAGCTACCGCACCGGGAGTTTCGGCGCAGGCTTCCTGGTCAAGCTCGCACTCAAGAAGGTGATGGCCGACAAGGAGGAGCAGGAGGCCGCTGTTCGGAAGAGTGACTGCGATTGGACGATCGTTCGGCCGGCAACGCTGACATTCAAGCCGGCTCGCGGAAACCTGAAGGCCGGCACCGATCTGCGCTGGAACATCACCTCAACAGCCACCCGCGCAGATGTGGCCGAGTACATGGTCAAGATCCTCGATGATCGCGCGACCTACAAGAAGGCCATAACGCTGCGCAACTAGGTTTGGCGGCGAACGGTCGTAATGCCCATTTAGTGGAACATCTTCACGGCCGGAGAACTACGGGAGTTCGCGAACGTCGATCCGGTCGGTGAGATGCATCAAGCCGATTATTGCGGCCAAGGTCGCCACGCCAAGACGTTGCGATAACCGCGAGCAATGGTACCGGTTTCCGGATTTTTAAAACGGCCCCAACGAGGGGGCCGCCAACCCGAATGGTACGGGTTTTCCTCCAGCAGTCGGGGGGCACCTTTCTGGCTGGAAGCTTCAATCAGACGCTCTGACAAGTCAGAGGTTCCAACCGAATTAGCTAGAAGGGCGGATTAGCGACAGCGTCATGCGCCGTTCGGTCGTTGCTTCCATTCGACTACGAGCCGGAAAGACGACGGCAGGGGTCTCTAACCAAAAAGGCCGCCAACCGCAGCGGGCCTACGGCTGTTGTCGTTCAAATTCAAGCCTCCGCGCTGACGAAAATATCGAACAACTCGTAAGCCTGTTGCGGCGTCTTTCCTTCCTTGAATGCGTTTGGGAAATTGAAGATCGCATCCGCTAGAAGGAATTCATCCTGGACAGGAAACAGGGCGCGAAGTTCGGCGAGCCAGTTCGCGTATGAGGGAGGGTTGAACTTGCCCAAGGTGTAGTTATCACTGAATGCGTGCATTAGTTCGGAACCTTCAGGCCGGGAGATCGCAGCCAGTCGCTCAAGTGCGATCCGGTTTCGGCTTGTCGTGCCTTGCGGATCGTGGCCTCACGAACCGCGCCAGGTGGAAGCAATTTGGCTTGCTCGCGCAGGCAGTGTGCTTCTTCGGCAAGACATTGCTCGAGGATTTCAGGTGGTGTGTCGTGCTGTCTTTGCTGCATGGGGCTGCTCCGTTCCATAGAGGAAGGCGGGAGCGCAAACCGCGCGTCTCATCACCGATAGGGCCAACAGGGGCGGTGCGGTGACCGGGGCAATCTGCCATGCCCGGCAGCCGACATACTGGTCAATACAGCTCACATCGCGAAATCGTTAACAACTCAAATCAGGCCACTGTGGTTTTCAAACCAGACCACCAGGAGTCGAAACAGGCCAGCCAGGGCGGATTAGCGACAGCGTAATCCGCCGTCCGAACCAACGACAAAATGGCGGAATACTTTTTATGGTCTCATAGCATCACTTGGTCGGCGTCAATTCCAGCATCTTCTTTTCCGCAGCGTCGTACACCTTGACCTGAAGCATCGGAAACTCGGCTTTGAGATCCCTCGCCCTTTTCTGCGCCGCTTCCAGTGTTGGAAATACCGTCTTCATCCGGCCATCGACTTCCAGGCCAAAGCCCGCGGTCATCACAAGGTCAGCGCGTGTGATGTTGCGGGGTTGCGGCTCGTCCGGTATCGTCAGAGGCTTTTTCATGGCAACTCCTTGGGTTGCCCCTCCCATTGCCCCCTCCCTATCTAATCACTGCCCTGCTCGATAGAAGAGCAACGCTTTCGCCAGGTTTTCCTGGTCGTTCAATCTTCGACTTTTTCAGCGTGTCGGCCGGCTGTCAGATCTCGTCAAAGCTGTTTGGCCTTTTCCGCGGCCTCGCTGTCATCGGCGCAACCATCGGCTCGTATCCGATGAAATGCCCGTCCTCGCCTACGATGTAAGCGCGATACGCTGGCATCAACGGCGCGCTTGCAGGCCCGGCGACCCCAGCCACTCTTGGACCTGCAAGGCGGTCTCCAACTGGCGAACCTGACGAATGAGATTGTCGCGCTTGATCCCTGGCGGCGTGCCTTGGGCTACTTTACGGAGGCGTTCTGCTTCGTGAGATAGACGTTGATCGAGTGGCGCGGACTGTTTGAAACGGCGTCGCTGCATGGGCGCTGCTCCATTCCTTGAGGGAGGCGGGAGCGCAACTGGCGTTCTCATCACCGATAGAAGCCGATGGCCGGGCGGTGATCGGGATAATCTGGCATGTCCGCTGTCCGACATAGTGATCAATATTGCTCACCTCGCGAAATCGTTAGCAGCGCATAGGGTGGATTAGCGACAGCGTAATCCGCCGTCCGAACCAAAGACAAAATGGCGGCCCTACGCTTTGGTCAGAGCCTTCTGGCGGGGTGCCGCAGCCCTCTTGCTAGAGGCCGGTTCTGCAAGTTGCGCTTCGCGAGCAAGCCTGTCGCGCTCCACCACCCCGGGCAGAGCCATTCGAGCCTCTCTCCAGCGACGCTCGGCCTCCTTCAACAGGCCTTTGTCGAGCGGGTCGATTTGTTTGAAACGTCGCCCTTCGGTCATAGGCCTTTCCTTTAGAGGAACGGCTAGTGGCCGAAATAGGCCACTCGCAGATTCAAAATAGGCCACTCAGGCAACAGCGCCCCAAAGCCGAATGATGCTGAGTGGCGCTGTGCTAGCCCCGGAAAGTGCAATCCCCCGGTAGCTATCTGTCTGCAGGGACGGGCAAAGGTTCAAAGGATTGTTTTGGAACCGGCGCCGGGCCGGGGTGCTCGGTCAAGGCGGCAGTTCAAAGTCGCGGTCGACGGCACACCCGGTGGCCCGGGAATCATTTTCTGATTTGCAGAAATTTATCTTGACGACCACCCCGACTCACCGATTTATTGATCCCGTCTCATCCCTCTACGAGGGGCGTATCGCGATCGTCCGGACGCGGGGTGGGCTGCGGTGGACGCCGATGTTGCGCTTGACGCGCGCGACAAAGGCGTACGGTAAAGACGCGTGGTCCTGGCGCCCGTAACGGCGTCAAGTCTTTCGGGAGCCAACGCTTCCGAGGGGCGACGGTGGCAATAGAGGCCGTCTCGCCGGGGAGAGCGCGTTATAAGCCGTAAAGCCATTGCGCAGGGAATGTCGGATGCTCTCCGCTGCCCTGTATGCTCGTGTGCACC
>NZ_JAFCLX010000050.1:0-51477 GCF_018130205.1 Bradyrhizobium sp. AUGA SZCCT0222
CAAATCAGGTGCATATATTCGCCCATCCCGTCCTACTCAGAAGGGCGTCGGCCGTCGTCACGGACGTTGGGCGGGTTGCGGTGGACGCTGGTTTACGCCTCGACGACGGCGTGGATAAGCGTACGGCAAAACCGTGTGGTCCTGGCGCCCGTTGCAGGCGTCAAGCTGTCGGAGAAGCGCAAGCGGGAACGGCAGCGACGGAGTCAACCAAGAACTCGTCTCCGGGGAGAGCACGGCATAAGCCGTAAAGCCATTGCGCAGGGAAGGCCGGGTGTTCTCCGCTGCCCTGTATGCTCGTGTGCACTTTGTTTTGTGCAAACCGCACGCGAGACCGCGGGTGCAGCGCGCACCCGGTCTTCCCTGCGCCCTCTTGATGAGAGGGCGGGAAGTTTCTGGCAAAGCTCGGGCGTAATGCGCCGCGAGAATAATTTTTGTCGTCCCGGCGAAGGCCGGGACCCATACGCCGCGGCCCCTGTTATTGAAAAAGGAAGATGACGACCAGCGTGCAAAAGCAATTACCGCCTGTGGTTATGGGTCCCGGCCTTCGCCGGGACGACGGATAGTGATTGGCATACTGGAGCGCCTGTGGTGATGACAACTGATAGATCACCCCGCCCGCATCTCGGCCTTGATCATGTCGGCCGCCTTCTCGCCGATCATGATGGTCGGCGCGTTGGTGTTGCCGCCGATCAAGGTCGGCATCACGGAGGCGTCGACGATACGCAGGCCTTCCAGGCCGTACACTTTCAGCTTGGGATCGACCACCGCCATCGGGTCGCCAACGCCCATCTTGGCCGTGCCGACCGGGTGATAGACGGTATCGACACGGGCGCGCAGAAGCTTGCGGATGTCGTCGTCCGTGCGCACGCCCTCGGTGAACATTTCCTTTTTCTGCAGCGCGCGCAGCGCCGGCGTGTCCAGCAACCGCTTTGTGATTTTGTAACCGCCGACCATGGTTTCGAGATCGTCGGGATGGCCGAGGAAATTCGGATCGATCAGCGGCGGCGCAAGAGGATCGGCGCTGCCGAGCGCGACATGGCCGCGGCTCTTCGGCCGCAGCTGACAGACATGGAGCGAGAAGCCCGTGCCCTTGTGGCGCTTGCGGCCGTGATCGTCGGTCAGCGCCATGCCGAAATGCAATTGCACGTCGGGCACGTCGAGGTCGGGCCGGGTTTTCAGGAAACCGCCGCATTCGGCGAAATTCGACGTCATCGGCCCGCGGCGCTCGCGCCGGTACTGGCTGATACCCCGGAGCAGCCGCGGCAGGGCCTTGAGCGAAAGGCCGTTAAAATTCGGATTGTCGGACAGGTAGCCGAACACGAAGTCAGGATGGTCCTGCAAGTTCTGTCCGACGCCGGGCAAATGATGCACGCTTGCGATGCCGTGCTTGCCCAGCGCCGCGCTGTCGCCGACGCCGGACAGCATCAGCAGCTGCGGGGTCTGGAACGCGCCGGAGGCGACGATCACCTCGCGCCGGGCGCGGAGCTGCTTCAACTCCTTGCCCTGGCGGTATTCGACGCCGACCGCGCGTTTGCCCTCGAACAGGATGCGCGTGGCTTGCGCGCCGGTCTCGACGCGCAGATTGGCGCGGCTATTCATATGCGGATGGATATAGGCGCGCGCCGCGCTCCAGCGTTCGCCGTTCTTCTGCGTCACCTGGTAGATGCCGAGGCCTTCATGGTCCTCGGCGTTGAAATCCTCGCGGATCCGGAATTGGCCTTCCTGCGCCGCCTGCAGGAAGATCTGCTGCACCGGATTTTCGGTGCGCAGTTTGTTGACGGCGAGCGGGCCGCCCTTGCCGTGATATTCGCCGTCGAAATCGGCGTTGTTTTCCGCGCGCTTGAAAAAAGGCAGCACGTCGGAGAACGACCAGCCGGCATTGCCGAGCGAGGCCCATTGGTCGTAGTCGCTGCGGTGGCCGCGGATATAGACCATGGCGTTGATCGCGGACGAGCCGCCGAGCCCCTTGCCGCGCGGCTGATAGCCGATGCGGCCGTTGAGGCCGGCCTGCGGCACGGTGTTGAAGGCCCAATTGTTGATGGTGCCGGTCACCATCAGCGCCAGCGCGAACGGCGTGGTGACCACCCAATTGTCGTTCTTGCCGCCGGCATCCAGCAACGCCACCGACGTCTTTGGGTCCTCCGAAAGCCGTCCCGCCACCGTGCAGCCGCCGGAGCCGCCCCCCACCACCACGAAATCGAATATGTCCGTCACGCGCCGCCCCCGATAATGATGTTTTTGTGGACTTTTGTTGCGTCAAAGTTCCGCTTTTGCGCCTTTGATGGCAAGGGCGGCTTCCCGAGGCCGTTTCGTGCCGTTTTTGGCGTCACAAAAACCTCAAAAACTGCACCATGGGCCTTTCCAAAGCAGGCTTGCGTTGATACATACCCCTCGCACCCAGGGGCATTGCCCGGGTTGCCTTCTCAGGAAGCCTCTGGACGGGAACGATCGACGCCCAAAAGCGTTGGCCGCTTTCGCTTCGGGTTCGGTTTATGGGAAGGCGCGCAACGGTTTAACGCGGGGTGGAGCAGCCCGGTAGCTCGTCAGGCTCATAACCTGAAGGTCATAGGTTCAAATCCTATCCCCGCAACCAAATTAGCCCTTCCAGGTCATCGACCTGGAAGGGTTTTTCTTTGGGGTCGCCGATCCCGAGGGCCGGCTCGCCGATCCCGGCCATCGGGCCAATCCCGTGCGGGCGAATCGCGCGGCGTCAAATCGGTGGCTTGGATGCGCAGGCGATTGGCGGAAGGTCTCAACGCCTGCCTGATGTGTGCCGCGTGCCACCGCGGCGTTCCGACTCTCAACGAGCGAACGAATAGCGCCGGCCGATCTTCGCGCATATACGTTGTCGTGCTGCACCCGACAGCTGTACTGCAAATCCCATCGCTATGAGTACTCACTAAGCAATGCGCTGCCTAAATCTTCCGACGACAGACAATTCTTTCACCACGAAAGCGAAGCGTGAAAAGGTTAGCATCACGCGGGGCCGCTTGGTGGGAGTGGTGCACGTGAGTTGTGAACGAAGAATCTTTCCAAGGCGATATCAGGCAAACATCGCGCAGCCTTACACCCTCATCGGGTTGACGGTAGAGGAGACACGTGAGTTCGAACGGCTGGACCATCTTTCTGTCGAAGGCGATTCAGGCAACGCCACCTGGACTCCGGATGGCGAGCCAACGACGCCCGAAGAGAGGCGATGGTTCGAGCTTTATCGCAAACACGAAATCGGCTGGAGTGCCTGGCTCGCAGCCGAAGGTGGGTCGACAGCGGCATTTCCCGTTCGAGATCGCTCGGCGCTCTAGCATTCCGATTTGGATTGGTGTCCCCGCGCTTGGGGCGATTCGTCGGGCTCCTATTTGAGTATGTCTGTTATTCATTGATTGCATGGGTCGGTTGCGTTGTTGCAGAAGCTCGCCGGGTGGCACGCCTTGTGCTTTTTATTTTCTGTGCGCTGGAACCGCGCGCTTGTCGCTTTATTGTCGCAACTCTGCGCCAATACAGCCCGCCAAACAAAGTGGAATGGAAGATGAGTTCACCAATGCGATGTGATGACGATCAGGATTTTTCCGCCGGTGAACACCTTGGACGTGAAATTCAGCTGCAGGATTCCTCCCTCCGCAATATCTACG
Source organism: Bradyrhizobium sp. AUGA SZCCT0222 (assembly GCF_018130205.1). Classification (NCBI taxonomy): domain Bacteria; kingdom Pseudomonadati; phylum Pseudomonadota; class Alphaproteobacteria; order Hyphomicrobiales; family Nitrobacteraceae; genus Bradyrhizobium; species Bradyrhizobium sp. AUGA SZCCT0222. Next base: position 3,630 of record NZ_JAFCLX010000050.1, read on the forward strand.
AGACGCGTTTGCAACTCGCCCAGCAGCTTGAGGAGAATCTGGCCTTGCGCCGCGCGATCACGCTTCGGCAACGGCAGTCACTGGCGCCCCTGGAGCCCAGCAGGGTTCGCGCAAACGGGCGGATGCGTTAGGGCATCGTTCGATCGTCGCTGTCGCTTGAAAACTCGGGAATGCGCGTTTCCGCGCCCGATTGCGAGGTGCATGCCGACAGGTCCCATCACATGGGCGCCCTTCTTTGCAGCGCTTCTTTTCGGGGGGCGCAGATCGGTCGCGCACGCCGAAATGCCGGTGCCGGGCTCACTGGTATTCAAAAGGCCCCGATCGGGAAGATGCCGAGCCGGATTCCGATTTGCACCGGCTCCGGCCAACTTCAAAAGATTGTATCATTAATAGGAGGCAACCATTGGATGTTGTGGCGGGCAAATTTGTCCTCCAAATTGCCTCCTACGAGAAATTTTTTTGATGCGAACCCGTATTTCCCCTAATCAAATGTGGTAATTTTGCGAAGTATTGAATGGGAATACAACTGAGCGAACAAATAAGTCGCCAGAAAAAATATTGCAGGGAGAAGAAATGAAGTTTCGCAAATTCAATCTCTCGTCATTTTCCATGGATGAGTTGTGGGCCCTCCATGAGCAGGTCGGCAATATCCTGGCCGAAAAAATAACGAGTGAAAAACGTGAGCTGGAGCAACGCCTTGCGAAGCTGAACAGCGGCATGATGGCGAAAATCAAACGGCCGGATCGGCAAGTGGCGGAACGCCGAGCCGCTCGCCGAAAATATCCTCCGGTGCTTCCCAAATTCCAGAATCCATCTGACCCGTCCGAAACGTGGGCCGGTCGAGGCAAGCAGCCGCGCTGGATGGTATTGCAGCTCAAGGCCGGCAAGAAGATGAATGATTTTCTGATTGATCGCGTCAAGCGCAAGCGCGCGAGCACCCGGTAGACCGCAGAAGTTCGGCCCCAACGCACGTTCGCTGCCGCGGACGTCATTCAGCGCGCCGCAAATCGGCCGGGCCATCCGCTGGGCCTGCCGCGCAAGGGTGACTGCCTCGAGCGCGCGGCGGGTGGGCGCGCTGGAAATCATCTTCCCGCTTCGCCGGTCGACGGCCTAGCCGGCCAGTGCCACCTCGGCCAGTTCGAGCCATTTGGTTGCCATCTCGCGCAGCATCCGGCGCGATTGTTCATCGGTCGTCGTGGCGGCCAGCTGCAGGCAGTGATTGGCAAAATCCACATATCTGTCGCTCAGAGAAGCCTGCTGCATGATCGATCCGCGAATATCAGGAAGTTTTGTCCGTCGAGGAGAAGGCTAAAACGGACTGAGATGCCATCTCGCGAGAGCTGTCTTGCTCCCGGCATTTAAATAGATATTACTCCGATCAAATTTTAAAATTCAACTGCCCAAGCCACATTTGGATTAGGAATCAGATTTTATTTGATCACCGAGCTGATCGACATTTACTGAACACAGTGCGCCACTAGAGGGTGTGCCACGAGCTGATCAAGTTCAGCACCTCGTTCTCATTTCTCCAAACAAGCAGAGCGCGCCAAAATGCTGCAGCGGCCGGAAAGAATCCCGTTTGTTGTCAGGGCCAAAGAGAAGTTTTTCACGGGAGGATTCCTAGGGCTGATACTGCTGGTAATGGCGGTGTGGATGTACTTTCTCGGCTCCATCTTTTTGAACCTGGTGACCTGGTTTCTTTCCTGACCGACGGGCAGGATGCAGGGCCCGGTGAATTCGGATTCGATCGAATCGCTTTCCATGGGCGTCATGCGCGCGAGCAGCGGGCAATCAACTATCAAATTGTGCAGGATTGGCTGCGCGGCCGATCCGAGTTATGGGAGCGCGAATGGCAGACATTTTCCTGGCTAAGCTGTGGGACGGTGCGGTCGCGTCCTTTGTTCGCTCAGACGGTGAACACTTGATCGTCCGCGTCGAAGGCCATGAACGAAAAATTTCGCGGGACGTATGGCGAGAGCTCCCCGAGCAGCAGGATCGCGTCCATCATCGCGAGCATGGGCATGGACGGCATGGACCGGCAGATCCCGGCTTGCGCAGACCGAGCAGTGAATCGACGGACGCATTGAGTGGCATCGATGCTTGCCGCGATGGTACGAACCGGATCAACGACATTTGAAGGGAAGATGCCGGATGCCCACGGAGCTGTCCTCGGCATTAAATAATTATTAACCAGGATCGAGTGACCTAGGGCATTATGCTGCCGTGGCGGCGCCAACGGGACGGGCATTACGATGTTTCAGCTGCTCTCACGGACTCGCGCGCAAAAGCAAGCTGGCGATCGATCGGGGGACCGGGATTTCAGGGTTCGGTCGGCCGGACGTGATCTCGACACCGACCGGTTACGGGTCAGCTCCATTCTGGGCGCGCTGGATGCTTCCATTCGTGAGGCGGAGCAGGAGCAATCGGGCCTCAGCCGGCGCGTCGAAGACGTCCTGGCGCGCGCTGCGGTGACATTCGGAAATGGCACCGACGAGTACCTTGAGCGCGACGCACTCGACAGCCATCACCAGACCTTGTTCGGCAACGAGATCTCCAACGGACAGCGCCGGCTTCAGGAACTTGCGACAACGATAGCCCACTTCAAGTTTTTGAAGGCTGCTTTGCTTAGCCGCTTTCCGGACTTCAAGCCTCCTGCACCCGCCGCGTAAGTCTTGCGCGGCCGCAGCGCCATTTTCCGGGGACCAGATTCTGCCCAGTCAGTACCGGTCCCTCAAGACAACAGGCGTCGGATCGCGCTGTACGCCTTGCCAAACGCCGTTGATCTCCCGGATCGGGTCTCGGTCCGCGACCGACTTGCCTTCGAAACTCCCAGGCTGCGCAGCAATCGACCATCGCCTTGGCGATCATTTGGACTCTCGCCGTGCGCCGGAGGACGCTACGATCCGCGCTTTACGAATCCCGATTTTAAACTGGAAAGGCATTGCCTGAGGGTTGATTGCATGGATCCAGAGGATTTCCGATATCGGGTTGCGGACGATGGACGGATTGCCATTGCCGGCCTCACTCTGGAGGAAACCCTGGAACTCGAAGCGCTGCTTCGGTGGCAGGACGTTGCGAGGGATTTGACGCGCGAATTGCGGCTCCTCGAACTATATCTAAGACATCATGCGACCTTCACCGACAGGCGCCGGATCATCGACGCAGGCAGCAGCGAGTCGCTCCACGCGCGCCGGCCACGCGACGTCAGCTCAAACGGTCCTCGCCGAGCCCGGCGGATGGCTGGAATGTCTCCGCGCATCCAGGCGCTGCGATCGGCGCTCGCCATCGGCATGGTCAGCGTGGGAATGCTCACCGTTTACCTGGTCGTCGTCAGCCCATAGTCCGACGGCAGCACTGAAAAGCTGGCTGCGAACAAATTCGCGCCGGGCTCATTCCGGAACGGGTCTTCAGGCAAGGCGCCGCAACGCCAAGGCGTTCACAGGAACGCGAAGGTTTGAAGCGCCGCGATCACCACGCAGATAATCATTCCCCATAAGGCGAAGTTGATCTCGAGCCCAACTCGCATAGGACATCCTCCCCTTTTTTTGCCGCCCGATAGCCGTTGCTTCGCGCGTGATTATTTTAATCGTAATTGAAGAACGGTCAGCTTCCCAGCCTGACTTCTGAGCAATCCGCAGTTCCCTAACGGGGATGCCGTCTCGGTCGGCATGAATCCGGCGCCAATCGCAGCCCATTGCCTGGATCAGCCATGGCCGCACCCAGCGAGCCCCAAGGCTGGCGACCCGGACGGCGCGACGGCTGGCCATCCGCAATTGCCTGGGACGCCAGTGCCCCGGGGCAAGCGATGCTCAGATTGCCAGCAGGCTGGAACCCTGGATTGAGAGCAGCGTCAAATTGCCGGTGGCGTAGGCGCCCGTATCTATGTTGGCGCGGTTTGCCAAAATCTCTGCACTGCGAACCGGTGTATGACCATGAACAATATATTTGCTGAACCGCTTCTTATGCTGAAGAAAATCCTCTCGGATCCAAAGCAGGTCTTCCTCCCGCTGCTCAGCCAGCCGGATGCCCGGTCGAACACCTGCATGAACAAAAAAGAAATCGCCGCAAGAGAAGTTGAGACGCAAGCGCCCCAGAAAGTCGCGATGGCGCGCCGGCATTACCTCGGATAGCTCTCTCATTAATGCATGCTGCTCGTCGGCGTCCGGATTGACCGACGGGGAAAGTCCGTAGGACATCAATGTTTCCAGTCCACCGACCTGAAACCAATTCCCCATGCGGCCGGGATCGCGAAAGACGTCGTCAAGAAAGGCTTCGTGATTGCCCTTCAGGAAGACCGCGTTTCCGCGTTGGGAACGTTCAATCAGGAGGTCGAGCGTTGAGCGCGAATCCGGCCCGCGGTCGATGTAATCGCCCATGAAGACTTCTATCGCGTGACGTGGCCTGCTGTGTGCAACGTCGGCGTCGATGACCCGGAGCATTTGATCAAGTAGATGCGCGCAGCCGTGAATATCGCTGATGGCGTAGATGCGAACCCCGTCCGGCAACCTTGGCTTCGCCATCGGCTTCGCATGGCGCAGTGCTGACAACATCGGGATAATATACTCTCAAAGGCGTCCCGGGCTCGAGGCCACGCGAATCCTCACCTTGGCATTAATCGCCTGGGATGAATATATCATCCTGATACAGGTTTGGCAGGACGCCGGGCGAGTCCCGTGTTCGACGCAAGCCGCGCAACGGCGTTGCCTCACTGACGCGGCCGGATCAGGCCGCAGGGACAGCCTGGCTGACGTGCGTCCTGTGGTGGGCTTGCAATCGCCCCTTATCGAGGATCAGGACTTCCGGACAACGACGACGCCGGCATGGGGCACCGTCCTGTCGGCACGGGGAGCCCTTGCGAAGGACTTCAACAGCGCTGTGCATGCGTATCCAACCTGGAGAAGCGCTGCGAAAACCACTATCGCTGAAATTGCCTGGAGCAGGGTCTGGCCCTGTGTCATCGAAATCGTCGCCAGTGAAACCGATCCAACGAAAAGAATGGGCACCAGAATCAGAAACCGGAAGCGAATTCCAAGAACCAATCCAATCAAGGTACTGCAAATGGCCAGTGTGGTCACACCACCTACTCCATACAAACTACTGTGTTTCCTAACGCTGGCCTCCCTAAAATTGGCTTAATTTAGCCATTGAAATTGCTTGAAATTCTGATGCCAAGCCGGTTGCCGGGGAGATGCTCGCCGACGGGCGCTCAGCGCGGTAAATTTTCTGGATCGCGTTGAACCGATCAACGTTGCGCATTTAATTTCCGTCGTCCCTTGCTTCCAGACCTTTTGTTTCGTGTCAGTGCTGCGTTTGCAGGACAATCCCGGATTTTGCGCCGAGCGCTGGGAAATCGGGCTGCCTCTTCAATCGAAGGGGTAGGTTTGACCCGCTTCCATGGTTAATTTAAAGCCTTCGCTGTCGGGAATTAAATACCGGAAAAAGAAAGTGCTCAGCTCATGCGCGTTGTTGTTGTGGGAACGGGATACGTTGGATTGGTTTCGGGTGCCTGTTTCGCCGACTTTGGACACCACGTCACTTGCGTGGACAAGGACGAGGCCAAGATCGCATCGCTACAGCGCGGCGAAATTCCGATATTCGAGCCCGATCTTGACCGCGTTGTCCAAACCAACGCGCGCGAAGGCCGACTCGTCTTCACGACCGACCTTGCGGGACCGGTAGGCGAAGCCGACGTTGTCTTTATCGCAGTCGGCACGCCGTCGCGGCGCGGCGATGGTCACGCGGATCTCAGCTATGTTTATGCGGCGTCGCGAGAAATTGCGAAATCCGTCCAGGGTTTTACCGTCATCATCACGAAATCGACCGTCCCGGTGGGCACAGGCGATGAGGTCGAGCGAATCATCGAGCAGGTGAATCCTTCGGCCGATGTCGCCGTCGCATCGAATCCGGAGTTTCTGCGCGAAGGCGCGGCCGTGCGCGACTTCAAGCATCCGGACCGCATCGTCGTGGGCACTGAAGATCCGCGCGCGCGCAAGGTGATCGGCGAGATATACCGGCCGCTTTATTTGAATCAGGCGCCGATCATGTACACCGGGCGTCGTACCGCCGAACTCATCAAGTATGCGGCCAATGCATTTCTGGCTACCAAGATCACCTTCATCAACGAGATCGCCGATCTGGCGGAAAAGGTCGGCGCGGACGTTCAGGAGATTGCCCGCGGCATAGGCTTGGACAATCGCATCGGATCGAAATTCCTTCATGCCGGTCCTGGTTACGGTGGCTCGTGTTTTCCCAAGGACACCCGTGCGCTGATCAAGACTGCGCAGGACTACGACGTTCCGCTAAGGATTCTGGAAGCGGTGAATTCGGTCAACGACACCCGCAAACGCGCCATGGCCCGCAAAGTGGCCGCGCCATTCGGTGGCAACCTTCGCGGAAAAACAGTTGCTGTCCTCGGCTTGACCTTCAAGCCCAATACCGACGACATGAGAGAGGCCCCCTCGATACCGCTGATTACGGCGCTCCGCGACTTGGGCGCGACGGTTCGGGCGTTCGATCCGGTGGGCATGGAACAGGCCCGATTGGAGATGCCTGACATCGAGTATCACGAAAACGCCTACAGCTGCGCCGAGGGCGCCGACGCATTGGTCATCGTGACCGAGTGGGAGCAATTTCGAGCCCTCGATCTTGATCGGCTAAAGCAGGAGATGGCGGCTCCGGTCGTGATCGATCTGCGAAACGTATACAATCCGGATGATCTGACCGGCAGGGGATTCCTGTACCAAAGCGTCGGGCGCCAAACGAAAGCAGCGGGCTAGCGTGAACGCGATGCCAACGTCCGCCTGAAGGCAACTACCGCTTCTCAATCCAAGTACTGCTTTCGTGGAGAAACCTGTGTCCCAAGGCCCTGCCATTCTCGTGACCGGAGGAGCCGGTTATATCGGCGCGCACTGCTGCAAGGCTTTGTCGGAGGCCGGCTACGTCCCGGTATGCTTCGATAACCTGTCGACCGGTCACCGCAGCTTCGTGAAGTGGGGTCCTTTTGTCGAGGGCGACGTCAGTGACACGGCGCGAGTGGCCGAAGCGATCGCGTCCCACGACGTCGTCGCCGTGATGCATTTTGCTGCATTCAGCCAGGTGGGTGAATCCGTCTCCGCGCCCCAGAAATATTATCTGAACAATGTTTGCGGAACATTGTCGCTATTGAAAGCGATGCTTGAGCAGAAATGCCGCCGCCTGGTCTTTTCGAGTACCGGAGCGGTCTACGGCAATGCGGGTCGCGATCCGATCAGTGAGGGCGCCGCCGGCGTTGCCGTGAACCCTTACGGCGTCTCGAAATGGATGATCGAGCAAATCCTGGCGGATTATCGCTCCGCCTATGGCATGCATTCGTTCTGTCTGCGCTATTTCAACGCCTGTGGCGCGGAATTGTCGGGATCAATCGGCGAACTTCGTGATCCGGAAACCCATCTCATTCCGCGCGCGATGATGACCCTGCAAGGTCATGTCAGCGACTTTGCGATTTTCGGGGATGATTATGAGACCCCGGATGGTACGGCGATACGCGACTACATTCACGTGGTGGATCTGGCTGCAGCGCATGTTCGTGCCCTCGATGCCCTGCTGAACGGCTCTCCGGGCGGCCGCTACAATCTCGGCACGGGGTCTGGATTCTCGGTGCGTCAGGTGCTGGCGGCCATCGAGCGCGAAACAGGCCTCAACCTTCCACTGGTGACAAAGCCGCGTCGGCCTGGTGATCCGCCGATTCTGGTCGCCGATCCGTCGGCAGCTCGCGCGGATCTCGATTTTCGTCCTGCTTGCTCGGATCTGGCAACGGTTGTGAGGTCCTCGTGGGCCTGGCATCAATCGGCCCATCCCCGCATTGATTCTGAAGCGCGATCTCGATAAGCGCACGAAGTGCGTGCTGCGCCGGCGCCACATAATTATCAGGATTATGACGCGGCATTGGAATTATGGCGCGGTGGGAAAAAATTGCCCTGTTTTTGATGGTCCATTGCGCATGTGGCGCGCATATTGAATATTTAAATAGCACAGGCTGATCATTTAATTGCCGCATTGACGCAATGCAAAAATACATTTGATTTTTTTGGTGCGGTGCCACACTCTCGCTTCGATTGGTTAGCACTCTCTCAAAGCGTTGTCGGAAATCCCTCCACGAGATTTATTCGGCATCGCTCGTTGCCCCCGGTTATTTAAATCAGAACGTTCGGTGGTCGCAGCGATTTCGGCGGTTGCAGTGATGGAAGTGACGAGGGCCTGAGATGTCTGCAACAACATATGGTTCCGAAGACGTCTCGGCGACGATCGCGAGCCGTGGCGCATCCCTGCAGCGCCCGTTCCAGATTTTTCTCATCAGTGGCGATTTTCTGCTGATCCTGGTGAGTTATCTGGTGGCGGGCGTCGTTTATCGCCAGTTCATGGGAACGCCAGCCGATCAGGAAGTTCCGATTGGTGCGGGCCTGATCGTCGGTGTTGCGTTCGTCGCAATCGCGTTTTTCCAGCGCGTCTACGACAGCCATCGTCTGTTCAACGGAATGTGGCAGGCGCGGAAGGTTGTATTCGTCTGGATGATGTCGTTGGCGATTCTGGCTCTCATCGCCTTTCTTCTGAAATCGACGACGAGCCTTTCGCGCGGTACGACCATCGTGTTCGCGATTACCGGGCTTGTCAGCCTGGGCGCGCACCGGGCGGCCTGGCGCATTGGCCTGGCGTCTTCGCTGGCAAAGGGTCACCTGATTGACCGCAGGGTCGTGCTGCTTAGCCTGAAATCGCTCGATTTTACTTCGAACCGCTTCAAGGACTTGCGAAAGAACGGCTTCGACGTCGTGCGTCATTTCGTGTTGAACGCGACGCAGGATGACGCGGCTCTCGACGCCGAGATTTTGAACATCATTCGGCAGTCGCGCACGACGAACGCCGAGGAGTTTCTACTGGCAATCGACTGGAACGAACTGCCGATGCTTCAGAAGCTGAGTCAGCGACTGCGCCAGGTTCCGCAGCCGATTCGGTTGTTGCCTGATTTCCCGATCGCAGATCTGGTTTCGCGGCCGTTCATGCCCGTCAGCGGAACGATGGCGATCGAAATTCAGCGGCCTCCGCTTTCGATATTCGAACGCGCGCAGAAGCGGTGTCTGGATATCGGCCTCGCCTCGATTGCCCTTTTGATGTTGGCGCCTCTGTTGATCATCTCAGCGGTTTTGATCAAGCTCGATTCAGAGGGCAGCATCATCTTCCGGCAGTCCCGTCGAGGCTTCAACGGAAAGCCTTTCGAGATCTGGAAATTTCGCAGCATGAGCGTTGCGGAGAACGGCCACACCGTTACCCAAGCGACCAAGCAGGACAGGCGGGTGACCCGGGTTGGCCGCTTCCTCCGGAAGACCAGCATCGATGAATTGCCGCAGCTCTGGAACGTGCTGCGCGGGGAAATGTCGCTGGTCGGTCCGCGACCGCATGCGCTGGCCCATGACAATTATTACGACCAGGTGATCAGCAACTATGTGTATCGCCATCATATGAAGCCCGGCTTGACGGGCTGGGCGCAGGTCAACGGCTTCCGCGGCGAAACGCCGACCATCGACCTGATGGAAAAGCGCGTCGAGTATGACGTCTGGTACGTCAGCAACTGGAGCATATGGCTGGATATGCGGATCATCATCCGGACCGCGATGGTCATGATGTATCAGGATGCCTATTGAGCCGGGACGGGTTGCGTCCCGCGCGCGGCTGATCCCGGGACTTTGCCTTTCGGGGCTCCTAGTCTAGGATTTTCCGATGCTGTTGGCATCATGCAGGGTCCTGATTGCGGCACTTGTCTTTGGTGGCGTTTTTCCGCCTGAAGTCATGGCGCAGGTCGAGTCGGAGTCGGAACAGCCCGGCGAGCCCAGAATGTCTCGCGAGCAGTGGCTTGCCGATATTGAGGCCGCCCGCCGGCGCATCGAAGAGAGAAGGCGTGAAGGGCGGAGTTTTGCCCAGCCCACGCCATCCGATGCGGACGTCGCCCGCGAATCATTCCAAAGACTTCTGGAGGATGACAGTTTACGCGCTGGCGACATCGTCGCCACAAGCCGCGGCCTGCTGATGTTCAAGGGCCAGTCGTCCAATGAGCGAAGCCTGAACGATTTCGCGCCCGTCGCATGGGGGCCGCAAAGCCGTAGCCCGTAACGTCTTTTCACGGTCGCCGTACATCGACGGCTGGCGCGGGACCTGCTGGATAGCAACGGTGGCGGATCTGCAATCCGCTCTCGGACACGAAATGAAGAAATACCAGTCGCTCGGTTTCCGCAGCGGCACAGGTTCGGTCGAGCAGTTTCACTTGGGCAGTGGCGGTTGCCCCTTGATAGAGTATGGCTGCGCTTGGATATAGCCGGGCTTGAAAAATGTCTTCGAAGTCCTGTGCGACCGCGTCCTGCAGGGCGGGTGGCAGGGCGTTGAAGCTCCGCAGCGCCAATGGCGCGCGTATGAGCTGAAGCCAGGCCTCGTGGGGCGCCTGGCGATAGGACTGGTCAAGAAGCGTTACCGCGCGCGGTCCGAAACCCTCCTGGCGGATACTGGACCAGTACGTCCCGAGCCAGCCAAGCGATTCGGTGGGGGCGCACGCAAGCAGCGCCTTGCTCTGGGAGTTGACGCCGGCGGTGTCGGTGTCGGCCTGCTGCAGATTGGCGCTACGCACCGTTTCATCGGCCAGTCCGATCTGCAGGAGCAGCAACTCGCGCAGCGTCTTCGAATTGCATTGCCGCTCGGCGGCCGGGAGGTTTGAGGCAATCATTCCCCGCAAGAGGGCAGGGTCGTACTTCTCGCCGCGTGCGAGGCGGCTGGCAACGAGCGGAACCGCGGGATCGCCAATGTCGGAAGATACCCGCGCAGCCCAAACCAGTGCGCCGGCGGCGAGAATGATATTGGCGCCCAGCATGAGCCGGCGATGGAGGCGGCGGGATGGCCGATACGGCAGCGCCGCCTCAGGCGCCTTCGACATAGTAGCTATTGTAGTGTGAGCCCTTATAGGCCTCGATACGCTTGAGCATCTTGGGGTTTGCCCGGTTTAGAACTGCCCCGAGAAGTTTCTTTTGGATGGCTTCCGAGCTGGCCAGCGATTCCTGCAACGCGCTGCGCGTCGTCCGGCCCCACTCGATGACATAGACCATCGCATCAAGGAGGTGGCTGATCGCCTTTGCGTCGGTCACCGGCATCACCGGAGCGAGATCGATGATGATGTAGTCGTAACTGTCGCGCACCGTCGCCAGCATATCCGTCATCGCCTTGGAGGCCATCACGTCAGCCGAATTGACCATGCGCGAGACGACGAAGGACGGTAGGAAATCCAACCCGGTTTCCTTGCTGCGCTTGATGTGCTGACCCAGCGACTGGGGATCCCTGAGCGCTTCAAGCAAGCCGGTCTTGGCGTTCGGTGCCAGTTCGCGCGTCAGCGAGCGGGTGTGCAGGTCGCCATCGATCAGCAGGGTTCGGTGACCGGTCAAGGCGATCAGGTGGCCAAAATTGGCGGCAACCGTGGTCTTTCCCTCCTTCGGCAACGAAGAGACGATGCCGATCACGCGGACGTCGCGGGTCAGCCGGGCGACGTCGATGGAAACCTTGATGTTCCGCAGGGTTTCGGCGTAGCGCGAAAACGGGTGGTCGACGACATAATGGGAGAGGGAAGAATCGTCCTTGCCCTTCGCTGCCGAACTATCGATCGGCAGCAGCAGGCGCGCCTTCTTCCCGGCCGGCTTCTGCGGATGTAAATCGGGAAGCACGCCGAGGCATTTCACGCCGAGCTCGTCCTCGACCTCGCCGGGAGACCGCAGCACGTCACTCATCAGCTCTTTCGAGAAGGCCGCGCCGAATCCGAAGCAGAGCCCGCCGACCAGGCCGCCGACCAGCGCCAGCAGGGTTTTGGGCGAACTCTTCTTGTCGGGCTTGACCGCCGTGCCGATGATGCGCGCTTCGCTGATCGGGAAGCTCTGGTTTTGCGTCGCGTGCTGAAGCTTCTCGAGGAAGTTGTTGTACAGGTTGCGATAGGTATCGGCGGCACTTTCGAGATCACGCAGCCTTACCTGCGCCTGACCGGTGTTGCCGGCCTGGGCGACCAGTCCTTTCATGTTTTCCTCAAGTGAGGCTTCACGGCTCTTGGCGATGGCGTAATCGCTTCGGTAGGCGTCGGCGATACGGCGGACCTCATCGGCGATCGCCTTGCGCAGCTCTTCCATGCGGTTGTTGAGATTGATCGATGCCTGATGGGTCTTGCCGTAGCGCGCCGACCAATCGGCATACTGGCCCGCCAGATCGAGATATTGGGCGCGAAGTCTGGTGATGACCGAATTGTTGAGGGCGTCGGTGACGGTCGGCTGAGCCAGATCCTTGTCCGAAATCGCCTCGATCCTGTCGAGACGAGCCTTGGCTTCGGCAGTGGCGGCGCGGGCCTGAATGAGCTGGGTATTGACGTCCGATAGCTGCTGCTCGGTCATCAAGCCGCGGCTGGTGCCAACGATGTTGTTCTCTGTCTTGAAGGTCTGGACGGCGCGGTCGCTCGCGGTCGCCTGTTCGCGCAGTTCGGCGCTGCGCTGTTGCAGCCACTCGCCGGCCCGCTTGGTTGACTGGTATTTCGCCTCGAGCGCGCCAACGATGTAGGCGTCGGCGATCGCATTCGCGATTCGCGCGGCCTTGTCCGCATCCTTGGAACGGTAGTTGAGGGAAAGAACATAGGTCGTGAGTACGCGTTCGACCTTGAGGTTTTTTTGTACCGCCTCGACGGCCGCGCGCTCGATCCTCTCCTTCGAGGGCGGCCCGTCGGACCCGAACAGGGAAAGCGTCTTACCGATAATGATCGCCACTATTCCGGGATCGGATCCGTTGAATTCAGGGTCCTCCGTCAAGCGCAACCGTCGCACGATCGACTGGATCAGGTCCTCCGAGCCGATGATCTCGACCTGGCTGTCTACAAATCCTGTGTCGATAAGGTTGCTGTTGATAGCGGTTTCCTTGTCGAGGACCTGGGTCTGGCGCGTATCCATCAGAATACGGGCATTCGCCGTATACATCGGCGTCGATACCAGCAGATAGATGACGACAAGCGCCAACGTACCGGCGACGACCGAGGCGATGAGTGGCCACTGCCGGCGCACGATATCGATGGCACGCTCGACGCTCAGCGTCGTGGTGCCAATCTCGATGCCGTACTTCTTGAGCGCCTGGAACTGGTCTCTGGGTTGATACATCTGCAAGCTCAATTGTAGCGGGATTGGCTGAGCGGGACCGGTATCTTGGCAAACGGATCTGATATCTCGGTGTTCCATTCACCCGTCAGCAGACCGGAACCGGTATTGGCTGGCTTCGCAGCCTGAGCAGGTGCCGCCGCGCCCGACTGTTCGGACTCGGCCGCATAGCCGATCAAGACCGCGCGGTCTCCCAGTTTGCGCACGAAATCATTTATCTTCCGAGACGCTTCAGGCTTGGTCGTGAGACAGCGTGACTCCGCTCTGTAAAGACCTGAGCCGATTGCCACGCGATCCTTGTCCGATGATTGGTTCACCAGCTTTTCCACGGCAGGCAGCAGTGACGGATCGGTGACCAGGTATCCGCTGAGCCGTCCCGCCAGTTTTTCCTTGTCGTTACGCAGCTGTTGCAACAGCGATCCGGGTGAGGTGCTGAAGGCCTCCAGGGCAAGCGGGGGGACGCGCTCAGCCAGCGCGACGCATTGCGCATGGCATGGTGCCGCGATCACCAGGAGCAGCGCTATGCCTGCCAGAAGCCTGAACCCAGCCACAAGAGTCTGTCGTCGAATCAAGGACATACCATTCATTCGTGTACCGCTGGCTGGTGGGGAAATACGGTTTAATCGAAGGTTCAGTGTTTAATCGCCGGGTCAGGCGTTTAATCACATCTGCAGGCATTTAATCACCTGTTCAAGGCAATGATGGCAAAGAACTGTGTCATCTTTTTGTGCAGTGCAAAAGAGTGTCCCCATGACTTTGAGGAACTAGCAAATTCCGGACCAGTGAAATGTCCCGTCCGTCCGGCGCCCCCCGACGGCCTTCATCCAGAAGCGGGCCTGGGCGGCCGCCGATGCCTGCGGGTGGCAAGATTTTTGAGGTATTAATAAGAATATAATCAATAAAGCGCGCGTTCTCACCCGACGGTGAGACGAACTGCAACCCGCCCGTGGCCTGGAGCCATCGATGGCGGGTGCAGGCTCACGGGAGGGCAACCATGCCGTGAGTTATCAATAAATGTTCACTGAAGCTGCGGCCTGACGGATGCAAGCCGGTTCGCCTGGAGGCGCTGGCCGTGGCTGCCGACGGCAACCCAAAAGCGCGGATTGTCGCTCGATTGCATCGATATCCACGTATAGCCCATGGCATTCCAGGGACGGACATCGCGCGACAGGTTGTCGAGAACAACGTCGCCGTCGGGAAGCCGGGCGACCAGCACAAGGTGCCCCTGACCGCTGCTGGTCAGGACCACCGCCAGGCGCAGCGCGCTCTGGGGCCAACCCCTTGCAATCAATTGGTGCCGCTTGGTGACTGCGTAATCGTTGCAGTCGCCTGCGGCCGGCGAGACCGTCCAGCGCGCGGTTATCGGATCCGTGGACTTGCGCAGCGGCGATATCGCTTCGTTAACCGAGGCGTTGACGTCTCGCAGCATTTCCATCGCGCGGTCGGCGGTCGGCAATGCCTGCACGCCGGTTTCCGCGTCGCATTCAGCGCGGTAGTTCATGCAAAACTTCACGAACTGGAGCGGCGCGAGCGTGTTGTCGAACTCCTCGATGAAGGCCGTCCGGTTGGTCCGCGACACGTCGGTCGAGGCGTCGGTTTCGGCCCTGGCGGCGCCACCGGCAAATGCGATTGCGGTCGCCAGCATCGGTGCAAATAGCAGTTTCATGTCGTCCCCCGTCATTCATTTTCTTGACGCAGGTACGGTGTCGCACGGAGTTGTTGGGTTTAAGTTCCGCCGATAGTTAAAATTGAATCTAACCGCAGATGACGTTATCTGCCTGATGGATATTGGTTAATTCGCAATCAATCCAGGCGTTGCACGGCGCTCAGTTGGTCGGACTGACCGGCGTCAGAACGGATGGCGTTCCGGCCGCGGCTGTCGTGAAAAGCGTCGTTGTACTGGTACTGGCGCCAGCGCCGCCGCCGAAAGTTGTGCTGCTGTTGCTCGAAACGGCGCCCGGCGACGGCGTCGATGTGGTGCCCTGTCCACCGCCGGCGGTGGTGTCGCCGTTCGGATCTGCTCCGGTGATCGCCTCGGTCGGAATATCCCCCGTGATGCTCACGAAGGCTTGAATCAGCGGCGGATTCTCAGCCTTCAGGACCACTTCCTGGATTTGCTGGGCAAAGGCCGGCTGCGTCAGCACGCACACGGCGGCGGCGGTGCCGAGACCGGCACCGATCGCACGGCTTTGATCGGCGGAACTGGCCTTGGAAAGCGATGCGATGCCTTCAAGCGTCTCGGGCCGGGTCATCAGCATGTCGCGGATTTGCGACGCGAGGCCGCCCTGACCGTCCTTGAACTGGCTCAGGAGCGCTTCAGGGTTCTCCAGAAAGGATGTCGCGCGCTCTGCCGACACCAGCGAGGAGTTCGGGACGCATCCGCCGCTGGCGGGTGCCGCGGCAACCGGGGCCGTTCCGCCGGCCACGAGCATCACGAGACAAAAACCCACCAAACGCATTGTCATTGCCCAATCAATCGCAATTAAAAACAGCCGATTTAAATTAAATCATAATTCAGTCGCCACAGCTCCGCCACCGTTTTTTCGCAATGACGACGGAAGGCACTGCGCCAGCCCGGCACCGGTGATCGCGGCGAAAAAAACCCCGTAACCGGCTATCTGCAGCGAAAAATCGATGCTGCTGTGAAGCAACCCCAGCACGGCGACGCTGGCTCCGGTGACGGGGATGTAGCGATCGCGCCGCCGCAGCAAGCTGCCCCGGAACAATTGGTAAACATACCAAAGCACGGTCGCAACGATCGGGATGGTCGCGGGCAGGCCAATTTCGACCGCGAGTTGCAGCGGCGTGCTGTGGGCGCGGTCCCAAATCCCGAGGCTGCCTAATTCGGCGGGCCGGTAGGCGGCAAAAGCCGCCTCGAAATTGCCCAATCCGACGCCGAGCAGCGGATGGTCGCTGACGATTGCGATCGCGGCGCGGTAGGCCGCCAGCCGCTGATCGTCGATCAGGCCATAGGTGAGAATCCGCCCCGCCACCGCGCCGCCGATCAGCTGAAGAACCAGGACGGAAACGACCGCGGCTCCCGCCAGCAGCGCCCATCTTCGAAAAGTACCGAGCTCAAGCGGCCACAGATAGAGTGTGCCGGCCAGCAGAAACGCGCAGATCGACAGCAGCAGCCCTGCGCGTGATCCCGTCATCGCGGTCGCCAGCGTGCAGACGGTAAATCCGACAGCGAGAGCCGCTGGTGCGGCGAAATAGTGCCCGAGCAACGCGAGCGGCCGATCTGACGGCGGGGCGGCGCGCCGGTCTCCGCGATGTAGCGAGCGCAACAGAGGCACCAGGAAGAGCAAGGCGCAACTGCCCCAGAATGTCGCGGCGGTGTTGCGATTGACGAATGTGCCGGTGGCGAAGCCGAGATACGCCTCCTTCTGCCTGAATAACAGCGTATTCGGGTCGGCAAGCTGCGCCAGGATTCCGTAACAAGCGTAAAGAAAACCCGCCCACGCCAATATCCGGAGAAGCCGTTGGGCCGCTGGCGCATCGGCTGCAAGAAGAAAGGCGCGCACGAACGCAAGCGACACCAGCAGAGGGGAGCCAAAAGCGAGCCAAGGGCCGGCCGCGGTCATCGAAATGCGAGCAGGGACATCGGCGCCGAGGAGATCGAGCGGAAGCTTCCAGACGGGATTTGTTCGTCCCACCAACGGACCGGGCCATGTCTGCAGCATGACGATCGCGCTGATCAGCACCATCGTCATGAACAGCGGCAGCAACAGGCGAAAATCCTCGCGGCCGACGGCTTCCAGATCCGCCGTCAATAGACTGAGCGCGAGCAAGACGATCCAGATCCAGATCCAGACGAAATCCGCCGATCCAAGCGGAAATGGCGCCAGGACGAAAACAGCTATCGCGACGAGATTGGACGCTCCGCCCAGAATTTTCCTGATTGATCCCTTATGCGACGGCAGGTGCCAAACCCCATTCCTGAACTGACTGGAACTTGGGCGCGGTAAACGGCGGCGGCCGACCGGGCTGGTCCCAGGTTCCAGAATTTATCGATCTGCCTTCCAAAGAGCCAGCGATGCAAAGGGATTGTTTCACGCCCGCTTTAAAATGCGTCGTCTTCGTGGCCGCATCCATTTGCGGATCTGCCGGCGCAGACGACGGCAAATACGTTGGTTTTCGCCGGTGTATTTATTCTGGAGCCTGCCACACGGGACGATTAAACGTGCAGGGCGATTAAAAATGCGGCCGCGCTTCTGCGAGGGCATTTATTTGCGGAGCTGCCATGCGCGGTCGGTTTTTCTCGGGGGGATTTTAAGGTTCGGGTTGAACGGAAAACGGAAGAGAGGCACTATGTTGCATCGCAACAATTCGGACATAATTCGATCGTGACGGGCCATCGCTCAAAAGAACACTATGTCCCGCTCGACAGCGTTCGCGGCATAGCCGCGCTTTGCGTCGTGGTCCATCATTTTGTCATTTCTCAACCGCTTGCCGCGGTCCTGCCGAACAAGGCCTGGGTCGACTTTGCGTTTTTCCATAACGCCTGGCTGTTCGTTGATCTGTTCTTCGTTCTGAGTGGCATCGTGATTTCGATGAGTTACGTGCGAGGCGGCTTCGGTACTTTCGAGTTTCGGGAGTACATCGTGCGCCGGCTCGCTCGCATCTATCCGCTCCACATCGTCACGTTACTCGCATTCCTCTCGTTTCGAATGATGAAGCTCGGCCTTGTGGGCACCGGCCTGATTCATTTCGCGCCGCCCGAGATGGCGGTCAACAACGGCTATTCGTTTTTCTTGAATGTGCTTCTGCTGCACGCGATCGGATTCGTTGATTATTTGAGCTGGAACGGCCCAAGCTGGAGCATCAGCGCCGAATTCTATACCTATCTCGTGTTCGGCGGCGTCGTGGTTCTGGCTCAAAAATTCCGGGACGTTCGCATTGTCTATGTGCTGTCGCTGTTTCTGTCGTTGGCCAGCTGGGCTTTTATCCTGCTTGTTCTTCGACAATATGCCCTGGACTTTCACACCTTTGGCATCGCGCGCTGCATACTGAGTTTTTTCCTCGGCGTGCTGACGCTCAGAGCGGTGGCGTCGGTGCCTCCTGCCGTGCGCCCGGCTCTGCAGTCGATCTGGCAGATCGGCGCCGCGATTGCGGCCATCGCCATTGTCTGCGTGGTCGGAATGTGGCCGATGTTGAGCTTTCTCGCCCCGGTCATTTTCGCCGTCCTGCTCGGATCGCTGATGGCGTTCCCCGGACGTGGCCTGCCGAACCTGCTGTCGGTCAAGCCGCTGGTGTGGCTCGGCAAGCGATCCTATTCGATCTACATGGTGCACGCGCTCGTGCTCGTATTGATCGAGTACTTCTCGCGCGGCGTTGGTATGCGAACCTTCCAGATGATTGATCAGTTCGGTTCGGGAATAGCTGCAACGTTACTGCTGTCGGGTTACGTCGTGGCCGTCCTTGCGCTGTCGAACCTGACCTATGCGAATATCGAGATCCCCGGTTCGAAAGCCATCGTCGGACTTTTGGCCCGCAGGCCTCGCGTTGTCGCGACGGCCGAAGGAGGGGGGCAATGACGAGCCGGTCGTCGTCATCTCTCGCAGCACCGGATTTCAAAGCTCCGGAGCCGTTGCCTCTAAACAACCAATTGCCGGAAATCGGCATCTGGAACGTCGAGGCGATTGCGCTGCTTCTCTATTTCTATCGCGACGCGTTCGCCGGCGCCCTACGCTACTACCTGAGCATCGCTAAACTGGACGTCCTGTGGTTTCTTCCGGATATCTTTGCGCTGATGTGCATTCTGGCTTTTATCCAGCGCTACATCATCACCGGCAAGAGCCTGATCGCTGTCCTCACGCTGCTATACATCGCGTTCGCCTTATACGTCGGATTTGTTTTTCTGGGCTACTTCGCCGGCATGGCGTCGTCGTTCAAGATGATAGCGCCCGTGTTTGTGGGTTTTTGTTTTTGTCGGCGCGACTTTAGTCAGTACAAGCAGCTTCTTGTCCTGATCCATCCCATCTTCTTCATTACCATTTTCGGCATCTTCCTTTCATCACGCGTGCAGATGCCATGGGTTGGCTTTGCTTTCGAAACGCTGGGAGCCACGCGGCAGGCCACCAGACTTTGGTGGGCGGCGTCGGAAACGCGACTGGCGGGGTTTGCCGCCGACAGCACCATGGCTGCGTTTTTCGTGTTTATTACCTTCGTGTTGACGTCGGCTCGCAGAAGTCTGCTGTGGATCGCCATCTGGGCGCCGGTCGGCCTTTACGCCATCAAGCTCACGACCAGCAAGACCACGCTGGGCGTGATGATAATGTATCTGTTGTGCCTTGTTGTCATTCGAATGCTCCCGGAACGCGAGAAGTTTCCTATGCTGCGCCGGATGGCGGGGCTCTCCTTCGCATCGATCCTGGTTCCCTTCGTGCTGATGATGTTCTTCGCCGGCGACGGCCTCACCAGCATCTCTCGGGGATTCTTCAGCCTTCAGGATCGCGTCAATAACAGCTGGCAGCTCCCGTTTGTGTATATGCAAGAGCTCATGCCCGTGGGATTCGTGACCGGTTGCGGCCTCGGCTGTTTCAATTATCCGCAGCAGCTATTCTCGAACAAGCTCAGCTACTATGTGCCAGTCGATAATTTCTATATCGGCACGTATCTGATGTTTGGCCCGATCTTCGTCGTATTCATGATTTTCGCCATCGCCGCGGTCATGAGGACCAGGGATGTCTACAAGCTGTCCGCCACGATCGCGATGAACCTCTTTACCATCACGGTACTGGCCTATGGCCCGGCCAGCGGGTTGATCATGATCGGTGCCGCCTTTAGCGACATGTTCGCCAAGCGAGGCGCGCCGAATCGGGATCTGGTGAGTTCTGCACCGATCGCGCCTGGCATCGATGGTCTGGCATCGCGGCCGGCATGATGAAAGTCTCGTGGCACTCAACGGCGCTGATAGTGCCTTTCACGCGCGCGCCCCGCGTCCCTGCCATGGCGCCCTCTCAGAGGGGGGAGCGGTGATGAACGCTCCAAAACAGGATTTTCTCCCGGCCATCCAGGGGCTGCGCGGCATCGCTGCGCTCAGTGTCCTGATCGTGCATCTTTACGACATGCCGCTGCTGGCGGGATTCATGGCGCCGATTTGGCCGTGGCTGGGATCGACCATCAATATGGGTGGACACGGTGTCGAGCTGTTTTTCATGATCAGCGGCTTCCTGATTCCGGCCAGCCTGGTGCGCCACCGCAGCGTTGCCAAGTTCTTCTATGATCGCTGCCTTCGCATCCTTCCCGTCTTTGTCCTGCTCCATCTGACGCTATTCACGATCGGCCCGATCGTCGGCTACAAGTTCTTCAAGGGAATTGATGTTGGAACTTACGTCCAGTTGTTCCTCGTCAACCTTGCGTTCCTGCCCGACGCTCTGGGGCTTCCGATTGGCCAGCAGAATGCATGGACACTGAGCTATGAGTGGGCATTCTACATTCTGTTCGCCGCGACCTTTGTGGCCATCGTTCAGCAGAAAAACTGGATGCTGGCGCTGCCGCTGATCGCGTTGGCCGTCGCAGGCATATGGTTTCGGCCGATTGCCGCGTATTTCCTGGTTGGGCTGCTGTTCCGTGCCGTGGATCTGCCGATCCGGCTCGGAGGGTGGACCGGGTTGCTGGCCGGCGTGGTTTGCGGCGCCGCGATGTATGTATCGATCGAATACCTGCACCCATTTATCGGTCTCGTGCCCGGTGTTCTGCTGTTCGGCATGGCCCTGACGCAAAACTCCGGTATAGCGACGGCGTTGAGTGCACCATCGCTGCAGTATCTCGGCAAGATCAGCTACAGCCTCTATCTGGTCCATCCCTTCGCCCTTTTTCCATTGCAGATGATCGGGGCGAAGCTTGCCGGACGCGGCGTGGATCTTTGGCTTCTTTCCGGGACCTTTGCGGTTCTGGGCTTCGTCCTGTCGATTGTCGCTGGAGCGATAAGTTACGAGCTTTGCGAGGTGCGTTTTCGGCGCTTTCTGGATGCCGCGTTTCGCCCCCGGCTGTTTCGGGCGCCCGATGGAGCAGGGCAGGGGCACCTCGCATGACGAAGTTGGCCTCAGGACGTGGTCTGGACACGTTACGATCAACCCGCCGGTTGGCGCTTTCGAATATTGCGCAGCCAGCTGTTGAGCGGATGCGGGGCTGGAAAAACAAATACGGATGACTTCATGATCCTGAAAAATCTGCTCTCGATGTCCGGCGTGAACATCGTGAAATCGGTCGTCCAGTTTCTGATGACGCTGTTGATGACCTATTTCGTCACCCCGGCCGAGTTCGGTCTGGTCGCCTTCTCGCTGCCGTTTGTCGCCTTCATCGCCCTTCTCACCGATCTTGGACTGTCGAGCGCGATGATACAGCGAGGCTCGCTCTCACGTGAGGAGACCGGAGCAGCCGTGACCATGATGCTGGCGATCGGCATCGGCTGTGCTGTGGTGCTGGCGGTTGTAGCGGGGCCGCTGGCCGGGGCCGTGAGGATGGATGGCCTGTCGGGTGTGCTGACGGCGCTGTCCGTCTCCGTCGTCCTTTCCATAGCGGCGCTCGGGCCGCGTGCGGTACTCGAGCGCGCGTTGCGCTACCAGACCGTGGCGAAGGTGGAGGCGGGCGCGTCAATCACCGCCGCGTCCGTGGGCGTCGTCGGAGCCGTTCTGGGCTGGGGGATCTGGGCGCTGATTTCATATTACGTCCTAATGCAGATTATTCGCGCGATCGCTTTCTACGCGATTACGCGGCATCAGATCAGCCTCAACTTCCGATGGCGTGGTGTTGGTTCGATGCTCTCCTTCGGGAGCTGGATACTGGCCTCGAACATTCTCAATTTCGCCGCGCGCAACATCGGCAATCTGCTGATCGGTGCGAAGCTGGGCGCGGCCGCGGTAGGGCTCTTTGGCCTCGCCTTTCAGTTCATGATCTTTCCGTTGATGATCCTTTCGTGGCCAGGCGGCGGTGTCTTGATGGCGACGCTGAGCCGCATGTCCGGTAACGGGCGGCACGCGGAGCAGAACGCGGCGATCTGCGCGATGCTGAGTGTCACGGCGATGATTACCTTCCCCGCGATGATCTATCTGACGTTTGGACTCTACTACCCGGTGACGACATTCCTTTCGCCGCATTGGCAGGACGTATTGCCGCTGGTTAGCGCGCTTGCGCCGGCGGGGGCCGCGCAATCCATTGCTGCCTATGCCGGTCCGATTCTGCTCGCGCGCGGGAAAGCCCGTCTGCAGTTCTGGATCAGCAGCGCCAACAGCATCGCCATGATCCTGTCGTTCGTGGTGGCGCTGCCGTTCGGTCTCAAGGCCGTTGCTATCGTGTATCTTGTCACCGCGATTATCGTGTGCACCTTTATGCTGGTGGTTGGCAGCCGAAACACCGGGCTGCCTTTCATGTCGATCGTCAAATCCCTGCTTCCAGCGACCATCGCGACCCTGGCCGGGACCGTCGTGGCTCTCGCGGCGACGTCAGCCGATGTGACAAGCATGAAGCATTGGCTGCTTGCAACCAGTCTATATCTGGTGGTCGTGCTGTCCTGTTACGTCGCATTCAGGCATCAGATTCGCGGTAGCGTGCGATCGTTGCTCGGCCGATCAATTGAAGCGCAACCGTTAGACGTTCCGTCGGCGACGTGAGAGATCCTTGATATGAACGCGCATGTCGAACCAGATAAGATGGTAAGGCGCGAGCCTCCCGAGGCTGCGTGGCGGGCGGATTTGCTGGCGAACACCGGGAACTCCGGCGTCGTTGCTGCCGCGGTTGCCTTGATCACCGATCCCGGCTTTACGGTGATTGCCTGGTGGCGTGCTGCCAAGTGGCTGCGCTTCAACACACGTTGGGGGCACGGCATTACCTGGCTGATCGTGCGCTCACTGGCGCGGCGCGGCTGCTTTATCTCGGTGCTTGCGGAAATCGGCCCGGGACTCAAACTTCCGCACCCGACCGGGCTTGTGATCGGGGAGGGCTCGCATGTCGGGAGTGGGGTTACGCTCTATCATAACGTGACACTGGGTCGACATGCCTGGAACCAACCGGGCTGTCCGCGCGTTGGAGACGGTGTCGTCATCTACGCCGGCGCTGTCATCATTGGGCCCATCAAGATTGGTGAAGGTGCAACGGTAGCAGCAAACTCGGTGGTCAATCGGGATGTATTGCCGAAAGCGGTGGTCGCGGGGATTCCAGCCAAGTCGATGCGTTCCGCATCGTCGTCTTCTTAGAGGTAATGCGGCGGCTAGCAAGGATACGCCGTCGCTCCGGCCAATGAGATCACTTTCGTTTTCGTCGAAGATCGTCAGGCCCGTCCTGGCGTGACAGCCCGGTCTAAATCGCAGTTTTGAGCGTTGATCGACGATCGTTCACTGGAACCAGTCGACGAGGGGATCAGCATGTCGTCAATCATGACCGACTTTACGGGCATTTTTCCATATCTTGCAGGTACGAAGTTCAACGAGAACATGGCCGTGACTTACGGCGGCAAGACGGGTGTCAGGTACCGAAGTGACGTGTTGATCGACATGTGCCGCGGCAAGCGGGTTCTTCATGTCGGATGCTGCGATCACGTTCCTCTCATCAAGAAGAAGATCGATCACCGGGATTGGCTCCACGGCCTGATCACGGAGTGCTCCGAGTATACGGTCGGTGTCGATATCGATGCGGACGCGGTGCGGGAGGCGAGCCGAATCTCCGGACTGGACAACATGGTGTCCGGCGATGTGACGTCCGGCCAGAAGATTGACCAGATCTCCGGCCGGAAGTTCGATATTGCCCTGTTCGGTGAAGTGGTCGAGCACATCCCGAATCCGGTGTCCTTTCTCGGGCGATTTCGAGAGAACTATGGTGACGCCGTCGAGAAAATCGTGATTACCGTGCCGAATGCGTTCAGGGGCGGAAACATCAAGGGAATCTTGAACAACACCGAAACGATCAACTCCGACCATCGCTTCTTCTTTACGCCTTATACGATCGCAAAGGTTGCCCTGGATGCCGGATTTTCTCCGGAGGAAATCCAGATGGCGACGTTCAAGCGGGCCGGCATGATGAAGACGATGCTGCTGCGGCGTTTGCCCCTGCTGGCCGAAGACATCATCTTCACCGGCTCGGTGGCGCCCGGCCGGGCGTAACCCGGTCCGGCTTCTAGCGATGCAGACTTGTCCCGTCGACCGGGATCCGCCGCGATCCCTGCCTTGAGAAAGCCGATGCGCTCACGTGAGAGCGCATCGCCTGCCTCAGACGAACAGGAAGTTGCTGTGATCGAGGTTGGTCGCGTAAACATTCTTCAGCGTGATCGAATCCGTGGCTGACAGGTGGATCAGCGTGTCGGCTCCTGATTGCGTAAACTGAAGGTGGCTGTAGTCGGCCACCAGCGACGCTGCGATCTTGATCATGTCATGGTTGGCGGCGGCGCCGGCCTGGAAGCTGTTGATCTGGTCATTGCCATGGTCGAAGACGATCGTCGTCGATCCCGGGGCGGCTGAAAACAGGTCGTTTCCGTTTCCACCCTGAATCGACTGACCGGTGCTGACGGCCGTGACGGTGTGGGTGCCGTTGCTGTTTTGAACGTCGATCTGCAGGAGCGTGCCGCCGGCGGTATAGCTTTCGTGCTGGGTCGCGCCCGGGTTGCCGCTGACGACATACTTGTAGACGTCCTTGGTGCCGTCGGCGTTGTTGACGATCTCCTGGGTTTTGGATCCGGTGCTGTCGTACAGATCCGTCACCTTGCTGCCGTCTGAATTGATGACCTGCTTGTAGTCCAGCGAGCCGTCGGCGTGCAGGCGGGTGTCAGAGGTGATCTTGCCCGCGGCGTCGACGTGCTGGATCTGGGTCGTGTAGGTCTGGCCGGTGATGTTGTAATAATAGTTGTCATCGCTGCCGTCGGCGTTGCTGACATACATCTTCATCTTGACGCCGGAGGAGTACAGCGTGTTCGAGGACGAGCCATCCGTGTTCTGAACGTAGTCGCTGGCCAGGTTTCCTGCCGAGTCGAACAGCTTGCTTTCCTTGAAGCCGTCCGCATTGGCGACGTAGATCGAGGCGATGACGCCGCCGGAATAATTCGTGGTGGTCACGTCACCCCCGGCCGTCTTGACGACGTCCTGAACCAGCGCACCTGTCGATGCGTTGTAGCTATCGGTCACGGTGGACCCGTCAGTATGGTGTGTTATCTCGGTGAGCTTGTGACCGGTGCTGTCGTAGAGGTCCGTGACCTTCGTTCCGTCGCCGCTGATGACCTGGCGATATTCGAGCGTACCGTCTGCGTGCCAGCGGGTGTCCGCCGTCATCTTGCCGGCGGCATCGTAGTGCTGGGCCCGGGTGGTATAGGCCTGGCCGGTGATGTTGTAGTAGGTATTGTCGTTGCTGCCGTCGGCGTTGGTGACATACATCTTGGTCTTGATGCCCGCGGAAAACAGCGTGTTCGAAGACGAGCCATCGTTGTTCTGGACCAGGTCGCTGGCGAGCCGGCCGGCGCTGTCGTAAATCTTCGTTTCCTTCGAACCGTTGGCGTTGACGATATAGACCGAGGACAGCACCGACCCGTTATAATTTGAGGTCGTTACGTTGCCGGCCGCGGTCTTCACGATCTCCTGGGTCAGGTTGCCCGACGTGTCGTACTTCTCGGTCTTGGTGGCGGCCGAATTCCAGCGGATCTCGGTGGTTTTGTGACCGGTCGCATCATACAGCGCTGTCACCTTGCTGCTGGCGTCGCTGCTGACGTCCTGGTGGTAGTCGAGCGAGCCATCGGCATGCCAGCGGGTTTCCGCGGTCATGACGCCCTTCGAATCGTAGTGCTGGCTCCGGGTGGTATAGCTCTGGCCGGTGATATTGTAGTAGGTGTTGTCATCGCTGCCGTCGGCGTTGCTGACATACATCTTGGTCTTGACGCCGGCCGAAAACAGCGTGTTCGAGGACGAGCCGTCCTTGTTCTGCACCAGATCGCTGGAGAGGCGACCCGCGCTGTCGTAAAGCTTCGTTTCCTTCGAGCCGTTGGCATTGACGATATAGACCGAAGACAGCACCGACCCGTTATAGTTGGAGGTCGTTACGTTGCCGGTAGCGGTCTGCACGATCTCCTGGACCAGATTGCCGGATGAATCGTACTTGTCGATCGTGGTGGCGGTCGAATTCCAGCTCGTCACGGTGGTCTTGTGGCCGGCCGCGTCATACAGCGTCGTCACCTTGCTGCCGCCGTCGCTGCTGATCACCTTGGTGTAGGCGAGCGTTCCGTCGGCGTGCCAGCGGGTATCCGCGGTTAATACGCCTTTCGAGTCATAGTGCTGTTTCTGGGTCGTATAGGACTGGCCGGTGATGTTGTAGTAGGTGTTGTCATGGCTGCCGTCGGCGTTGGTGACGTACATTTTGGTCTTGACGTTGGCCGAATACAGCGTGTTCGAGGACGAGCCGTCGGTTTTCTGAATCAGATCGCTGGCGAGGCGGCCGGCGCTGTCGTAGATCTTGGCTTCTTTCGTGCCATTGGAGCTGGCGATATAGACCGAAGACAGCACGGACCCCTTGTAGTTGGATGTCGTCACATCGCCGGTGACCGTGTGCACGATTTCCTGCACCAGGTTGCCGGACAAGTCGTACTTGCCGGTCGTGGTGACTGAGGAGTTCCAGGCGATGACCGTGGTCTTGTGCCCGGTGGCGTCATACAGCGTCGTCAATTTGCTAGCGCCGTCGCCCGTGATTGTCTGGGTGTAGGCGAGCGAGCCGTCGGCGTGCCAGCGGCTATCCGAGGTCAATTGTCCGGTCGGGCTGTAGTGCTGGGTCTGGGTGGTGTAGGTCTGGCCGGTGATATTGTAATAGCTGTTGTCATGGCTGTGGTCGGCATTGGTGACGTACATCTTGGTCTTGACGCCGGCCGAATACAGCGTGTTCGAGGATGAGCCATCCGTGTTCTGCACCAGGTCGGCGGTGAGCTTGCCGTTGACCGGATCGAACGACTTGGTTTCCCTGGAACCGGTCGCCGCATCGACGGTGACCTGCTGCGTGGCCACGCCCGCGGTATAGAGGGTGCTATCGGTTGATCCGTCCGCAAATACCGTCGATTTGCTGGTAATGAACCCGCCGAGGAAGTTGGAAGTGGTGGTCGATTGCAGGTTTGCGGAGGAATCGAAGGCCTTGGTTACGCTCCAGGCGCTGGTGGAGGTCGTAACCGAAAACGAATAGCCGCCCTGGATGGCTGAAAGCGCATTCCCATAATGCGAGATCATATAGTTCATCGTCGATTCGGACGCGACCGGAAGCACGTGGGTATCGGTCAGGGTAATCGTCGCGAGCGATTCGTTGGTGTTCAATGACGACAATTGCAACGCAATTTCCGCAGCCGTCCCGCTGACATCGGTCGGCAGCGGCTCTTCGGGCGCAGGCGACAGCGGGGCGTCGATCTCGATGATCAGAGGATGGTCGCTGAGCGGGACAGTTATCTGGCTGACGTCGGTATAGGTCGCGATCGGGGTTGTGCCGCTCAACGGATCATAGACGCTGACCGTATGGTGCACGCTTCCGAGATTGACGGTGACAGGTTGAGAAGGGTTGGAGATTTCGGTGTCGGTGGCGTCGTTCCAGATCTTCGGCTCGGCCCAGATCACAAGTTCGTAGGCGCCGTTGCTCTTGCCGAGGACCATGCTGTTGCCCGTATCGGGCATGTTGCTGAGCGAGTAGCCC
Organism: Bradyrhizobium sp. AUGA SZCCT0222; assembly: GCF_018130205.1. Lineage (NCBI taxonomy): Bacteria > Pseudomonadati > Pseudomonadota > Alphaproteobacteria > Hyphomicrobiales > Nitrobacteraceae > Bradyrhizobium > Bradyrhizobium sp. AUGA SZCCT0222. Next base: position 31,460 of record NZ_JAFCLX010000050.1, read on the forward strand.
AGCTGCGCGGTTGGTTGATGGCCACCGGTGCCGTCGTCGCTCAGGATGGTCGTGAGATTGTGGACTGCGGTGGCGGCCAGCTTCGGTGTCCCATCGCTGTTGAACAGACCGAAATGCATCTCCGGATCGTTGCTGACGCCGCTCGCACCGGCGTCAAGCAGCTGGTAGAGATATGTCGTGCCAACTCCGCCCTTGAAGGCATCGGCCAGGGTGTTGAGGATTGACTTGGCCTGCACGTTTTCGCTGGCGCCGATGTAGGGGGTATCGCTCTGGGTCGTATAGCCGGTCTCGGTGATGACGGCCGGGTTGCCTGATGATACGGACTTGGCGTTCGCCAGCATCAACGCCAGAGTGGCCTGAGGCGTCGTGCTCGTGCTGACATAGGCGTGCGAGTTCGCGTAGTCGGAAGCGCCCGACAGGTCGCCCAGCTTGGCGTAGTCGGTCGTGTCATTGTAACCCAGCGAGAGATTGTAGACGGCGATATTGGCCAGGGCGGCATTGCCGTTCACGGCGGCAAAATAGGCCGCCTGGAACTGGGCCGCGGCTTCGATCGTGGAACTGCCGTTGTAGCTGAATGCCTGAAGGTTGGCTTCGTTCAGGCCCTCCAATGCAATGATGCTTCCCGGATGATCGGCGCCGAACTGCTCCACCGAGGCCAGGTACTTCTGCAGCGCGGCGCTGCCGCCGGCGGGTACGCCGGAAGGAACAACCAGATCGAATTTGTAGCCGTCCGCAGCCAGGCCATTCAGAACAGGTTGCGCCGCCGGAATGTTGGTAAGCCCGTCGCGCAGTTTTGTGACACCGAGATATTCGAGGCTGTCCTGCAGCAAGGCGAGATTGTCGTACGAGCCCCAGGAGTACCCCACATGCGTGTTGACGCCGATGGAACCTACGAAGGAACTTGCGGAGAGGATGGTCTGGTCAGCGGATGTGGTCATCTATTGCCCGGCTGTTGGAAGGGGAGAGTTGTGCGAGATTTAGCTGCCAGTTTTCTCTTTTGAGTATTTGATTTGGATAAAAGTCGAAGCAACAAGGGGATTTTTCATTGCTAAGGATTTCCCGGCGTTTTGTTTGCGCGACGTCTGGAATGGGAACCAGAATCGGCAAGCTTCGATGGTGGCAGCTTGGTCTGTTCTCATGATGACGGACTGAAGGCGGCGGCTGCCTTGCGTTGCCTACTTGGAATGCTCGGCTGCTTGCCAAGCAGGCAATCATGCACTTCGGGAACGGTACAGATCGAAATAATACGGGTTTAACTGGAGCGGTTAATCGGAGGTTGGTGTAACGCCCTGCATTCGGCAGATATTGAAAGCTGGAGCTGATGCCCTGATGGCGCTGAATGGGCATAGTTTGGGCGCGTTACGACCAAACGATCAGATTAAATCAGCTATTAAATGCCAAATGCCGGCCGCATCTGCATTCGGTTCCCGGGCTGGACCCGACTTTTGCGGCGCGCTAAAGCAAAAAGCCTTACCGCGGCAAATCGCAGCAACGGCATGCGTGGGTCGGGTTTCGCATGCTCCTTGCTTTGTTTCGAAAAGCCAAGGCGTCACAGAAGGTGATTATATGAGCGTTGTAAGGGCAACTGGGATTGAGCGGACGGCCGCATCGACCATCACGTGGAAATTGTGCCTTTCGCTCCTTGTCCTGGTTGCGGCCACAATCAATTCGTTTCGCGCGGACGCCCTGGAGTGGGGCACCAACGGGCCATCCGCCATCAGGGCGAATTTGGGGCCCGCCTTCAAGGTCATGAAAGAGCGTGGCCTGACGCAATTCAGGATAGGTGTGAATCTGACCAAGGACACCGAACCGACCGAAGCCCCGATGTTGAGGCGGGCGATCGCACAGGGCAAGGCCCACGGGATAACGCTGCATCCCGTGTTCGGCTTCGCCTTCCGGTGGGGAGATCGCACGGATGCGGGCAACTATCCGAAGGGCGACCGTGACGCGCTGTATCGCCAGGGCTTCAACCGGACCTACGATTTCGTCAACCAGTTCAAGCACGATATCAAGGACTGGGAACTGGAGAACGAGTTGAACCTCCTCGCGCTCGGTCCGGATGGCAAGAGATTGTTTGGGAGCGGCGGCACGGCGGAAGAGTTCGAAAAGCCCATCATGGAAGATTGGGCGGCCGTCTTGCGCGGGGCTTCAGACGCGATCGACAAGATCAACAAGGAAAACGGACTTCATTTGCGCAAGGTCCTGAATACGACATCGACGATGTTCGGCTTCCTGGACTTCATGGCCGCGCGCGGGGTCGGGTTTGATGTGATTTCCTACCACTATTACGAAGTGCTGGGAGAGAATCCGAACAGAGCCTGGAATGGCCGCAATCCGCGCTTCAACCTGTTCAAGAAACTGGCCACCTATCAGAGGCCGGTCATATTCAATGAGATCAATTGCGGCGAGATCTACAAACCGGACTATGGCAACAAGCCCGGCGACCATATGACGGAGCGTTGCCTGAAGAGCCTGAACGACACGCTCACCGCGCTCCGAGACCAAAAGGATGTCGTTGTCGAGAGCATCAGCATCTATGAACTGCTCGATGAACCTGCCAAAGTCCCGCCTGAAAACCGGTTCGGCCTGATGTACGATCTCAAGACGCCGAAGATCGCGATGTACCTGGTTTCCCGGTTTGCAGGGGCTCCTCTCGCTCCTGAAGAGGCGGCCGAACTGGAAAAGAGAGGGCTTTGAGGGGTAGCCGGCCGACGTCTGCCGCCGACCCCAGGGTCCCAATCGGCGATGCGCTCGGCCCGCATCTTGCACCTTGCTAATCAGAGAAAAATCTGAAAATCGGAGAAAAACCGGGCGTGCGACGGAGATCCGTCATCGATCGGGACGGATTTCCGAGCTAAACCCTGCCTTATGTTTCACGAGATCGAGTAGAGAGATAAATCGATGACCGAGGTCGCTTCCGGCAGCGCCAATGTCCTGTTTCTGGTTGAAGTGGTGAATTGCAACGACGGCATTGCTTCGTATTGCGAGACGCTTGCGACCGGCCTGCAAGGTCGTGGCGTGCAGATCTATCTGGTTTCCGGCGAAGTGCGCTCGGACGAGAAGTCCGAATACAAGCGCAAGAAACTGACCGCGGCCGTTAGGGAGTGGCATGAAATTCCCGGACTGGGAAAACTGCCGTCGCCGGCGATATTCTTTCGGCTGCTGAAGCTGATCCGGGAACGCAAGATTACGGTCATCAACGTCCACGGTCTCGGCATGCTGTTGTGGGGCAGGTTGCTGTCTCTCCTGACGGGAGCCCGTTGCGTTGCCACCTATCACCCGTCCGTTCTGGGCAATATCGAAAATGCCCAGAACGCGCCGAAGTCAAAGTTCAGCCTGAAGCAGATCCTGTTCTTCAACGCTTTCTTTCCCCACAAGCTGATCCTGATGTCCGAAGAATCGCGCGAGCACCTGAGCCGATATCTTTTGCTTCGGAAGGATGGAATTGCAAAAGTCTATGGCGGCGTTGACACCGATCATTTTTGTCCGCCTTCGGCAGCTGACCGGCAGCAAGCGCGGAAAAGATTCGGCCTGGCAGAAGGCGACTTCATGTGTCTGCTCGCGGCCCGTCTCGCATGGGTCAAGGGACACGACCTGCTGATCAAGGCGGCGCGAAAGCTGCGCGACCGCGGCGATCCCCCTTCGCTCGATTTGAAGTGCTTCTTTGTCGGGAGCGGCGGCGCCGACCGCGAAAAGGAGATCAAATCGTTCGCCTATGCGGGCGATGAAAAGGATAATCAGACGTTTAAATTTCTGGGTTTCATGGGCGACGTCCGCGAGGCGCTATGGGCCGCCGACGTGTTTGTGCTTCCCAGCCGCTTCGAGGGGTTTCCATTGGGCGTTGCCGAAGCGATGGCGACAGGACTGGTGCCGGTCCGGACGCCTGCCGGCGGCGCCTCGGATCAGATCATCAACGGACAAACCGGCTTTGTCGTTCCGTTCGAGGACGTGGATGCCCTGGCCCAGGCGATCGAAAAGCTGGCCGATCCCGCCCGGCGGCAGGTGATGGCGCGAAATTGCATCGCACGAGCCCAGCAGTATTTCGGTGTCGGTCCGATGGTCGATCAAACACTGCAGATCTACGGATTGGCTCCGGCGCAGTCGTAACCATTCGGGAGAGGCCGGGAAGATCACGCCCTAACGTGGTGGATCAATCCCTGTCCGGGCGCCCTGTTCCGCCCGTCTGGCCGACAGAAACTCGCCCTGCCAGGCGACAAGCGCGACGGCCACGGCTGCGACGACAATTTTGCCGGCCAGCCAGAGCATGGGTTCGGAGGGAGCTGCCGCGAAAGCTCCAATCAGGATGGCTGCAACAAGCGATGCGCCCAGCAGGAGCCATCTCGGGACCACTCCGAAACGAATGATCGGGCCACTGCCGCACAGTATGACGATTGCCGTTGCAACGGAGGCGCTCGCGACCTGAGCGGCTATGGACAGGCCCAGCAGGGCTGCAATCATCGATGCAACCGACACCAGCGCCAGCTGGCAGGCAGCGACCACCACGAGCCTGGTTGCGGATTTTCTCAAGTGCGGGATCACCGCAAGCGTGGCCTGGAGATGGGTATGAAGAAAGTAAAACACGGCGGCTGCCGGCGCCACCGCCATGAAGCTCGTCAGGAGATCGGCCGGAACGAAAAGACGGCTCGCATCCGGCAGAAAGCCGATCAGGCCGCCCAACATGACTGTTGTCGCGCATAGAATGAAGTCAAGCAACCGGGATGTCGCCCGCCGCGCCTGCTCGTCGGTGCCGCGCTCGAACTGGATGACCACGTCAGGATAACTCACCGTGTGTATCGCGGCCACGAGAACCGAGAATGGCCGCTGCAGCAAATCGATCGCCATCAGAAAGGCGGCGGTCGCTGTGGGGGCTGCGGCTCCCAAACTGCTGACAACGATGAAGCGGATCATCACCGGAACGGAGAGATGGATCACCGATGCTCCGGCGGCCAGCATTCCGTAGCGGGAGAAATCCATCCAGTCCGTCAACATGATACGATAGGGTACCCATCGCAGCGGCGTGCGATGCGCGAACAGGCCGGCAACCAGGGAGGTCGTATGGCCGGCGACGATGCCAAGGAGAGTGGCTTCGGCCGTACCATAGATGCTCGCGCCGGCAACGGCACCAACAAGCAGGAGGCTGGCTCGCAGGATCAGGAGGAAGGCCGCCGTACCAAGTCGATCCGATACGCGGATCGCCATGAAATACATGTCGGTGAGTCCCTGCAGAACCGCGATTGCCAGCCCAAGCGCGACGACGCGGGGTGCGAGAGTGCCGATCAGTGAGGCGGCACTCCCGACTGAAACCAGCACCACGGTGCTCAATAATCCCGCGGCGAACAACGAGGACCGCAATCTCGCGGCGTCTTCGCCCTCCGCCGCCGCGAGAAAACGAACGCCGGCAAGTTGCAGCCATTCGAACATGAATACGCACAGCAGCTGGCTTGACGCCAAAGCGAGCGAAAACGAAGTATAGCTGGCGGGCGGCAGGAGATGGCTGATGGCGAAAATGAGCGCGATGGCGGCCGCACTCTGGAAAACATAGCCGCCGAACGCGAGGAGGCGAATCATTTCAGACCGAAGTGAGTTGGCGGCCGGCCCGGGTATCGAGCCGGGGCGTAGCTCTCAGCCGCTATGGCCGGGACCATCATGATCTGGCCACTCCCCGGGATTGCCTGACGTGCTCGAACGCATCGCGATATCTGGCGACGACGTCGATGAAGGTCCATTTGTTGAGCCCGGCTCTTAACCGTTGGCTGATATCGGAAATCTGCCGGGGGGACTCAATGATCTGCAACAGGCTCTTGGTCAGAGACCCGGGGTCAGGCGCCGTCAGCCATCCCGTAACATCCTGTTCGATCACTTCCTGTATTCCCCCGAAGCGGGTCCCGAGCAGCGGTTTTCCGGCCGCCTGCGCGTCGGCCACCACCAGCGGGCTTGGGTCTTCCCAAACTGACGGAACCACCACGACATCGACCTGTTCATAGAATTCCCTGGGTGCGACAAAGCCCAGGAAATCAATTCGGGCGTTGGGCGCCAGCGATTTGATATGCGCGCGCTGGCTTTCCGTCGCATGGCCGGCGACGACAAGCCGCATCAGGTGAGATGGAATTGCCGCAGCCGCCTGGACGAGGTTGTAGATGCCCTTCTCCTGCGTCAACCTTCCGATAAATCCAAAGGTAACCACTCCGTCGGGACTTTCCGTGGCCTTGTCACCGACATCGGCAGTCGAAGCATTGCGAATGACGGTGCGCAGTGGCGTATCGGCAAACAGCCCGAACTGGGTATGGATATCGAGGATACGTTGGCTCACGCCCACGACTGCGTCGAGATGCTTTGTCGTGCTGCGTCGGCTGACCGTCAAGATCTTGCAACTGACGCAGGTGTGAGCGCACGCGCTTCCGTTCGAAAAGCGAGAGCACCGAGGGCAGGTCAGGTAATAGTCGTGAAGGGTATGAAGGATCGGGATGCCCAGGTCCGAAGCAGTTTTCCATACCCCCGTCGTCAATCCCGAGAGGTTATTGGAATGCAGGATATCGGGCTTGAAGGCCCGTATACGTTCGGCAACCAGTTGCGAGGTCTGCTGCCAGTCTTCCACCGCATGCCAGACTGCCCGAACCGGCGCGCTATGATGTTTGCTGAACGGGAAATACACATTCTTTACCGGCGCCGAATAAACGTCGATGCCGTTGCACGTTTCCATCGTTTGGTTGGGAGCGGACGCGGCGCGGATTACTTCCACGCTGTCACCCTTGTCCACCAGGCTTTCGGCAAGTCGACGCACGAATATTTCCGCGCCGCCCACGACTTTTGGAGCCTGCGGCGTTGGATAGATGGATGACGTAATAAGAACTCTCATTGAAGGAGTCTCGTCCCCAAGAACAATAAAAAAATGGATGCTTGAAACTATTCCCGGTCAGGGAGCTTTCGAATTGCCGGCCGAATAAACCTCCATGTATTGCCGCGTGACCGACTCCGGCGAAAATTTATCTGCAAAGTCCGATTGTAGCGGCTGCGTCATTTTCCATCTCGTTGTGTCGTTGACCGCCTTCACCATGAGTTCGGCCAACTGACGAAAATTGTTCGGCTCGTAGGAGCCCACCATATTTGAAAATCCCGAAATCTCCGGAATCCCTCCTGCCGTCGAGCAAATGGTTGCGCGGCCGGCATTGATGCTTTCGATCAGCGTCCGCGGCAGCGGTTCCGGCCAGACCGAGCTGACGAGGCAGACGTCGATGCTGGCGTAGAAATTCGCCGCTTTCGTAAAGCCAAGCCATTCGATGCGATCGTTCTTCCGGCCGGCCTTCAGGCCGCCTACGTACTGCTCGAGCCCCTTTCCGGCAATCTTCAGCCTCCAACCTGCGTCAGGCAGCAGTTCGGCCGCCTTCAGTACGACCTCGATACCCTTTTCGGCTTCGATCCGCCCAATGAAGCCGAACACCAGATCGGCGGTGGCGGGCGGTGAAACCGGAGCCGCCTCGCTGACGTCGGCAATATTGAAGATGACCTTGCCCGGGATGTTGGCGAAATAGCCAAGTTTCTGGTGCTGATCCAGCACAAACTGGCTGTTCGAAACGACGGCGTCGACCATACGCGAAGCAATCAGGGAAGGGGCGGTCATGGTCGCGCAGGCCGGGCACCGGCGGGCACATGTCTGTCCGTTGCGGAACAGGGTCGACCTTTTGCAGATCAGGGAATAGTCGCGCAGCGTGTGGACGACCCGCAGCTTGCGGCGCCGGGCTTCCGACCACAACGATACCGAAAATCCCGTGAGATTGTTGGTGTGCAAAACGTCGGGCGCCTCAGCATCGAGAACCGCGCCGAAGCGTTTGGCCGCCTCGCGATTCCAGGTGTCACGCAAATGCCATTTAAGTCGTCGCAGCCGCGACGGCTTTCGATCCTGGTCGAATGGCCAATAGTCGTTGTCGATCTGCAACCTGTATACGCGAACACCCCTGATCTCGCTGATCGAGGTTTCCGCCGCCTTGTGAAGGCAAATCACGGAAACCTGGTGACCCCTGAGGGCCAGTGCTTCCGCCAGCAGAGAAACGGAAACTTCAGCGCCTCCCATGATTTCCGGAGGGTAAAGGCTGTTTACGAGAAGTATCTTCAACTATCGCCTCATCGGTGTCGATCGATTGCCGCCGGTGCCTTGTTGCGAAGCAGGTCCTGAACGATCGACTCGTTCGACCTTACCTTCCACCAAGCGGTGCTGCCAGCCGAAACGCGCGGCACTGCGCGCAACAACGTGTGCAGTATTAAATGTCCCCTTGCCGAAGGACGTCAGGAAATTAAATCCCTGTTAACAGGCGCCGGCGGGAGGGTTGGCTGCTCAGCTGACGGCAGGATACAGGAGAAATCGGAGCCGCATCGTTCCCCACCACACGGCTAGTCCTCACGGCGGCGCAGCTGCTCGAAGACCGCGCGATATTCGGCGACGACTTCCGAGAATGTACGTTGACTGTTCTTGTCGGCGAACTTCCGGGTCATTGCTGTTACTTCGTCAGGATTCGACAACATCTTCCTGATGCTTTCGGCCAGCGAGTCGGGATCGGGCGCCGTAAGCCATCCGACCGCGCCCCGTGCGACGGCCTCCGGTATGCCTCCGAAGCGGGTGCCGAGGAAGGGCTTGCCGGCGGCCTGGGCATCAGCGACCACGATGGGGCCGGGCTCCTCCCAGATCGGTGGAATCACCACGACGTCGATTTGACGATAGAACGTTTCGGGGGCGACAAATCCCAGGAATTCGATCTGGGCTTCAGGTGCCAAGGCACGCAACCGCTCCTTCATCTCGGTGCTGGCAGAGCCTGCGATCACCAGCTTGACGGCGTTTGGCGGCAACGAGCCGACAGCCTTGACGAGATTGTAAATGCCTTTCTCCTCCGTGAGGCGCCCGATGAAACCCAGCGTCAGGAGGTCGGCCGGGCGTCTGGGCTCGGGCGCGACCGGGGGAAGTGCCGAAGCGTGTCTGATGACCTGGCGAAGCGGGGTGTCTGCGAAGAGGCCCAACTCCGTGTGAATATCCAGAATGCGCTGGCTCACGCCAACGATCGCGCTGAGCTGCCTGGTCGCGGTGCGGCGGCTTACGGTTAGTATCTTGCAGCTGAAGCAGGTGTGCGTGCAGGTGCTGCCGTGGGAGAAGCGCGAACATCGCGGGCATGTCAGGTAATAATCGTGCAAGGTGTGGACGATGGGGACGCCGTGGTCGGATGCGGCCTTCCAGACCGCCGTCGTCAGGCCCGACAGATTATTGGAATGCAGCACGTCAGGCCTGAACGCCTTGATCCGGTCGGCGACCAATTTTGTCGATCGTCGCCAATCCTCGACCGCGTGCCAGAGTCCCCGCATTGGTGCGCTGTGCTGTTCGGTGAACGGCAGATAGATGTTACTGACCGGCTCGGAATAGATATCGACATCGTCGCATGATTCCGTTTGCTGGTTGGGGGTTGACGCGGCGCGGATCACTTCCACACTGTCCCCGCTGGCGACGAAGCCCTCGACCAGTTTGCGTACGAATATTTCCGCGCCGCCGATGACCTTTGGGGCCAGCGGCGTCGGATAGAGGGATGTTGTAACAAGGACCCTCATCAAAAATGAGCCGTCCCGGCGGAGATCGTATAGCGATTGGTTGCAATTGCTCTCATTGATACAGAACTGTCCCCCTAGCTGTCGGCCGAATACATCTCCAAATATTCGCGCGTAATGGTCTCAGGCGTGAACTTCTCCGCAAAGTCTGGTCGCGGAGGCCGGCTTTTTTTCCATCGAGCTGCCTCGTCGATCCCCTTCAACATTAGTCCGGCCAGCTCGCGGTGATCGCTTGGTTGGTACATACCGATAAGGTTGGAAAACCCCGATATCTCCGGTATCCCACCCGCAGTGGAACAAATTGTGGCGCGGCCGGCGCTAATTCCCTCGATCAGGGTGCGCGGCAGCGGCTCCGGCCAGACCGAGCTGATCAGGCAGACGTCGATACCGGCATAAAAATCCTGAGATCTGGCAAAGCCCAGCCACTTCACCCGGTCGCTCGGGTGACGGGCCTTGAATTCCCGGACATCGGACTCGAGCCCGCTACCGGCAATCTTGAGCTGCCAACCGGTGTCGGGCAGCAATTCTGTGGCCTTGAGCACGACATCGATGCCTTTCTCGGCTTCGATCCGCCCGATGAATCCAAACGTCAGGTCATTCTCATCGGAGGGCGCCGCCGCGGGGGCAAGCGCGCTCGTGTCGGCAATGTTGAAGATCACGCGATCAGGAATCCCCGAAAAATATCCGAGACGTTGATGTCGATCGAGCACGTACTGGCTGTTGGAGGCGACGGCATCGACCATGCGCGAGGCGAGCCGCGACGAAGCGGTCATGGCTGCGCAGGACGTGCATCGGCGCTCGCAGGTAGCGCCATTCTTGAAAAGCGTCGACCTTTTGCAGATCAGCGAGTAGTCGCGCAACGTATGCACGATCCTGATGTTGCGGCGCCTGGCTTCCGACCAGAGCGCCGCTGAAAATCCCGTCAGGTTGTTGGTGTGGACGACGTCAGGCTTTTCAATATCCAGGATTTCCGCGAACCGTTTGGCAGCCTTCCGGTTCCAGGTGTCACGCAAGTGCCATTTCAGGCGTTGCAGCCGCGATGGCTTTCGATCCTGGCCGAATGGCCAGTAATCATTGTCGATCTGAAGCCTGTAGACGCGGACGCCCCTTAAATCGCTGACCGCGGTATTCTTCGCGTCATGCAGGCTGACGACGGAAACCTGATGGTGGTTGCGGGAAAGGGCTTGCGCGAGCAGCGACACGGAAACTTCAGCGCCCCCGATGATCTCCGGAGGATAAAGCGTATTGACGATGAGTATTCTCAAGGATCGCCTCAGGTTGGAAGCTTACCGGTGCGAGAGTTCCATTCGCCGAGGGAAATTGAAGGCGACGGAAGTCGGGCCATCTGCATCGACCGGCAGCAGGGTTCCGATGCGGCATGCCGTTCCGGCATTTGGCTTCGGTGTTTGATTGGCAGAGATAGGTAGTCCCGCGATCGGCTGCCATGCCTTTTCAGTTACAGGGCATGTCGGAACAGCGTGCGGGTCCTGGCGCGCGCCCGATGTGTTCCGGCTCCTGATCAAGGCAAGGGATCTCGTCCATGGCGCGATTGCGAGCCAATCGATTGCCCGGACGCGTCCATCCTCGCTTGTTGCGACTCGAGTTGGGCGATGCTCCCTAGCCTATCTCGAGTTCGCAATGGTGGCACTGATATTTGCCGCGTTCGTGGTTGCCGCGTTCAGCGGATTCATCAGCTTGATGAACTCGGTCGACGGCGACTCCGCTACCGAAATCACGTCGTGATCGCGCATACGGAATGAGTCCGCGTGGAACCAGCCGTCGGGCTTGCTCATGTCGAACTTGTAGATGGCGGGCGCCAGCTGGGTCGGGAACTGAGACACTTCCAGTCCGATCTTCTCCAGCAGCGGCTTTGGTTCGAAGCGATAGACGAAGATCGATTTGGCATCGGCGCGGATGCCGTCCAGACCGCCGGCTTTCGCCAGCGCTTCAGCCAACGTCATGCTGTCGTTTTCGAAGGTGAAACGGCGGTTGTTGGTGCCGCCGATCGAGCCGGGCGACGGTGTCGAGCCGAAGACCATGAACACCCTCGGAATTCGTGTCAGGAAGACGACGTCGCCGGGAGCGAGCAAGATGTCTTCGCCGGGATGACGGACCACGCTCGACATCGACTCGTTGTAGGTACGACCGCCTCGTTTGATCGTGATGGTGGATTCGTAAGAGGGGTATTTGGGACCGCCCGCGCGCGCGATGGCGCCCATCAGCCGAATGCCGCCGGGGTCGACCGGGAAGCGCAGCGGCGTGTTGACCTCGCCAAGCACGCTAACCTGATTGCCGCGCTGCTCAGCAACGCTGACGACGGCTTGTGGATCGATGGCGCGATCCTTGAGACGTTCGCGAATGATATTGCCCACCGCGCGCGGGGTCAGGCCGGATACCTTGATCGCACCGGCATACGGGATGTTGATATTGCCCGACTGGTCGACCTGCTGACGTGGAATGTCGACGAAATTACCCGGCCTCACGCCCGCTTCGCGCGGGATGAACAGACCGCCGGCCTGGGCCTCGTAAACGGTGACGGTAACGATATCGCCGACACCAATGGTCACATCGCGGTAATTCCCGCCAGGCAACCGGGAAAACACCAACCCCGCCCCGTCGGTAAAGGAATTGGTGGCCTGCAGCACCACCGGATTAATCGGCATCAGTATGTAGGGAAGCGGTGCCGACGGCTGCGTAACGATCGCCGCGTTCGAATGCGTCGCTGATCCATCCGGCGCATCCGTCGGAATAAAGCCCGCGCAGCCGCCAAGGCCGAACGCCAGTGCCGCAAAAAGAGCAGAAGAACAAATCAACCCTCTTGCTTTTGTTCTTCCTTTAATCACTGCAGCACCCTCGTGATACGCTTGGTCCAATTTAAAACTCTTCGTCCCATTTAACCGTAGCAATCATCCGGATCCGAAGTCACTCCCGAGCGGCCGCCTTCCGAGGTAAAGCCTCGGCCATGTGACCTTCTTGCAACTTGCACTGAGAGGGTTCTGAGCAAAACCTGGCTAAAGTTTGAGCATGGCGTGTATTGTCAGTAAATACGCCATTTTATCGTCACTATCTCGCCTTCATACCCGGCGGGAGAATTAAATATCGTATTATTCGTCGCTATTTAATATAAGGGCGACGGCGCGCATGCGCTGCGGCGGGTGACTGCGGTGCCGGGTGGATCAAGGTCGACATGCAAGGTCGAGCGGCCGGCCGGGGGATCAGCCGAACGATCCCTGGGACGCCGAGCTTAAAACTGCGGAAATACCAGGCGCGGAACGCCGCTCGGCGCACTGCCGAGCGCCCGCCCCGGGGTGGTACAGGCGCCCAGGACAGCCGTCCCGGATCGGCTACGGCGGGCGGACGCAGGATTTGAACGGCTAGGTGGGTTCTTGCTTCGCGGCGATCGATGAACGAACGCGGTCGCTTAGCCAGTGGCCAAAGAACAGAACCCTGGTGACGATGGAATGGCCAGGTCCACCGGGCGATTTAAACAGCGATGGACGCCCGCTCGCGGCATCGGATGGATCCGCAGCGTGAGATTTGGCCGGGTTATCGGCTGAGGCAGGATTTGGCCGGATCGGTCGGAAGTACATTGCCAGGGCGAAAAGGATATTAAACACGAACCAGCCTGCCAGAACGTACAGCAGCGTTTCCAAATGGAAGCCTCCTTAAGGGGCGTCCGCCACTTATACATGAGTTGGCATGGGGAACTCCCCGCAAATCGATCCTGCAGCGCAACAATATTTCGCGCGGCGCACCGATAGCCGGTTGTCCAATATTTGTTAGGGATTTCAGCCGTTAAGCACGAGTCTCCTGGATTGACGTAACTACTTACTAATCCGGGCCCCCTAGCTATACTCGCTCCAAACGAGAAAAAGGGAGGCAGGCGAAATGGATGCCCTACCGATGGCATTGTTGGCGTTCACCGCGGGATTTTTGACCTGCGCGTTGCTCGTCGCTGCCCTGATACGGTGGTCGTTCTCCGACAGGCGCGAGCGCGGGAACGAGCCCGCCGCGAGCAATGACCATAAGCCGCCGGGCGCAGTCGACTTTCTGTGGCTGGGCAGGTGATTTGACGAAGCCCGGCCGCCAGTCGTTCGACGAGGCGTCCAGGCGTTTGAAAATTAATGCCTTTGAAAATTTAATGTCTTTGAAAAATTAGGTCGGCGCAGCAAGGCGGCGGCGACGATCAGAAATTGTTCGGCAAATCCGATTGCAGTTCGGCCTGTTGCCGGGATCGGATGTGATCGCCTCGACCGAGGTCGGCATAGACCTGGCTGAGGACGCGATGCGTCTTCTCGATGTCATAAAGCTGTCTGAAGCGCTCGTAGCCTCGCAGACCGACCGCAGGCAGATCGAGCTTCAGCGCGCGCCGAAACCCTTCAACGAGTTGGGCGGCGGAAGCCGGCTCACAAAGCACACCCGTCACGCCATCTTCGACGATTTCCGGCAACGCGCCGATGCGAAAGGCAATGATCGGTTTGGCCGCCCGCATCGCCTCGAGGGCGACGAGGCCGAAGGCCTCCCAGCGTGAGGGGATGACGACGAGATCGGCCTTTTCGAGCTGGGCCTCGATCTGGTGTCGATCCTGCCAGCCCAGCAACGAGACGTTGGAGGGAAGCGCACGCCCCTCATCCTTGTATTTGCCGATCACCGAAGCCCCGACGATCCGGACGTCCACCTGGCCCTCGAGCGCGCGGGCGGCTTCGGTCAGGAGATCGTACCCCTTCTGGCGGTCGAGGCGGCCGATGAACAGAACCCTGGTCTTTTCCGAAGGCCATATCGCCGAGACGGTATCGAGCAGCGGACGGTGCTTCGAAATACCGTTGTGCACAAGAACCAGGCGATCGGCTTCAATTCCGGCCTGAACCCCCTCTTTGTACTCATCCCTCGAAATGCAGATGATCCGATCCGTGATCCTGGCCAGGATACCTTCCGTGATTTTGGTGACCTGATGGCTCAGCCGGCCCGTCTCGCGAGAGAAAGCCCAGCCGTGCGGACAGTAGACGACCCGCGGCCGCTTGCGCCTCAGCAACAGGAACGGGCGGAGAACCAGTCCGGCAAACGAGGAGTGCAGGTGAACGACATCCGGTTGCTGGCGGTGAACAGCGCGCAGGGTCGCCACCAGCATCCGGAACAGGCCCGAAATACCCCGGTCCGAACGGCCGAATTCCGTGATTTCCGCGTCTTCGATCCCAACCAAATCGGCCCGATGACCGGATGGTATCACGTAGTGCACGTTGCCGGCGCCGAGGCTGGTCCGCTGGTGGGGGTGCAGCTCGTTGAGATAAGTCGCGATGCCGCCCCGGATCGTTTCGGCGACATGCAGAACTCTCATGGTTCTAACCTGACTGCTGGGCACCCTTAATCCTTCATTTTCTTCACGCTGATACGATAATTAATTCCCATACGCAGCAATAATTGGGCCGCGATGTGGTGGGCTCCTGCCTTTGTTCAGGTTTAATACGTTTATTTAAATTTTAAACTGGGGATTTTTCGAGAAAACGCAACATCGCGGTAGCGGATTTAGCCCACGAATAGGCTGCCAGGCGCGCTTCCTGTTTCTGCCGCTCGGGGCCGGATATGCCTCCTGCTGCAATTCTTTCGAGCATGCGTTGATGCAGCTCGTCCACGTTGAGCGGGTCGAAATAGGCAGCGGCGTCGCCGCAGGTTTCGCGTACCGCGTCTGCCGTACTCGCTATCACCGGACAGGCGAAGAACATTGCCTCCAGCGGGGGCACACCGAAGCCTTCATAAAGGCTGGGGAAAATAAATGCATTTGCACGCGAAAACAGCGCCGCGATCTCTTCGTCGCTGAGCCGGCCCGCCATCACAACCCCGGCCTTTGCGGCGGTGGGGCCGTCCGAAAACACCTTGCTGTTGTCGCCGCCGACCACGACGAGCGGAATATCCGCGCGGCCCAGCCGCTCCGACGCCTGAATGGCCAGCGAAACGTTCTTGTTCTTCGTCATCGACCCGACGAAGAGAAAATACCTGTTGGGCACGAGGCCCAACCGGTCGATTACGCGAAAATCCGGCACTGTTGCCGCAAAATGCTCCGCGCTGTTGGAAAACACCGGAATGGCCGACGGTGCCAACCGCAAGGCGGCGGCGAGTTCGCGCCGCGAGAACTCGGAAACCGTGGCAATTGTCGCGGTTCGGGCCAGCAGATGGCCCAGCGTCCGGTGCAGCATCAGATAGCTCCGGCTGAAGAAATCCGGCCGGCGAAACACCTGTGCGTCATGCAGGACGACGAGGTGATTACGGTGAAGAACCGGCCCGGAGTTGGCGAGGCTGATCAGCCGGCCATCCGCCGACGCCCGCGCAAGGTCGATCTGATCCCAGGCATGCCCGGTCCGCCGGCCTACCTGTCTGGTCCTGATGACAGCGAGGTCGAGCTCGGCCTTCGCGTTGGGCGGGGTGAGGAGCTGCCATTCCGCCGCGAGCAGGGGCTGCGCGGCTTGCCCGGACGCCAGCAAGCGATCCATGGCCTTAACCATTTCGGCGGCATAGCGCTGAACGCCCGTGAGCGATTGCGACAGGAATCTACCGTTGATGCAAATTTTCAAAGACGATCTTCTTCAGCTTTCACGCACGCAGTGTTGGCTGCTGCCTTGTTAGTGGGCACGAGGGAGTGAGTTCGAGTTGTGCCAAGTCTGGCATGGCGAAGTCTGGCATGGCGAACCATCCGTGGGAACCGTTCCGCACGCATGCTGCCTCCGTTAAATCAGCACATGCCGTGCTGGCAAGAGAGGCTCAATCAAAAGCAAACCAAACGAGCATGTCGGCCTCATGAATCTTGCAGCGTGCTAATTGTTTAGGAACGAATTTGGTTTGATGTGATCAGGCGCGCGCTCGGCTGGATTTAATTGGTGGGATGGAACTCACCGCGCAACAAAAAGCACACATTCTGCGCGCATGGGACGTGTGCGGGCATGTTTCCTTGTTGGATCAGCGCGAAATGGTGGAGCGGGATTTTCGCAATGGCTGGGTCTGGTCCAATTAAGGCAAGCGCCGTTCTCGTCAACGGCGTGAGGTCGTGCGTTCCGGCAGTCATGACGACGGTGGTTTTCAGCTTCTTCATTAATCTGCTCGCATTCACCAGCCCGCTTTATATGCTGCAGATCTATGACCGGGTGATCGGCAGCCGCAACGAGACCACGCTGCTCGGCATCACGCTGCTGGTCGGTTATCTCCTGATCATCAATGCGCTGCTTGAGATGCTGCGCTCGCGCCTGATGGTTCAGGCCAGCCTCGCCGTCGACAGCAAGCTGGCCGGCTCGGTCTTTGATGCAACGCATTCCGCCGGCCTGCATTTCCCCCGTCTTGCCCAGGGACAAACGCTGCGGGACCTCGATTCTGTTCGCGAGTTCATCGCCGGTCCCGCGCTGATTGCGCTGTGCGACTTGCTGTGGATGCCGATCTTCATCGTGACCTGCTTCTTTCTTCACCCCTGGTTCGGGGCTATCGCGCTGGTCGGTTCAGCCCTTATCTTCCTGTTGACGCTTGCCAGTGAGCTCGCCACCACGGGCCCGATGAGCCTGGCGTCCAAGTCGTCGATCGCGGCCAACCAGAAGGCCGTATCTGCGCTGCGCAACGCCGAAGTCATTCACGCCATGGGCATGCTCGATGTCCTGCGCGAGACCTGGATTGCGCAACACGCCCATGTGCTCAATCTTCAGGCAATCGCAGGCACGCGGTCAGGGTTGATGGCGGCCGCGTCCAAGTTCGTCCGCATGTTCCTGCAAACGATGGTACTGGGGCTTGGCGCCTATCTTGCAATCCACAATCAGATTTCCGCGGGCATGATCATCGCCGCCTCGATCTTTGTCGGGCGGGCTCTTGCTCCCGTCGAAGGCGTCGTCGGAAACTGGAAGGGACTGACCAACGCGCGCAACAGCTGGAGCAGACTTGTCAAACTGTTCGCCGTCGCCGGCGCGGAGCCGAAGCGGGTGAGCCTGCCACGACCGGTCGGCCATCTGACGCTCGAGGCGGTCACCGCAGGGCCTCCGGAACAGTCTCGCAGCACCTTGCGGAATATCTCGTTCGAAGCACGACCGGGCGAAGTCGTGGGCATTGTCGGCCCGAGCGCCGCCGGAAAATCCAGCCTGGCTCGGGTGATTACGGGCGTGTGGCGACCGTCGTCAGGCAATGTGCGTCTCGACGGCTTCGATTTTTCGCACTGGAATCCGCGCGAACGCGGTCGCTACATCGGTTATCTGCCGCAGGACATCGAGCTGTTTTCCGGAACCGTCGCGCAGAACATCGCGCGCTTTCAAGAGGTCGACAGCGAAGCGGTGATCGAAACCGCCCGACTTTGCGGATGTCACGAGATGATCCAGCTCTTGCCGGACGGCTACAACACGGCGGTCGGCGAGGGGGGCGCGACGCTGTCGGGCGGTCAGCGCCAACGCATCGGGCTTGCGCGGGCGTTCTTTGATCGTCCGGCCCTGGTCGTGCTCGATGAACCCAATGCAAGTCTTGACCAGGGCGGCGAGGAAGCGCTGGTCCAGGCTGTCAGGCGATTTCGCTCGTTCGGCACCACAATCATTCTGATTACCCACAAGATCAGCGTACTGACCGTCGCCGACAAGATCCTCGTGCTGGAGGGCGGCATGGCGCAGGTGTTTGGGCCCCGCCACGACGTGCTCAAGCATTTGATCGCTCCTCCCGCGCCCGTTCGGGCTGCGGCAGGCTGAGGACGTCATCATGTTCAAGCTTCCCTTTTCAATTCCTGCGCGCTTCAAGGCCGGTATTCCCCGCCGCGTCCCCAATTCGCTGCCATTCGTGCATGCGCAAGGCAAAACGGCGATCGCCGGATACACGCTCATCATTTTCACCTTCGGCGTCATGGGGGGATGGGCGGCTGTCGCACCGCTCGACCGCGGCGTCGTTGCGCAGGGCGTCGTCATGATCGAGGACAGCCGCAAGGTGGTGCAGCACCTCGAAGGCGGCATGGTGAGCGAGATTTCGGTCAGAGAAGGCCAGTCCGTCGTCGAGGGTCAATTGCTGGTCAACCTGTCGCCGCTGCAGGCGAGCTCGGGGCTCGATACGGTGCGTAGCCAACTCGACGGCGCGCTCGCGTTCGAAGCGTCGCTGGTTGCCGAAATCGATCGCCGCGATCGCATCACCTTTCCTCCGGAACTGCTCGAGCGGCAGGCCGCGTCCCCGGTCCTGGCCAGGATCGTCCAGGACCAAACGCTGCAATTCGAAGAGCGCAAGCGCTCGCGCGCGACCCAGATCACGCTGATCGAATCCAAGATTCAGCAGCTGAGGTCGGAAATGGAAGGCATCGCCGTCGAGAAGTCATCGACCGAGAAGCAGATCGGTTTCCTCGACGAGGAGTTGACGGGCCTGCGCTCGCTGAAAGAGCGGGGATTGATCCCGATCACGCGCGTGCTTGCCATGGAAAGGGAGCGCACGCGCCTCGAAGGCATCATCGGCCGTGCCATCGCGGATACGGCGAAAGCGACCAACGGAATCAGCGAAGCTCGCCTGCAGGTCATGCAGCTGGAGCAGAAATTCCAGGAGGAGGTCTCGGCCCAGCTGCTGGAAACGCGCCAGAAGATCAACACCGCGAAGGAAAAGCTGATCGTGGCGCGGGACTTGTTCACCCGCCTCGATATTCGTGCGCCACGGGCAGGCACCGTACAGAATTTGAAGGTGTTCACGGTCGGACAGGTCGTTCGTGCCGGCGAGTCGCTGATGGAAATCGTTCCCAGTAACCAAAAGCTCGTCGTCCACGCCCAGCTTCCCGTCAATTCGATCGAGCATCTCAGCGTGGGGCAGACTGCCGAAATTCGTTTCCCGGGGCTCCGCGCGCGCGGCATTCAAATGATGACCGGAAAGCTGGCATCCATTTCGCATGACAGGCTGGTGGACGACGTTACTAAGCAGCCCTATTTTCTCGGCCTCATCGATCTCTCCGATGCCAAGCTCGATGCACGCTACCGCGACAAGCTGATCGCGGGCATGCAGGCCGACGTCGTGGTCGCGACCGGCGAGCGCACGGCGCTGGAATATATCGTGTCGCCGCTGACGGACGCCCTGCATACGTCTTTCAGGGATTGAGCGCGCAAACAGCGATTTAAATCTTGCCATGGCGTGGCGGGTAACTGGCGCCACTCACCCAGATGAGAAAACAGCGGCCGAGCTCAATTGACCGGCGAACTCACACCTCCAGCGGTTGCAATTTGGGCAATCTGTCCGGCATGATGCTGTCGCATGCCTGCCCGTCGTCTTGAATAGGTAAGCCCCAGATCGTGGCACTATTCTTGCGTTTCATTGTCATTCGCATTTCGTGATCGACGGCTAGGTCGTGCGGTGATTGACGGGAGATCCTTCGTGCAAGAAACAGGCGTGCGTAACGGTGCCTTTGGCGCCGATAAATTCGGTTTAAAGAAACTCAAAGAGGTTCGCTGGAACCTCGGAGCGCCGCA
>NZ_JAFCLX010000051.1:0-51259 GCF_018130205.1 Bradyrhizobium sp. AUGA SZCCT0222
GCCAGGACCACACGGTTTTGCCGTACGCTTAGTCCACGCCATCGTCTCAGCGTAAACCAGCGTCCACCGCAACCCGCCCAACGTCCGTGACGACGGCCGACGCCCTTCTGAGTAGGACGGGATGGCGATAGATGCGCACTGATTTGGGCCGGCCGACAACAGAAATATTTTCGATTTACAGAAATTCTCTACTTGACACGACTTCCGTAAATCAGAACTGATTTGCCCGTCGGGTTGTTTTGTCGCACCTTGGGCGAGCGCCCCCGGTTAAAATCAGTCATTTTGTGCGGAAACCGAGCGTCCAATCATCGCTGATGAACCATTTGTTCTGCGACCCCGACTAAGGGACAAATGAACGTCCGGAGAATGGCGGTCGGTTGTTCCGGCTGCTCCGACCAACGTGCGGAGACCACGTGCGATGCAGATGCGCTTCTCAACATACCGGTTGTTAGCATGCATGGCCACGGTGGTTCTCGCCGGGTTGCCGAGAGTGGCCGCCGCAGACGAGTTGGATTTCTGCATAAAACTGTCAGATGACCTCGCGGTCACAGAGTGCTCGCGCGCCATCGACTCGCACCAATACAAGGGTCGAAGCCTTGCGCGGCTGCATGCGCGTCGCGGCGGGGCGTACCAGGCACAGGGTGACGTCAACCGCGCAGTGGCTGACTACAACGAGTCGATGCGGATCGATCCGACGTATCCGGCGGCCTACAGCAACCGCGGCAACATTTGGTTCCATAAGGGCGACTTCGACCGGGCCATCGCGGACTATACAAAGGCGATCCAGATCGATCCGAAATATGCGGTCGCCTACGCCAACCGCGGCAGCGCCCTGGGGTCCAAGGGTGACCTCGACCGGGCCATCGCGGACTTCGACCAGGCGATCCAGCTCGACCCGAAAGATGCTGAGGCGTACTACGGCCGCGGCCGCGCCTGGAGCGCCGGGGGCAAATACGACCGGGCCATCGCGGACTATAACCAGGCGATCGAGCTCAATCCGAAATATGGGAGCGCCTACGTCAACCGCGGCAGCGCCTGGGGCAACAGGGGCGACCTCGACCGGGCCATCGCGGATTTTAGCCAGGCGATACGGCTCGATCCGAAAATTGCCAAAGCCTATTACAACCGCGGCATGGCGTGGGAGAAGAAACGCAGTCTGCAAGCGGCATTGGCCGACTTCAAGATGCACACTCAACTCGCTCCGTCCGATCCAGACGGCCCGACGGCTGTGAAGCGCGTATCGAAAGAATTGAGCAAGATGACGGGGCGGCGCTGACATGGCTCGAATATTTAAAGGACTGGCGGACAGAGCGGCTGGCCGCGTCAAAGATCTCGATGTTGACGCCATCCTTGCCAGGGGAAAGGAGCTATTGCAGAAGCGCTCAATCTCCAATGCAAGGCAATTCGGAGTTGATGGTCGAAAGACGCTCTTCTTGCTGCTTCTCCTTTTCGCGATCCCCGCGGGCGACTGCTCCGCGCAGACACCGCCGCCGCCAGTCGACGAACATGCGTTCGAGCGCGTGCCGCCGACAGTGGTGAAGAGATTGGCGACCCGCTTTTCGCTAGGCGCATTCGCCGGCCGCTTCGAGGAGACGCCGCTCGGCGCGGTCCGCAAAGCCGTGGGCGAAGGGACCATTCAACACCAGGGCGACGCTGGAGGTAGCATCTATTGGCTGTGTTATAGGCGCGCGCAGCATCGATTATGGGTCGTGTCCCACGGAGAGATGGGCGGCCCGGACCATCGCGTCACAGAGATCGTTGAAGAGCTCACCGAGAAAGACACCGAGACCTCGACCGGTTGCGCCATCATCCCGGAAAAGTTCGCGCCCGTCGTCTTCGACGGCAAGCTGCATTTAGGTATGTCGCGTCAGCAGGTAATCACGGCGCTGGGACCGCCGTCGAAGTCGGAAGCTGCTCAGATGGTGTATTCTCACGAAGGAAAGCTCGCAAACGGTTTCGATGAGACCGCTTGGCTCATTCTCCGATTTCGTGAGGAAAAGCTCGTATCCATGCGCGGCTTCAAGACCACGACGAATTGAAGTGGCTGCTATCGGAAGCTGACTACGACGAGGCGCTGTGGAAGAAGGACAGCAAGGTCAGGGGCTTCAACTCGACGCCAGACTGTCAAAGGACACTTCCGTCGTTGGCACTTTTGAGACATGCCCGCCTATCCAGTGAAGGACAGCCGATCTGGCGCCACAACCGATCGACACGTGACCGAATACGCTTCTGGCACGACCCGGACCACCGGGGTCGGCCTGCTGATGTCCGTTGTTCGGGGTATGTCCGAAGTGGCTGGCCGACCGTCAAACGGCCGCGAATGACCCTGAACTGACGTCGTACCCCGTCGCCATGACAGGCAATTCGGGTTACGTTTGATCCTCTCCGTGCCAAGGACAAG
Source organism: Bradyrhizobium sp. AUGA SZCCT0222 (assembly GCF_018130205.1). Lineage (NCBI taxonomy): Bacteria > Pseudomonadati > Pseudomonadota > Alphaproteobacteria > Hyphomicrobiales > Nitrobacteraceae > Bradyrhizobium > Bradyrhizobium sp. AUGA SZCCT0222. The sequence goes on from NZ_JAFCLX010000051.1 coordinate 2,402, forward strand.
CAAGTTATTTGCGCCTTCGAGGATTGAAATGAATGATTTTGACTTACCGGAGACGCGTTACGCGCTCAGCGGCGACGTCAATATTGCGTATCAAGTCATGGGCGCCGGCCCGGTTGATCTCATCATGGTGCCCGGCTTCGTGTCGCACGTCGAATTCACGCACGAGCTGCCCGGATACACCGCATTCTTGCGCCGGCTTTCGACGTTTGCCCGCGTCGTCACCTTCGACAAGCGGGGCCAAGGGTTGTCCGACCGGATATCAGGCGCACCGTCGCTTGAACAACGCATGGACGACGTTCGCGCGGTCATGGATGACATCGGCTCTGCACGGGCAGTGGTGATGGGTTTTTCCGAAGGCTCGGCCATGAGTGCCTTGTTCGCCGCGACATATCCCGAACGTGTTATGCAACTCATTCTTTTTGGAGGATTTGCGCTTGCCCCGGCGTCCCGACCGGATGAGCTGGAGAAGAGAATTGCGGGGATTGTGAAATCCTGGGGCAGCGGCGAAGTCGGAAAGACCGTGATCCCGAGCCAGGTGGCCAACGGAAATGCGGTCGCTCAGTTCGCCAAACTGGAACGACTTTCCGCCAGCCCGGGCGCGGTGCGGGCGCTTATGTTTTTGAATGCGCAAATTGACGTCAGGCCGATTCTCTCGGCAATACGTGTTCCCACACTTGTATTGCACCGCCTTCTGGACGTGCGAGTCCCCATCGAGGCCGGCCGCGACCTAGCGTCACGCATTCCTGACGCAAAATTTATTGAATATCCCGAGCGCGATCACGCGTTCTGGGCTGGTGACACCGAGGCACTGCTCGGAGACATCGAGGAGTTCGTAACCGGACACAGGGAAGGTTCATCGGCGCATCAGGAGCGGGTTTTGGCGACAGTTCTCTTCACCGACATTGTCGATTCGACTCGCAGCGCTGCTGCCATGGGCGACCAAGCCTGGCGGCGGTCTCTCGACAGCCATGATCAGCTTGCGAAACAAATGATCGAGAAGCATCGCGGAATTCTGGTCAAAAGCACCGGCGACGGAATTTTGGCAACCTTCGACGGCCCCGGCCGCGCCGTTCGATGCGCGTTGGCATTAGGGACGGCTGCATCGCAGATAGGTTTGCCTCTACGGGCCGGCCTCCACACGGGAGAAATTGAAATAAGAGGCCGAGACATCGGGGGAATTGCTGTGCACGCGGCCGCTCGCGTGATGGCACAATCCCAACCACGCGAAGTTCTCGTTTCAAGAGTTGTCACGGACCTTGTTGCCGGGGCGGGCCTGAAATTTTCCGAGCGCGGTTCACATGAACTCAAGGGCTTGCCCGGTCGTTGGGATTTGTTCGCCGCGAGTGCATAGTACATGTCCGGGTTTGGCACTTTTGAGACATGCCCGCCTATCCTGAGAATGTCCGTTTACCGGGGTAGACCGGAAGTCGCCATGGTCTGGCCAAACCGACGCGTTTGACCCTGAGCGGACATTCGCACATCCCCTGACGGGGCTATGTCTCCGTATCGACGGCCGTCAGCATGCCAGCGGGACAAGACCACGTCAAACCAACTTGATTTGCTTTGCAAACGCTCCGTTCCCGGGCGATTTGGCGTCGTCTCAACGAACGAGGGGGTATTCATGGCCAATCCTGCACCGACGAATGCCGCTGATGACACCGATCCGGAGCGGGCGGCTTCGCACCACTGGAACACGACACCCGAAAACCAGGCGCCGACCTTCCGCAACCAGGACCAGGTCTGGCCGGTGCGCGTCATCCGGCGCGGCAACGCCGTACGGCCGCTCCCACCGCACGCCCGTTCGCTCGCGGACCTGACCTTTGAGGTGGGCGGGGTGCGCCTCGGCCTCAGCGACCACATGGCCCGCCGGCGCATGGCCGGGCTGCTGATCCTGAAGCATGGCGAGATTGCGTTGGAACGTTACGGCATGGGTAACGGCCCGGAGAGCCGGTGGACCAGCATGTCGACCGCGAAGTCGATCACCGCGACGCTCGTCGGGGCGGCACTCCATGATGGCTTGATCGGTAGCCTTGACGATCGCTGCGAGCAATATTTGCCGCGGCTGCGCGGCTCGGCTTACGAGGGCGTCACGATCCGTAATCTCCTGCGGATGTGCTCCGGTGTGGCCTGGCGCGAGCACGACGATGCAGACGGACGATCAAACTGCGATCGCCTGGTCAAGGCCATGGTGAGCCGGCGGCCAAGCTCCGCCTTTGACCTTCTGTGCGAACTGCCGCGCGCACAGCCGCAGGGCAAAGTCTTCAACTATTCGACCGGCGAGAGTTTCCTGATTGGCGCGTTGGTCGCGGCCGCAACAGCCCAGCCCCTGGCCGACTTCTGCGCCGAGACGATCTGGGGCCCTGCCGGCATGGAGGCCGATGGGTATTGGCAACTTGACTCCGAAGGTGGCCTGGAACTCGCCGGGTTTGGCGTCAGCGCGCGCCTGCGCGACTTCGGCCGCTTCGGCCAGCTGGTGCTGGAGGATGGCGAAGCCTTCAATGGGCGGCGGGTCCTTCCGCCCGGCTGGCGCGATCTCGCCGGACAGCCCGACAGCGCCCCCACCGGCTTCGGTCGGCTCACGCCCGGTTCGCCGTTGGGATACGGCTACCACTGGTGGGCGATGCCGCCCTTGCCGGGCGGCGTCAGCAACGGTGTCTTTTCGGCGAACGGCGACTATGGCCAGATCATCGTCGTCAATCCGGCCGAGCAGGTGGTCGTCGCAATCCAGAGCGCGTGGCGTCAGCCTGAGGACGGCGACGCCAAGCTCGAAATCGTCGCGATGATCAGAGCTGCGGTGCGCGCGCTCCAAACGGAGCCAGCGTCGTAGGCCCCGCGGCGCCCTACCCGCTCAGCCCTTCTTCGATTTGACGCGGAAGATCACCGGCACGGTAAAGCTCAACCCTTCGTCCGCGATCAATGGCGGCGGCGCGGGCACGGGATCGGAGCGCCGCACCATTGAGAGTGCGGCCTCGTCGAACGCCGCGTCGCCGGATCCTTTTTCGATGCTGACCGAAAGCACGCGCCCCATCCGGTCCAGCGTGAAACGAACAGCGATTTCGGCAGCCTGTTGAGCGCGATCCTTTGGATATTTCTTGTGCTTGTCGAGATGGGCGGACAGCTCCTTCTGCCAGGTCGCACGCACGCGGCGCGCGGTCTCGCCGCTGCCGATGGCCGGTGCGATCGAGCGCGGCCCCTCCGGGATCACCTCGGAACTGGGAGTGGCGGTTGCTTCTGACGCGACCGACTCCGTCGAGGCTGCGGTCTGTACCGCCGCGATCTTCGGATCGTCTTCCTTGGGCTTCTTCGACTCGGTCTCCGTCACCACCCGGTCCGCTTCTTCGGGTTCCGTTGGCTTGTCCTGCGGCAGTTCGGTTTCCTTGACCTCGGCCTTCTGCTCCGCAAGCTGGGGAGACGCCGTCGACGCATCCGTATCCGGGCCCGGCGGCAGATCGGTCACCTCGCGATGGACCGAGGCCATTTCGAGTCCGATCTCGATCGCGGTCGCGCCGAGCGCATCGTCGGCCTCTTCGGCCTGCAAATGCGAGATCGCCAGCGCCGCGCCGCCGATGTGAAGCGCGAGCGCGCAGACGCCTGCGAAAACCCAGAGCCGCCGGGACGTCGTTTGTTCGTCGAGGTCAGTCATCAGTTACCCGTAGCGTTTTCAAGCGAAGTGGGTACCGGTTCGCGTGAAGAAAACGCGTCAAAATAAAGAATCAAGGTTTCGATTCGGCCGGTGCTGCCGGCAAGGCCGCCGCATCCGGAACGCCTTCGAGCGTCACCAGCTTGAGCTTGGAATAACCGCCGGCGCGCAGGATCTCCAGCACATCCATCAACTCGCCATAGGGCACCGCGCGGTCGGCGCGCAGGAAGACATATTTATCCTTGCTCATATCCGGCATCGCGTCGAGCGAGCGCACCAGATCGACCCGCTTGACCAGGTTCTCGCCGATCGCGACCGCCAGATCCGGCTTGATGCTCACGTAAGTCGGCTTGTCCGGTTTCTTCTGCGGGGTCGCCGTCGATGTCGGCAAGTCGATCGGAAGATCGACGGTCGACAGCGGCGCAGCCACCATGAAGATGATCAGGAGGACGAGCATGACGTCGATGAACGGCGTGACGTTGATTTCGTGCGATTCCGCGAAATCGCCGTCGTCGTCGTCGCTCTCTGCGATCGAAGCGCCCATCGCCTACTCCGCCGCCGCGCGGGAATGCGAACCGCCGACATGGGTGCGATCGAGATCGCGCGACAGCAGACGTCCTGCGGCGCCCGACGCACGGCCGACCAGTTCCAGGTAGCCCTTGGTCACGCGCGAAAAGTGATTGTAGATGATGACGGCGGGGATCGCGGCGACAAGACCGATCGCGGTCGCCAGCAGCGCTTCGGCGATACCGGGCGCCACCACGGCCAGATTGGTCGTCTGCGATTTCGAGATGCCGATGAAGCTGTTCATGATGCCCCAGACCGTGCCGAACAGTCCGACGAAGGGCGATGTTGCGCCGATGGTGGCGAGCAGGCCCATGCCGAGCCGGATCCGCCGCGCCTCGGCGCGCACGATCTCGGCAAAGCTCGACGCCGCGCGCTCCTTGATGCCGGCGTCGCTCGAGATACCCGCCGACAGGCGCGCTTCGCGCATCGCGGCCGCGAGCAACGACGACAGCACGCTACCCTTCGCGCCCAGCGCGAATTGCGCTTCCGCAAGCGAGCGGGAGTCGCTGATCTTTTTGAGCGCATTGCGCAGCTTGCGCTGAATGACGGTCATCTCGATCATCTTGGCGATGAAGATGGTCCAGGTCAGCAGCGAGGCAAAGGCGAGACCGATCATGACGGCCTTGACCAGCACGTCCGCCGACTTGAACATCGACCAGGGCGACAATTCGCGGAGCTCCGCAGCGGCGGCCTTCAGCAGCTTGTCACGCTCGGCCGGCGCGGCGGTTGCTTCTGCCGCCGGGGACGCGGCTGCACCCGGGGATGCGGCAGTTGGCGCTGCGGCCGCCGACGGCGCGGGAGCCTGCACGGCCGGAGCCTGCGCGGCTGTTGCTGCCGGCGCCATCTGCTGCTGGGCCGACGAAGGCGCAGTTGACGACAGGATCGCCAAGGCGGCGATTGCAGCGACGGTGTTTCGAACAATCAAGAAATTCATGCTTCGGCCCAGTAGCGAATTAGGTTGTGATAGATGCCGTCAATTTGACCGTTTTGGGGTCATCGCCCCGGTCGCATTACCAAGGCCTGGATCGACGTCTCAAGATCGAAAGTCAGCCTGCGGGCGTGGGCATCCCGTACCATGCTCTGCAGCCAGACAAAAGACACCACACGCATACCCCGTGTGAGATGCAAACTAGAAGCACCGTAAACAGCGGGATCCGAGCCCGGAGCCTGCTTCAGGGAACCATCGAAGGCCTCGTCTGCCGGCTTGAGAGGCTTAGATTTGAAGGGTTCTAAATCTAAAGCGCGGCCGCCAATGGGACAACACCGCCCGCTCCCAACGCGGCGATGTTGAAACCTTTCACCACTGCTTTGATCGCGTCGCCGAAGTCAGAGAGCATCACAACCCGCTCGCGCGATGGATATCCAGTGATGTTTCAAAACGTTTCGAAAAGCGCTATCGCAATTGCGGGAATTCGACGAGCCGCCGATCGCGCTGCGCGGATATTATCCCGAGTCCCATCAGGAGTTTTTCCCGCCAAGAATCTTGTCGCCAAGACTCTTCATACCTTCACCGCGGCGCAGCAGGCGCGAAACGCCCGGCGCGTTGCGCAATCGGCAGGCATTGCAGAGCGACATTTTTGATCAAGCTGCGAGGCTTCAAACCTTTCCAATTGTTTAGGATTCTTCAAGTCTTAGTGTGTTTACAGCCAAACGGCGCGCATATTACACCGGACTTCGCTGGGGACGCTTTTGAATACCCTCCCGAACCCAAGAAGCCCGCATGTCCAAATCGCGCACGATCCGTCTGTTGTTGCTGATCGGTGCAATGGCCGGGCTCGGCTATTTCGGCTGGCAGCGATTCCATGGCGAAGACCACGCCGCGCAGGCTGCTAGTCCCCAGCAGCGCGCACCGGCCCGCGTCGCCGTCAAGACCGCAGCCGTCGAGAAGGCCGATTTCCCGGTCTATCTGACCGGCCTTGGTACGGTGCAAGGCTTTAATACTGTCCTGGTCCGCACCCGCGTCGATGGCCAGATCAACCGGATCGCCTTCCAGGAAGGTCAGTTCGTCAAGCAGGGCGATACGCTGGTCGAGATCGATCCGCGGCCGTTCCAGGCGACGCTCGATCAGGCGAAGGCCAAGAAAGCCCAGGACGAAGCCAATCTCGCCAACGCCAGTCTCGATTTGCAGCGCTTTACCAAGCTCGGCGAATTCGCGACCCGGCAGCAAACCGATACCCAGCGCTCCACCGTCGCGCAGCTGACGGCGCAGATCGAGGCCGACGCCGCGGCCATTTTCAATGCGCAAACCCAGCTCGACTACGCCACCATCAAGGCGCCGATCTCCGGGGTTGCGGGCCTGCGCCAGGTCGACGTCGGCAACATCGTCAATGCCGCAACCCAGACCGGCATTGTGACCATCGCGCAGATCGAACCGATCGCCGTGATCTTCACGGCCCCCGAAGATCAACTGCCCGATATCAGGGCTGCACTTGCGGTGGCGCCGCCGGAGACGATCGCGCTGTCGACCGACGGCAAGCGCGTGCTGTCGACGGGAACGCTGGCGCTGATCAACAACCAGGTCGACACCACGAGCGGCACGATCCGGCTCAAGGCGCTTTTCGACAACAAGGACCATGCGCTGTGGCCGGGCCAGTCGGTTTCGACCCGGCTTTTGATTGCGACGCTGAAGGACGCCACCGTGGTGCCCGACGATGCGGTTCAGCATGGGTCCGACGGCCTCTACGCGTTCACGGTCGACCAGGACAACAAGGCCGCCCTGCGCAAGATCAAGGTGACGCGGTCGATCGACGGCCGCTCCGTGATCAATGAGGGATTGTCGCCCGGCGAGCAGGTAATCACGGCAGGCCAATACAAGGTGCAGCCGGGCACGCTGGTTTCGACCGCGGTCGCAAGTTCGGACCCGGTGCCGGCCAAGGTCGGCCAAAGATGAGCGGCGGAATCTCCGCGCCCTTCATTCGCTACCCCATCGGCACCTCGCTGATGATGGCCGGCATTCTGTTCATCGGTCTCGTCGCCTATCCGCTGCTGCCGGTGGCCCCGCTGCCGCAGGTCGATTTTCCGACCATCCAGGTCTCCGCCAGCCTGCCGGGTGGCAGTCCGGAGACCATGGCCTCGTCGGTGGCGCAGCCGCTGGAGCGCCAGCTCGCGCAAATTCCCGGCATCGCGCAGATGACCTCGACCAGCTATCTCGGCACGTCAGCGGTCACCATCCAGTTCGATCTCAACCGTTCGATCGATGGCGCCGCCAACGACGTGCAGGCCGCGATCAACGCCGCCAGCGGTCAATTGCCGAAGAACCTCCCCTCGCCGCCGACCTATCGCAAGGTCAACCCGGCGGATTCGCCGATCCTGCTGCTGTCGGCGACGTCGGACACGTTGCCGCTGACCACCGTTAGCGACAGCGTCGACGCCCAGCTTGCGCAGCAGATCAGCCAGATTTCCGGCGTTGCGCAGGTCATCATCGGCGGGCAACAAAAGCCGGCGATCCGCATCCAGATCGATCCCGCCAAGCTCGTCGCCAAGGGCCTGTCGATGGAGGACGTGCGCAGCCAGATCACGATCACCACCGTCGACAGCCCGAAGGGCAATATCGACGGCGCCACCCGCGCCTACACCATCTACGCCAACGACCAGCTGCTCGATTCCAGGGACTGGAACGACGTCATCATCGCCTATCGCAATGGCGGACCGCTGCGGGTTCGCGATATCGGCCAGGCCGTCACCGGCCCGGAAGACGCCAAGCAGGCGGCCTGGGCCAACGGCAAACGTGGCGTGTTCCTCGTCGTGTTCAAGCAGCCCGGCGCCAACGTCATCGAGACCGTCGACAAGATCAAGGCGACGCTGCCGCGGCTGGTCGCGGCCATCCCGCCTGCGATCAAGATCGAGGTCATCAGCGATCGCACCCAGACCATCCGCGCCGCGGTCGAGGACGTGCAATTCACGCTGCTTCTCACCATCGCGCTGGTCGTGATGGTGATCTTCATCTTCCTGCGCAGCTTCTGGGCAACCGTGATCCCGACCATCACGGTGCCGCTGGCCCTGCTCGGCGCCTGCGCGCTGATGTGGGTATTCGGCTATTCGCTCGACAATCTGTCGCTGATGGCGCTCACCATCGCCGTCGGCTTCGTCGTCGACGACGCCATCGTGATGCTGGAGAACATCACCCGCTACATCGAGGAAGGCGAAACGCCGATGGCCGCCGCCTTCAAGGGCGCCAAGGAAATCGGTTTCACCATCGTCTCGATCTCGATCTCGCTGGTCGCGGTGCTGATCCCGCTGCTCCTGATGGGCGGCATTATCGGCCGGCTGTTCCGCGAGTTCGCGGTCACGCTGGCGATGACGATCTTCGTATCGATGATCGTGTCGCTGACACTGACGCCGATGATGGCATCGCGCTTCCTCAGGTCGCATCACGAGACCAGGCATGGGCGCTTCTACCAATGGAGCGAAAGCGCGTTCGACGCCATGCTTCGCGCCTATGAGCGCGGGCTCGACCTGGCGCTGCGCTGGAAGTTCACGACGCTGATGATCTTCTTCGCGACGCTGGGATTGTCGGTCTACCTGTTCGTGATCATCCCGAAAGGCTTCTTCCCGCAGCAGGACGTCGGCCTGATCACCGCCACCTCCGAGGCCAACCAGGATATTTCGTTCGCCGACATGAAGCGTCACCAGGAGGAACTCGGCAAGATCGTGATGGCCGATCCCGATGTCGCGACCATCGCCATGAACATCGGCGGCAGCGGCAGGGCCGGCAACAACGGCAACATGTTCATCACGCTGAAGCCGCGCAACGAGCGCAAGGCGTCAGCGCAGGAGATCATCGCCCGGCTGCGCCCCAAGCTGGACAAGGTCGAGGGCGCCCGGCTGTATATGCAGGCGGCGCAGGACGTCCGGCTGGGCGGCCGGCCGACGCGAACCCAGTTCGAATTCACGCTGCAGGACGCCAATCTGGCCGAGCTGAACGAATGGGCGCCGAAGATCCTCGCCAAAATGCAGACGCTGCCCGAACTGCGCGACGTCGCGACCGACCAGCAGACCAACGGCACCACGGTGGAACTGAAGATCAATCGCGACACCGCCTCGCGCTACGGCATCCAGCCGCAATTGATCGACGACACGCTGTACGACGCCTTTGGCCAGCGCCAGGTGACGCAGTATTTCACGCAGCTCAACAGCTATCACGTGATCCTCGAAGTGCTGCCGGAATTGCAGGGCAGCATCGACACCCTGGACAAGATCTATGTGAAATCCCCGACCACCGGCGACCAGGTGCCGCTGTCGACGTTTGCGAAATGGACCAGCGTGCCGGTGCGGCCGCTGTCGATCAGCCACCAGGGCCAGTTTCCGGCGATCACGATCAGTTTCAACCTCGGCCAGGGCGTGGCGCTGGGCCAGGCGACCAACGCGGTCCAGAAGGCGATGGTCGAGATCGGCGCGCCGACGACGCTCAACTCGAGTTTCCAGGGCACCGCGCAAGCCTTCCAGCAATCGCTCGGCACCGTGCCACTGCTGATCCTCGCGGCCCTCGTGGTCGTCTATTTGATCCTCGGCATTCTCTATGAAAGCTACATCCACCCGATCACGATCCTGTCCACGCTGCCGTCGGCCGGCGTCGGGGCACTGGCGATCCTGATGCTGTTCGGATTCGACTTCAGCCTGATCGCGCTGATCGGCATCGTGCTGCTGATCGGCATCGTGAAAAAGAACGGCATCATGATGGTCGATTTCGCGATCTCGGCCGAGCGCGACGAGCAGCTGGAGCCCGAGGCCGCGATCCGAAAGGCGGCGCTGCTGCGTTTCCGCCCGATCATGATGACGACGATGGCCGCCCTGCTCGGCGGCGTGCCGCTGATGCTCGGCACCGGCACCGGATCGGAAATCCGCCAGCCGCTCGGCTATGCCATGGTCGGCGGCCTCATCGTCAGCCAGGCGCTGACGCTGTTCACGACGCCGGTGATCTATCTCTATCTCGACCGGCTCTCGAACGCGTTTGCGCGCTGGGGGCGACCGGCGCATCCCGATCGCGAAGCCGATCCGGAACAACAGGGCGCGGTCAAGCAAGCCGCCGAGTGAACTGGCTTTGCGCGTGATGGATTGCCAGTGATTTAACCCTGCAGGCGATCTGGCCTGGCGAGTTACTTGACTTTGAGCGTCCGACGGCACATCCGAGAGCGACATATTTCGGAGCCGGATCACAGTGAAAATTTCAGCAACGCTCGCATTCGTCGTCGCCGTTACGTTTGCCTCGCCCGGCTTCGGCCAGACGCCGCAGGCACCCAAGGCCAAGGCCGCGCCGCGTTCGGCCCAGGCCACGCCGTCGCCGACGCCGGCCCCGCAGGCCGATGCTGCGCCGGCCAACACCCCCGCCCCTCCCGGCTGGGTCGCGCGCTGCTCCAGCCCAAGCCGCGAGGCGCCGCTCGAATGCGCGGTCGAACAGACCGCGGTTCTCACCAAGACCGGACAGGTGATCGTGCTGCTCAACATCCGCGTCGCCGGCGACACCCGTCAGCCGATGGCCATCATCCAGTTGCCGCTCGGATTAAACCTGCCGGCGGGCGCCAAGCTTCAGGTCGACGACGGCAAGGTTTCCGATCTGCAGATCCAGACCTGCGAGCAGCGCGGCTGCTACGCCAACAGCCCGATCCCGGCGGATATGCTGGCGGCGATGAAATCCGGCAAGCAGCTGAAAGTGTCGTTCCAGAACATGGCCAAGGAAAGCATCACCATTCCGATGCCGCTCGCCGACTTCGCCTCAGCCTACGACAAGATCAAGTAACTGATTTCGTCATTTCGAGCCACCGGGTCGCGCGAATGCGCGCCCGATGACAGGCACCGCGAAGCAATCCACCTCGTCACGCAAAGCAAGAATGGATTGCTTCGCTGCGCTCGCAATGACGGAATAACACCACTACCGCGCCACCTCCGCTTTCACGGCCACATAGACGGTGTTGCTGGCATCGTGATCCCCGCGCCAATTGTCGAAGGTCACGACATGGGTTGTCGAGGTCGCAAAGGCGCCGGCCAGCACGCGTTCGAACGCATCGTCCGGTGGATCGTTCGACCACAGCGCGAACACGCCGCCCGGCTGCAGATGGCCGGCGAGCCGTGCCAGCCCTTCCGGCTCGTACAGCGCGGCGTGCCGCGGATGCAGCAGCTTGCGCGGCGAGTGATCGATATCGACCAGCACCGCATCGAAACGGCGTCCCTGTGAACCCGCGTCGAACCCTTCGGCGGAGGCCGACATCGCAAAGAAATCGCCATGGGCAAGGCGGCAGCGCGGATCGCCGGTGAGCTCCTTGCCGAGCGGCAGCAATCCCTGCTCGTGCCATTCGATCACTTCGGAAAGCGCATCCACCACGATCAGTGAGCGCACGCCGGCGTTTTCGAGCACCGCGCGGGCGGTGTAGCCAAGCCCGAGGCCGCCGACCACCACGTCCAGATCCGCGCGACCATGCGCCGCGAGGCCAAGCCGCGCCAGCTCGATCTCGGCCAACGTGAACTGGCTCGACATCAGAAACTCGTCGCCGAGCTTGATTTCGTAGACATCGACGTCGGACATCGGCCGCCGCCGGCGCCGCAGGCTGAGCACGCCCATCGGCGTCGGGCGGAAGTCGAGTTCTTCGAACGAAAGGCTCATCGGCCAAGGCCTGACTGCGGCCCGGCCGCGTCCCAAAATACCGGCGGATTTGCCGGGCCCCTTGCAACAACGCCTTCCCCGCGCGCTTGCCAAGGGCGCAAGGTAGCGAGTAGAAGGGCGCCAGTTCGCCGGATTCTCAGGATCCGGCCGCGAGCAATTGCCGGCCGACTCACTAAGTCATTGATGTCGCTCAGCAATTCTTGGGGAATGGTGTAACGGTAGCCTAACGGTTTATTGGCTAAGTCGTTGATTTTCCTCAACCAGTTTAGCAAACCTCCCCGATTTGATCCGGCCTGAACTGAAGAAATCTGAGACGTTTGCTAAACTTTCGGCGCTGCCAAGTGGCGCTCGGGCCAATTAGTGGAATTGCCACATGCTCACTTGCTACGACCCGGCCTGCGCGACCTGTAAATATCTCCCTGACGCTCACTTCCCTCTGTCAAAATACGGCGAGCGCGACTAGCTAGATAAGACACTTCATCCATTGTGCGCAGCAGGATGTCGCGTTCGTCCGGGCTCCGCTCAGTTTGGCTAGTCTCCTGCGATAGTATTCGGGTAACGACGTTGGGGAGTATCTCAACTTCGATCGACCTTGGCCCATGAACGCCAAATTGTCCGACATCAACCTTGCTGCCTTGCATGAACCGAAGTTCTGTCGAGGCTATATCTGCTCTCGGTAGATCGAACGGATCGTCGCGCCGGAGAATGTCTCGGACCACGCGCCGACCAGCTGAATTAGCGTATACGAGGACGTTGCTATCGTCGAAAAGTGCAGCGCAGATACCGAACCAAACAACCGCACCATCGAGCCAACCCTCAAATTCACGGGCTGATCGCAGCATCTCAAACGATCCATTGCCGGCAATCGCAAGCATTAGACCCGCCAAAAATTCAGGTTTCAGTCCGCCTTCGCCGCGATTTTTGAGTTGGGCGATCGTTGCATTGAAGCGGCTAATTCGTTCCTCTCTTGAGGCGGCGAGCAATTTCACCAAATCGAGGTCAACGCCCGCAATCGTCGAGAGTTTGCGAAGCATATCTGGCCTAATAGACCGCGCCTCAACCGCAGCTGCGATGAACTCAACGATCGGACCATTGAACTCTCGAAGAGCCCCCCGCGAGAGTGCCGTCGTCGCCCTATGCACATGGAGCCAAGCAACGGCACTGCTTCCCACATTCTGCTTACTAACGGCTTCGATACCTTCTCCCCGAGCTGCGATCCATTCATTCAAAGCCCAATCAAACGCTTGGTCGTCATAGCCAGCTAGAACCGTTTGACCAAGCAACAGAGATAGCGATGACTGAAGCAACGGAAGCACATGGCTCGGTCGTTCGGACTGTCGTGCTGCAGCCATCCAGGCTTCGGCAAGGCTGGCTCCAGCAACCATCCGAGCGATCTGCATCTCGTTACCATGGACGCGCCTATTATTCTCCAAACTCTCGATCAATTCGGTCGGCAAAACTCGGAAGTACGCTGTAAATGGACGCACGTTTGTGCTGTAGGTCGATACAAATGCGAAAAATTCTTGAAGCTGCCTTTCTGGGACGCAGATGATCGGCCTAGCATTCGCCTGAAAATCTGGCCAAGCCAGTGTCACATCATTAGGCTTCGCGCGCTGCGACCCTGCATCACTTGGCAACGTTGGATTACCGACCAGAGCCTCGGCCATCCAATTGACGAACTCCTCCCGACTTAGGCGACGCGTTGTGATCGCGATCATAAGAAGAGATCCTTCAGGTCCGGCTCAACTGGCTTCGCAATTTCGCAGGCTTTCAGTCCTTTTTCAAAGTAACCCGCCAAACTCCCACCATGATAAACAACGAGCGTCGTTTTCGCCCTCGTCACAGCAGTGTAAGTCAGATTCCTTTGCGTGGGGAATCTTTTCAGCTTGTCAGCAGCCATCAGGTGAACAGCCCTGAACTCGAGACCTTTTGCTCCTTGTACGGTCGTAACGACAACCGGACGACCTTCAACCATCGAGGTGTAAGCACCAGCCCGCTGTACTTGCACGTCTCCAGCAATGCTACTGGCAAGAAGTAGGCCGACAACTACTTTCAAATCATCAGCTCGTGGGCACAGCACTCCGATCATCTCTCCTGGGTAAGCTTGGAGTTGAGTCTCTATACGCTTCACTGCTTGGGCCACCTGATCGTCGATTTCTAATTCTCCTAATGCCTCGACAGTGGAGGGATACGCAGCCTCGTCATAGTTGGAACTCGCCTCCATACCGCTAGGATCATCGATGAGATTCTTGATCCCATCCGCAACGCGACAAATCTTCATACCATTTCGATAATGGTGACGGAGAGTTACTGTCCCCGCTCCAAGCTGCGCTAATTTCTCTAGCGCGCCGGTTCTCTCCGTGATGCGTTGATTGTTATCGCCAACAGCGAAAATTCGCTCACCAAACGAACGGATCAAGTTGACTTCGTCATCAGAGTAATCTTGCGCTTCATCTAGCAAGATCACGTCGTAGGTGTTCTCGGCTTTTTGCATTGCCGCGACTTCACCCAGTTTGGCAAACATTTGATCCCGAACTTTATCGAAATCATCGTCTTCAGCCAGAGTGAGGCCATTGGCATTCAGAACTTCGTATGCCCATCGCATAAACGTTTGCACCTTGTCAGGGGCAAACGGGTAGTGCGTCGTACCGGACGCAATGAACTCCTTAAGAACTCGGCCAAAGGCGAGCACTTTGATATTGGTAGTCCCCTTTTTGTGAAGATAACTCGCTCGCAACAGAAGAAGATTTGTTTTCCCGCAGCCCGGCGGGCCGATGACAAGATGGTCAGCATCGTCATCGAGCGAGATGACCTTTTTTTGCTCTTCATCAAGCTGACTAATGTCTTTCCACCAAGAGGATTCCATCAAGTCCCTCCTAGACCATCAAGATTGAGCGACCCTTCGATTCCTCGTTGTACTTGATCCAGGCACAAGAATAGCGCAGCTTCGATTCGATCGCTAATCGCTGCTGAACTATAGGGACCCTTGAATACTTCTACGGCGGGAATTTCATCTATCGGCACGTCGGAAGTCGCCGCAGCTATTTGAACTATGATTGCTTGCGCATCGACATCGATGACTTCGACGACAATATTTAATCGGAACCCGCTCAAAAGCTGAAGGCTCTCTGACGGCTTCAGCTGAATCACAAGTATCGGGGAGCGACGTGCGGCCCGCGCCACCTCCACCGGAGGAATCAACGAAGCATTCGCTTGCCGTATTCGCCGAACTTCGATTTTCAATCCTTCGATAACCGTGTCGAGCAGCTCACGAGCAGCGGCTGCGTTGTTCTTTGTGGGAGTCGCTTCGGATTTTGCGAGCAGAATCCTCTGCCCCACTCGCTTGCGCGCTTCGTCGGCGGCCGGCATCGACTTGGGGGGTCGAAAAGAATCCCAGTTTGCTAGGCCTATCCGTTTGGCCGGGTCTTTAACCAACGCCATGCGACACGCATCAACGAGGTATGAGGGCGCCGTCTCGCTCGCGACATTTGGAAGCTCATGCTGCACCGCATTTACAAGCGCCGCATATGGATTCACGAACTCGTCAAATATAGGGCGCCGCATAATTAGGTCATGTAGCACCGCACCAGCTTGGTAGATTGATAAGGCGCGCCAACCCGCGGCATCATCTGCTTCATCCCGTAGCAGAAACTCCGGAGAACTATATTGGAGAGTGCCCACAAATACGCGCTGACCATCCACGTCGGTTAAACCAACCTCGCCGATCGGCTTCAGAACGCCAAAATCGAGCAGCACTAGCCTACTTAGATCTTCTAGTAGAACGATGTTGGCAGGCTTGATGTCTCTGTGCGCTAGGTTCAGCGACTCCAAGAACTCACACGCTGACACAAGCTGTTCTATTAGCTTTGGGATGTTGGCTTCTGGCACCTGATCCAAGCATTTGCTCAGACTGAGACCGTCCAAAAATTCCATAACGATGTAATGGTTCTTGCTATTTGCATCCACTCCGCCGCCAAGCAAGCGGACCATATTAGGATGTGATTTGCCAACCAGTGTCAGCTCGCGCTCGATGCGACCAAGTTGCGTCTTGTCGCCGAAACGCTGAATAATTTCATCATCGAATATCTTAACGGCGACTAACCCGTCCTTGCCCGCCGCGCGAAACACGGCTGCTGACTTTCCATGATCGATCAGCGATTCAATCGTCCAAGACTCGATTGTAGTTCCGCGAAAGCGATCTTCCCATTCTTTGGCTTTAGCTGAATCCACGGCTCCCCCTCGGCACGCATTCGCGGTCGTTCAAAACTATCAAGCGCGCCGTTGCCGACGATCGCCAATGGTTAGAGCAGCCATGTCGTTCCCGCCCAAGATACATAGGCATTCACGATTCAATTTACGATATAGGCAAGCCGCCTTTTCCACCATGAACAGCATCGCCAAAGCATCCAGTTGGTCTGGGGTGCGTCGGCAAATAGATAAGGCGCTCGGAAATGGGCGTCACGGCCACTTCGCTACAACCTTAAACTGTTCTTCTGTTCGACATCACCAAGAGTAGTAGTGCACGCGGGAGCCTGACGGGGGTGGTTGAGCAATCTGGGAACGACGAGATGACAAATCCGGAGTAAGAGGCAAAATTCTACGGAAAACAATTAGATGAAGGGTTCGTGCGGTAAGACTGGACCCACAACGTCGACACGTCTATATGACCGCCCGGAGTGTTTGCCAAAGTCCATATAATGGCATTGCTAAACTTCCGAAAAAAGTACTTATATATCAGGTACTTAGATGGGGAATGGTGTAACGGTAGCACAACAGACTCTGACTCTGTTTGTCTAGGTTCGAATCCTAGTTCCCCAGCCAATTTGGATGCTCAGTCGTATTTTACCCGTTTATCCTCTAGCCACCGCGAGGGGGCTGTTTCCGCAAGCAAATCGAAGGCTGACGGACCGTCGCCGATAGCTCCCTCGCCCTTCCACGTCGAACCAGCGGGGACAAATTCCAAAAGCCGCCTCTCTTCGCGCGCGACGTTCACCCTAAACAACCTCTCTGCCTTGCAGGCTAGGTCGAACACCTTCCTCTAGGTCGCGAATGCGCCGAAACCTGAAGCCGCCCGGACTCCGCCTGTAGCACGAGGCAGGTTGCACACGCCAAGCGAGTATGCATAATAAGGTTGAAGTTCGAGCTATTGCACGTTTAGTTTGAGGGGTAATCGGTCATGATTTCCGTCGCTAAACTTCGGATGAGTACCGCAGTCATTCTAATCGCTACGCATTCATCGGCGTACGCCCAGCCATATTGTCCTGAGCCGTTAAAGCAGCATTCGATCGTTTTCAACGATAAAGCGGCCTTGGCCGACCGGTTTAGCTTTCGAAAAACGATCAACGCAGTGTTGAAGTCGCAAGGTATTGCGGTGACTAAGGAGGCCGCCGAAAAACTTGTTTCGACAATGTTGTCGTCGTTTGTGGCCGATGACTTCGTAAATCGCAACAGTCAGCTTCGGATGCAGGTATCAGAACGGCCCATGGAGTCCGTTTTGAAAGCGTCCGATTTGCTGGATGCGGATAAGCCAGACAACCCTTTTGCCATGGTTCCTGTTGGCCTCTTCAATAGGCTGGATCTAGTACCCGAGGATTGGTCGGACTGCGGAGAGCATCGTATCGTCTACACTTTCAACAAGGCAATCGATCACGGCAACAGTCCGCCAGCCAGCCGGATGACGATAATCTTTGAAGCCCGTCTTAGAAATCCACTAGGAGGCCAGATCGGCTGCCAACCCGTAGCAGAGTTCTGGGCCAATTTGTCAAAACTCGCGGATGGTGGGGTCATAGCCGACGAATTGGATCGTTTTTACTATACGGGGTTGTCCGCCAACATTGGTCCCGTGGTACATGCCGACAATTATCGTTTTGGACAGGTTCGGGGCAATCTTTTTGTAAACAAGGTCGGCACGTCCACCGGGCCGGTCCAGTGGAATTTGCGAGAGTGGATCATCACAAGCGTCGATGGCAACTCGAGCAGTTTCGTTCCGGTAACGGTGAAGACAAATCCGCTTGCCGAACTCTACGGTGCCGGCGTACCCGCTACGGCGGCTCCGCAGGCGCGTGCGGCAACTGTCAAAGACGAGTTTTGGAGGGAGTTCAAGGGCAGCTACTTAGGGCAGTTGATTGAGTTCGATGAAGTTGCAACGGATAAAAACCACAAAAACTATGATAAACGCTTAGATAGAACCGCTCCGGAATTCGATCTCAAAGTTTTCAAAAGCTACCTCTTTAGCAAGCTTGGTGCTCGTTTCGACGACAAGTTCAACGAGTTCCAGAGTTCAGTTTCGCCAATCGACAATCCCATGGGCCCAGCTATAGATAACACGGCCTTCAAGCAAACAGTTGTCGATCCAGAAGCTGCCAGGCTGGCCAAGGTTGGTGTGGATTCAACACAGTTGGTTGCTCGTGCGGCAGCCGTTACATGCGCCGGATGTCACAATTTCTTCAAGGCGGGGCCGCCTGCAGGAACTGCACCAATAGCCAAACTTGGAGCGGAAGAAATACTTTGGCCTGCTAGCCTCAACTTTGTTCACATCGATGAGAAGGCAGCGCTCTCGCCGGCTCTAACGGAATTCTTTGTTCCGTTTCGCAGAGAGCAGCTTGAGAAGCTCGTTTGCAAGCCTTCGGCTCCGATAACTGTAGAGCAGCTTGTCGCCACTGCCGAGGTCCAGGCGCGAGACCGCTCAATTCTGCGATTGCAACAATCAATTCGCGCTCTCGCGCCGCAGACCGCGCCGCTGGGCGCGGGTACGACTGGCGGCCTGATATCCCAGATTCAAGATGATCGAGAAGCGCAGCGGCTTAAGCCGGGGTTCTTCGTCCAGAATCGCCGTTCGCATTGAACCAACGAGGTGACCGCTTCGTGCGCCGCTCGCGTCATATCGCAAGCTACGCAAGCGCCAGTTGGAGCCGCTTAAACCGAAAAGCCGCCGACGCGTGCTGCGCGTCGGACCATTCACCAGGCTGCCCGATCGACCACGTCAAACCTGCCCCATGGCGCCGGCGGCTTCCAATTCAGAGATTTGCGCCGCAGAAATCCCCCAATCTGCGAGAGCCTCCCGGCTGTCACGTCCGGGGGATGGCGTCGGCCGGCGAAGTTCGGAAGGCGTGCGGGAAAATCGCGGCGCCGGGCTGGGATGCCGCAGGCCGTCGAACGCCGCGTAAACATCGCGGCTTTGCATCTGCGGATGCTCCGGCGCTTCGTCGATCGTCAGCACGGGTGCAAGACAGGCGTCACGCCCCGCAGCTTTCGCGACCCACTCATCGCGCGTGCGCGTTGCGAAAACCTCAGCGAAGCGCTTGCGCATCTCCGGCCACGCCGCACGATCGTTCTGGTCCGGCAGGCGTTCGCCGTCGATGCCCATCACCTTCAGGAGACTGGCGTAGAATTGCGGTTCGATGGCGCCCACCGCGATGAACTTGCCGTCGCGCGTGGCATAGCTGCCGTAAAACGGCGCGCCGCCATCGACGATGTTGTCGGCACGCCGCCCGGTCCAGCTGCCCTGCTGGCGAAAAGCCTGGAACGCCGACATCAAATGCGTGACACCGTCGATCATGGCGACGTCGATCGTCTGTCCGCGGCCCGATTGACGCACTTCCATCGACGCCGCGAGCAGGCCGACCACCAGATAAAGCGCGCCGCCGCCGAGATCGGCGACCAGATTGAGCGGCGGCGGCGGCGGCCGATCGGCATCGCCCAGGGAATGCAGCGCGCCCGTCAGCGCGAGGTAGTTGATGTCGTGGCCCGCCTCCTGCGCCATCGGCCCCTCCTGCCCCCAGCCCGTCATGCGCGCGTAGACCAGCCGCGGATTCTTGGCGTGGCAGATGTCGGGACCAAGCCCGAGCCGCTCCATCACGGTCGGTCGAAACCCTTCGATCAACGCGTCCGCCCCGGCTACGAGTTCCAGCACGGCCGCCACGGCCCGCGGCTGCTTGAGGTCCAACGCGACGGAGCGTTTGTTGCGATTGTAGAAGTCGAAGCGCGGCGGCAAATCCGGCTCGACGCCCGGTTTGGCGATGCGGTCAATCCGCAGCACGTCGGCGCCGAGATCGCCGAGCAGCGCGCCGGCGAATGGCGCCGGGCCGATCCCGCCCATCTCGACGACACGAAAGCCGTTCAGCGGTCCCGTCACGATGAAGTCTCCTCTCTCAGCGGTGGAACCGGACAGCATCGCCGAGATCAGCGCGGCCGACGCGCGCCGCATTGGCCTTGATACTGTGATCCTCGTAGCCAAACGAAACGCCGAACAGCAGTTTGTAATTGGCGGGAATGCCGAGCTGTTCGCGGATGATCTCAGGAAACAGCCCAAGCGCGCCCTGCGCGCAGGACGCGATGCCGCGCGCGGTCAGCGCCAGCATCAGGGTCTGCGCATACATGCCGATATCGGCCGCTTCGCGCGTATCGAACGGCGTCGGCATGAAGATCAGTACGGCGTGCGGCGCATCGAAGAAGGCGTGGTTGCGGATATAGGCCATCTTGCGGCCAACCACGTCGCTCCGCTCGACCCCCATCGCGCCATATAATTTCTGCGCCGCGTCCACCTGCCGCTCGCGGTAGATACCAGTGAATTTGCCGTCAGCCGGCCAGTCCGGCTTGATCGGCTCGTCCCGCATCCCGGCCGCGACCAGCGCCGTGCGAAGTTGTTTCAACGCTTCACCCGAAACGACATGCGGCGTCCAAGGCTGCACGTTGCAGTTCGACGGCGACCATTGCGCAAGCTCGAACACCTCGCGCAACGTCGCCTCCGGAATCTCGTCGGGCAGAAAGCCACGCACCGAGCGGCGGCGCCGGATCGCCTCGTCGATGGTGATGGCGGGCCGTTCGTGCATGCTCATCGCTCTTCCTCGATCAACGCGACACCACGCTTCGCATAGGCGTGCGCCAGATGCCGCCCGACACGCGCCGCGTCCGGCAACACTCCGGTGCCGAGATCCCCGCGCGCGGCGACGCCGGCGCTGCCGACCGCACCGCGAAACATCGCGAACACCTGGTGAAATCGGGTGAGGCGCTCGGTCGCGCCGGACAGTTCGTAATAGAGTTCCAGATAATCGCGCTCGGACGGAATCCCCATCTCCGCGAGCGGCAGGCCGAGCAATCCGCCGTTTTCGTCCGGTGCCATCAGCCAGGCCTGGCTGTTGAAGGCCAGATCGACGAGGGGATGACCGAGCGTCGAGAGCTCCCAGTCGAGCACGCCGACCACGCGCGGCTCTGTTGCATGAAACATGACGTTGGCGATACGGAAGTCGCCGTGGCACAGCGCGACCGTCTCGCTTTCGGGCAAGCGCTCGGCAAGCCAGCGCACCATCCTGTCGAGCGCGGGGTTATCATCGTCGCCGCGGCGGAACTGCGACCATTGCTCCGACCAGCGCTTGAGCTGGCGAGCAAAATAGTTTCCGGGCCGGCCGAAATCGCCCAGGCCCAGCGCCCGGTAATCCAGCCTGTGGATGGCGGCCAGCGCGGCGCACATCGAACGGAACAGCTCGGTGCGCTCGGCGCGGGCGAGTCCGGCCGTTCCGAACTCGTTGAAGACGCGGCCGTCAAGCCATTCCATGAGATAGAACGGCGTCCCGACGATCTCGCGATCCTCGCAGTACCGATAGGGTTCTGGTGTCGGTACGGAACTGCCTTGCAGCGCCGTCAAGACACGAAATTCGCGGTCGATCGCATGTGCCGACGGCAGCACGTTCTTCGGCTGCTTGCGCAGCACCGCGCGCCACCCGCCGCGGCTGACAAAGTATGTCGGGTTCGACATCCCGCCGTGCGTGCGTTCCACCCGTGTCGGACCGGTGCCGCCGAGCCAGTCCTTCAGATACGCGTCAAGCCGCGCAACGTCGAAATCGACGCCGCGGTCGGACGCGCTCGGCGCCGTCATCACCGGCTGGCCTGCTTGCCGCTGAAGTTGAACAGGTATTGCGCGACGCGCCTTATCTGCACTTCCTCGGTACCCTCTGTGATGCGATAACGGCGATGGTGACGGTAGATATGCTCGAACGGCAGTGCACGGCTGTAGCCAATGCCGCCATGTACCTGCATCGCCCGGTCAGCCGCCTCGCAGCACAGGCGGTTGGCGCGGAAGTTACAGATCGAGACCATGTCGCTGATCTCCAGCGGATTCTGGCGGTCCATCTGCCACGCCGTGCGGAAGATGAAATTGCGCACCAGTTCGTATTCGGACCACAGCTCGACCAGCGGAAACTGAACCGCCTGCTTCCGCGCGAGCGGCTCGCCAAAGGCGACGCGTGTCTTGGCGTATTCGACCGCCTTCAGGATACAGTAACGCGCGGCGCCCGCGCTCGCCGCGGCCTGGCGCACGCGGTTCTCGTGCACAAAGCGTTGTGCGACGACGAGGCCCTCCCCCTCCTTGTGCAGGATCGCGCTGTCGGGCACGCGCACGTTGACCAGTTCGGTCTCCGCGTGATCGCTGGGCATGTTGAAGGTCCAGTGATTGTAAAGCACGTGATGGCCCGGCGTATCGGTCGGAACGATGAAGGCGGTGATGCCCCTGGCCTCGCCCGGCTTGCCGGAGGTGCGCGCAAACACCAGATTGGCGTGGGCGCGGGCCACCTGGCTGTTCCAGCGCTTGCGGCCGTTGATGACCCAATGATCACCGTCACGTACGCCTTCCGTCTCCAGCCACGTCGCGTCGCTGCCATGTCCGGGTTCGGTCAGGGCGAAGGAAAGATGCTTCTTTCCGGTGATGATGCCCTCGATATAGCTTTTCTGTTCCTCGGTGCCGTAGTCGGCGAGCGCCGGAATGATCGGGAAATTGCCGACGATCGAGGATTCGTCCTGCAGATCGTTGTGCAGGCCGAGCCCCTTGGCGGCGAGGTGCTCGCGGATCGCTGCGATCGCAAGATTGGAAGCGGCCTGGCCGCCGCATGATTTCGGCAGGCCATAGCGCAGGTGCCCTGCCTTGTCGGCGCGGCGCTCCATTTCGCTGATCAGCGCGCGCCATTCGGTGCGCGGGCGCCCGTCATCATCCCAGTCGGTTCGGGCATTCTCGCGGCGATGATCGAAGAATTTGATGTTGTCGCGCTCGAGCGGTTTGATCTCGGCCTCGATAAAGGCGTCCAGCTCAGCAAGCTTGTCGGTGATTTCCTTGGGTAGTTCGAAGTCCATGGCGCCTCTCCCGGTGCTCTCTTTGTTTTCGGCCGCTGCTAGAGCGCGATCCGCCCATAAGGGTGGGTACTGCTGACGCCGCCATCGACGGAGAGCAGTTGTCCGTCCACGTAGGACGAATCATCGCTGGCCAGGAAGGCCGCGGCGGCGGCGATCTCCTCGGCACGCCCGGGTCGCTTCATCGGCGTCACATGGCCGAGCTTGGCTTCGACGCCCCGCGCGCGGGCATCCTCGAACACTTTTCGGGTCAGCTGCGTTTCCACCAGCCCCGGCAACACGGCATTGACGCGCACGCCGGTGCCGGCAAAGGCGTTGGCCGCCGTCTGCGCCAGATTGTTCACCGCCGCCTTGCTCGCGCTGTAGGAGATGGCGCCGGCATTGGCGCGCAGCGATGCGGCCGACGAGGTGAGGATGATCGAGCCGTAGCCCTGCGCCGTCATGTGCCGGCCGGCATATTTGATGGCGAGGAAGCAGCTGATGGTGTTGATGCGGTAGACGTCCGACCACTCCTCGACCGTCTGCTCCAGCAACGGCGTGTTCGTTCCGGTGACGCCGATATTGGCGAAGAAGATTTCCAGACCACCGAATTCCGCCACGCAGCGCCGGACGATCTCGGCGACGTTTTCCTCGACCGCCGCGTCCGTGATCAACGCCGATGCGATGCCGCCTTCGTCCCGGATCGCTGCTGCCGTTTCCTCGGTATTGCCGGCCCGGCCGACCACCAGCACGGAAGCGCCTTCGCGCGCGAAACGGATCGCGCTGGCACGGCCGATGCCGCTGCCACCGCCGGTAACGACTGCGCGCCTGCCTTCCAGTCGCCTCATCGCGCTTCTCCTATCTGGCAGGGATGGTCCAGCCGCCGTCGGCGGTGATGACGGCGCCCTGGATGTAGCTCGCGTCGTCGCTGGCGAGGAATGCGGCAAGGGCCGCGATCTCTTCCGGCTCACCAAAGCGGCCGGCCGGCATCTCGGCCTGGCGCGTTGCGATCGTCGCTTCATCGAATTGCGCGATCGAAGCCGGTGTGCCGATCATGCCCGGCGCGATCACGTTGACGCGAATCTTCTTGGCGCTGAGCTCGATTGCCGATGCCCGCGAGAGACCAACGACACCGGCCTTCAGCGCGGAATAGGCAATGGAATCCTTGGCGGGGTTGAACGCCGACACGGAACTCAGATTCACGATCGCGCCGCCGCCGCGACGCTCCATCTGCGGCGCCGCCGCTTGCGTGGTCCAGATCAGGCCGTGCACACCGACCGCAAACATGCGATCGACCGTCTCGACTTCGATCTGCGCCAGCGGCTCGAAGCGCGCAAAGACCGCATTGTTGACCAGCACGGCTACCGGCGCCGCAAACTCGCTCTCGATCCTCGCAAACAGGGCGTGAACATCGTCGCGCTTGCCGACATCGACCTCATAGGGCTTGGCGTCGAACCCCTTGCTCTTCAACCCCTCGACCGCAGGCTCCAGGCGGCGGGCGCTGACGTCGACACAAGCGATGCGACCGCCCTCCTGGCCGAAGCGCTCGGCGATCGCAAGGCCGATCCCGCGCGCGGCGCCGGTGACGACGCACACGCGATCCCTGAGGCGGGAGTTCATGCGCTGGCCTTGTGCGGCGGTTCGGCGAACGCCTTTGCGATCTCGCGCAGCTGGAATTTCTGCACCTTGCCCGCCGGGGTTTTTGGCAGATCGGCGACGATTTCGATGCGTTCCGGCCAATACTGCTTCGCGACCTTGTGCTCCGCCATCAAGGCCTGCACGGCGGCCAGATCGAGCGTCTGGCCGGGACGCAGCACCACGAATGCGCAGGCGCGCTCGCCCAGCCTTGGATCCGGATAACCCACGATCGCGGTCGAAAGCACGGCCGGATGCTTGAACAGCAGGTTCTCGATATCGAAGACCGGCACGTTCTCGCCGCCGCGAATGATGATGTCCTTGATGCGGCCGTCGATCCGGATGTAGCCCTCGTCGTCCATGTAGGCCATGTCGCCGGTGTCGAACCACCCCTCGGCGTCGAACGGCTCCATGTCGGCGCGCTTGTAGTAGCCGAGGCACATCTGCGCGCCGCGCACCTTGAGCAGCCCCTTCTCGCCGACCGGCGCTGGAGATCCGTCCATGCGAAGCACCTTTACGGCAACGCCCTCCAGCGGGCGGCCGTCGGTCTTCGACGATTTTTCGAGCGCCCGTTCGGGCTCGGTCAACGTGCTCGACAGCGATTCCGTCATGCCCCACAGCGAACAGACCTTGAGATCGAGCTCGCGGTAGACGCGATCGATCAATGCCGGCGGAATTGGCGCGCCGGCACACAGGAATTTGCGTAAGTGCGCAGGCTTTGCCGCGCCACCGGCGACCGCCTCGCACATGTCGGCGAGGAACGTCGCGGCACCCGCCGAGTAAGTAACGCCTTCATTGGCCATGATCGCGATACCGCGCTTCGGCTCCCACACGTCCTGGAGCACGACGGAGGCGCCGATCTTGAGGCCGAGCAGCATGCCGGCCGCAAAGCCGGTCATATGGCCGAGCGGCGAACAGACCAGCATGGTGTCGTTGGTGTCGAGGCCAAAGCGGCCGGCCAGCGCGATATTGCAGGCCAGCAGCGTATTGAGGCAATGCATGACGCCTTTGGGCGAGCCCGTCGTGCCCGAGGTGAACATCAACACCGCCATCTGATCGGCCGGAAGCGCGCCGATCTCGCCGATCGGGGGCGGCTTGAGACGATCGCTGCCGGAGAGCAGCGCCTGGTCGAAGCTGTTCGCCCCCTCGCCGTCGACAACGATGATGTGTTGAAGTTTTGGCAGTTTGGGCCGCAGCGACTGCGCCATCGCCTCGTGATCGAAGCCACGGAACAGTTTTGGCACGATCAAAAGCTTGGTTTCCGCGAAGTCGAGCATGTAGCTCAGTTCATGTTCGCGGAAGATCGGCATCAGGGGGTTGATGACGGCGCCGACCCGGAAGGCGGCGAGCGCGATCACGGCAAACTCCCACCAATTGGGAAGCTGAACGGAGACGACGTCGCGAGGGCCGACACCGAGGCGCTTCAAGGCGGCCGCCGCGCGCGAAATCAGATCGCCGAGTTCGGCATAGCTGAAGCGCTTCGCCTCGGGGCGATCGGCGCGGTCGGCCAGAAGGGCGAGCTTTCCCGGCGTGGCCGCGATGGTCGCTTGCAGAAACTCGTCGAAGCTCTTGTCGATCCAGAAGCCGCCTGCGCGCATCGACGTTGCGTGGGCGACGGGATCAAATCGATTTCCGCTCATGCGTTCTCTCCCTGGATTCTTATCGCGGCGCTTGACGGCCTATTCGTTAGCTAGCGTACTAGTTTTCCGATGAACCGCAACTCCAAAATCGACCGGCCCGTTCACCTATCAAAACTAGACCGCATACCGACCGCGGCGGGGGCGAGCGCGCCTTGAGGGAACAAGCACAAGACGCATATGATAAACGTGTGTCCGAATACCGGAACGCGCGACGGGCGAAGCAGGAGAAGGCAGCATGAAAGCGGCGGTCCTGGAACGGCGCGGAGCCGACGGCGTCAGTTGGCGGGATTTTCCCGATCCGGCCCCTGCCCCCGGCGAGTCCGTGCTCAAGGTCGCGGCCTCGTCGCTCAATCGCGTCGATCTCTACATGCGCGACAACGGCGCCGGGATCACGCACACCTTGCCGCAGGTGATGGGCGTGGAGGCCGCGGGCGAGATCGTTGAGGCCGAGTCCGGCAGCGCGTTGAAGCCGGGCATGAAGGCCATCCTGTTTTCCGAGGCGTTTTGCAACAATTGCCGCTATTGCCTCGCCGGCGACCAGCCGCTGTGCGAGAACGTGAAGATCATGGGCGAGCATCGCCATGGCGGCTTTGCCGAATATATCGCGATGCCGAGCCGCTGTTTCTTCCCCTTGCCCGACGACGCCGATCTGGTCGCGGCCGGCGCGCTGATGACGGGTCACCTCACCGCCTGGCGCATGCTGTTCGGCAAGAAGACCCTGCAGCCCGGCGAGAGCGT
Organism: Bradyrhizobium sp. AUGA SZCCT0222; assembly: GCF_018130205.1. Classification (NCBI taxonomy): domain Bacteria; kingdom Pseudomonadati; phylum Pseudomonadota; class Alphaproteobacteria; order Hyphomicrobiales; family Nitrobacteraceae; genus Bradyrhizobium; species Bradyrhizobium sp. AUGA SZCCT0222. The sequence goes on from NZ_JAFCLX010000051.1 coordinate 29,316, forward strand.
CCTGATCGTCGGCATCGGCGGGGGTGTCGCGGTCGCCTGCCTGCAGCTGGCAAAACTGGTGGGCGCGCGGGTCTTCGTCACCTCGTCCAGCGATGCGAAGATCGAGCGCGCGATCGCGCTGGGCGCCAGCGGCGGCGTCAACTATCAAAAAGACCGGGTGTCGAACGCGATCCTGCAAATGAGCAATGGCGGCGTCGATATGGTGATCGACAGCGTCGGCGAAGCGAGCTGGGGTGAATCGCTGCGGTCGCTGCGCCGCGGCGGCCGGCTTGTCACCTGCGGCGCGACGACGGGTTCCAATCCTCCCGCCGATCTGCAGCGCGTGTTCATCCGCCAGCTGGAGATTTACGGATCGACCGGCGGAAGCCTCAGTGAATTCCGCCAACTGCTCGATGTGTTCAATCGCGGTCTGGTGAAACCGGTCATCGATGCGACCTTTGACATGGCGGACATACGCGCCGCATTCGACCATCTCGCGTCCGGGGCGCAATTCGGCAAGGTGTCGCTGGTGCCGTGACAGGCAGGCCGCAAACAGGCGCGGCCTGACGCAGACAATTCGGCGCCGGCGTCGAAACTTGATCGACATCGGCGCCGGACCGCTCACTTCTTGCAGGCGGGATCGACCGGGGGAATGATGTCCGGGCCCGGCTCGATCTTCTTGATGTGGTAGGTCGGCTTGCCATCCTTACCCGGCAGGATCTGGCTGATGGCCATCCGCCGCACGGCCTGATGATCGCCCGCGCGCATCTCCACGTCGCCAAGCACCGTATCGGCCTTGAGGCCCGACAGCGCCGTCCGTACGGCGTTGATGTCGGTCGAATTCGCCTTGTTGAGCGCGGCCGCGATCAGCTGAATGGCGGCGTACTGGTCAGCGCCGGTGTAAGGCGGCAGTTCACCGTTGTACTTTTCACTGTAGGCCTTCACGAAGTCTTCGGCCTGTGCGCCCGGAAAACCGGCAACGAAGCCGATGTTCTGATAGACGCCCAGCACCGTGTCGCCCTGAGCGGGCAGCGTTTGCGGGATCACGAAGGAATTTCCCAGCACCATCTTGTACTTCTTGAACAGGCCGAACTGCTGCTGCTGCTTGGCAAGGTTGATGGCGTCGCTGCCGAAGATCGTCACGAACAGGCCGTCGGCCGGTTCTGCGCCGAGCTCGGAAATCTTGGCGCCGAAGTCCGGCGTTCCGAACGGGGTGAACAACGTCTTTGCGATCGTTCCACCCTGCGAGGTAATCAAGCCCTTGAACTTGTCGGCGGAGTCGCGCCCTGCCGCGTAATCGACCGCGATGATGTCCCATTTCTTGACGCCCTGGTCCTTCAGGAATTCCCTGTAGGACCCCATGATCATCGAATCGTTGGCATTGACCCGGAAGTAATTCGGCGAGCAGCCCTTGCCGGTCAGACCGTCGGCATTGGCCATCACTTCGACCATCAGGGCTTTCAATGCCGGAAGTTTCGCCTGTAGCGCCGGCGAGACGGACGAGGTGTCCATTCCGGTAATGAACAACGCGCCATCCTTCTGGACGGCGCGCGTGGCACCGTCCACGGCGGTATCAGGCGTGCCGGGATAGGTGATGAAGACGGCTTCAAGTTTCTTGCCGGCGCCGCCGCCGGCGGCATTGATCCGCTCGATCGCCAGATTGACCGCCTTGGTCTGGGTTTCCTTCAGGCCGGCCAATGGCCCGCTGTCAATCAGCAGCACGCCGATCTTGACGGTATCGTTGGCGGAAGCTGTGGTCGGCGCCGTGGTTGCCATCGCGATGGCGAGGGCCGCCGAAAGCAGCGCGCCGAAGCCCGTACTGGTAAGTGCCTTCCTCATATTTGCTCTCCCTACGCCTGGTTTTGAATTTTCTTACAACGCCATCAGTGCCTGGTTCTCAGGCGCACCGATCGCCGGTGTCGGTCCTGAGCCGACGACTTCTCCCTTGGCCAGAATGATGAAACGATCGGTCGCGCGCTTGACCAGATTCAAATGCTGCTCGACCACCAGCACGCCGGTTCCTGCCTGGCGGATCGTATTGAGCGCGCCGACCAGCCCGTCGATCAGCACCGGCGAAAGGCCCTCCGACGGCTCGTCGAGAAAGACCAGGCTCGGATTGGCCATCAGCGCCCGCCCAATCGCCAGCATCTGCTGCTGGCCGCCGCTCAACATGGTGCCGGGCCGGTTCGCGCGCTCTTCGAGCACCGGAAACAGATCGTAGACGGCCCTCAGATCCCAATACCCAGCCCTGCCCGTCGCCTTGCTGAGCAGCAGGTTCTCCTTGACGGTCAAATTGGGCAGGATGCGACGGCCCTGCGGCGCAATCGAAATGCCGAGCTTCGCAGCCATGTAGCCAGGCAGATGATCGACCCTGCTGTCATGCACCCAGATCGCGCCGGAGATGATGTTGGTCTCGCGAAAAACCGAGAGCAGCAGCGTGGACTTGCCCGCCCCGTTGCGGCCCACGACGGCGACCGATTCCCCTTCATTGACCGTGAGGTCGATCCCATGCAGCACCGTCGAGGCGCCATAGCCGGCAACCAGCTTCTCGATGCGGAGCGCGCTCATGCCGCGGTTCCGAGATAGGCGGCGACGACGCGATGGTCGGCGCGAATTTGCTGCGGCGTGCCGGTGGCGAGGTGGCGGCCGAGGTCGAGCACGGTAACCTTGCCGCAGCACGCGAATACCGCGTCGACATCATGCTCCACCACGACCGCCGCAATCTTCCGCTCGCGCACGAGATCGCGCAGATGCTCGAACAGGTGCAGCGTCTCCGCCGCCGAAAGGCCTGCGCCCGGCTCGTCCAGCAACAGCAGATGCGGGCGGCCGATCAAGGCCAGGGCGACGTCCACCCTGCGCTGCACGCCGTAGGCGATGCGGCCGGCTTTCTGGTGCAGATAGCCGGAGAGATCCATCACCTCGATCACGTCGTCGAGCCTGTTATCGCCAAGATGCTGCGCAACCAGATGAAGCTGTTCGTGAACGGTCAGATCCTGGAACACGCTGGTGCGCTGGAACGAGCGCGCCATGCCCTGCCGGCGCCGCCAGGCCACCGAGCGCCGCGTGATATCCTCGTTGCGATAGTGGACGGTTCCCGCGACCGGACGGCGGCGGCCGCAAACCGCGTCGAGCAGCGTGGATTTACCGGCGCCGTTGGGACCGATCACGCCGTGAAGAATGCCGTCGCCAAGGACTTCCAGATCGACGTCCGACAGGGCCCGGACCGATCCATAGCTCACGGAAAGATTCTCGATCCTGAGCATGTCAGGAAGCCTCCCGCCTGCCGCCGAGCTTCCGCAGCCATGCCATGCTCGACAATCCGCCGACGACACCGCGCGGGAAAACCACGATGAACACGACGATGGCGATGCCGGTCAAAAGCTGCGTGAGCCCACGCGCGCCGAACTCATCCTGCGCAAAGGAAAAAATCACACCGCCCAGCAGCGGTCCCACAGAGCCGGCGATGCCGCCCATCAGGGCCGCGACCAGCGAATTGGTGCTGACCGAAATACCGAGGCTCTCGGGCGAGACGAAGCCGGCGTTGAGCACGTGCAGCAGGCCGGCAACGGCGGCGACGATGTTGACGAGCACATAGGCGATCAGGCGCGGTAGATAGGTGTCGAATCCCGAGAACCGCATGCGTTCCTCGTTCTCCCGCACCGCGCGCAGGATGGCACCGAGGCGGGAGCGGCCGACGGCCCACAACGCCAAACCGGAAAGCCATGCCGCGACCCACATCACCACCCAGAACCGCGCCGGGCTGGCAAAGTCCGCGGCCTCCATGCCGAATACCGTACCCTTGAAGCTGACGACGAGCCCGTCGGCGCCTCCGGTATAGTCGCGCAATGCTTCCAGCATGACGGCGTGGCTGATCATCTCGCCGGCGGCAAGCGTCAGCATCATGAAGGCGAGCGGGTTGGTGCGCACAATGAGCGCGCCGAGAACCGTGGCGTAGACCACAATGATGAGAAAGGCGGCGCACAGCGCCACCATCGGGGTCAGGTTCCAATCGTTCATGGCGATGGCGAACAGCAGACCGGAGCCGCCATAGATGCTCGCCGCGCCCAGCGCCACCAGTCCGGCCTGGTTCATCAGGAACGCGACGCTGAGGGCGAGCAAGCCGAGCAGCAAGCCTTCATTGGCCAGCCGGAGCACGAAATCGCCGGCGAAGCGGGTTGGCGCCACCGCACCCACCACGAACACGATCGCAACCGCGACAAGGGTCAGCGGCACGCGCAGGGACGATCCGCCCATCGCGCCAAGCGGGGCAACGCGCTCGCTTGCCGCGGTCGTTGTCCGGTTACTCAATTGAGCACCCTGCCGCGCCCGATGCCGCGGGGGGCGACCAGCAACACGATCATCAGCAAGATGTAGGGAACCAGGGCAGCGATATTCGGCAGGAAAACCGATCCCGCGACCTGCATGAACCCGAACAGCAACGCTGCGACGATCGCGCCGCCAATGCTTCCGGTGCCGCCGATCACCACGATGATGAGGCAGTTGACGATCATCGTCACGTCCATTCCCGGGTCAATCGACAGATAGGGACCCGCCAGCACGCCGGCGACACCGGCGAACGCGGTGCTGAGGCTGGTCACCAGCAAGCTGAGCCGGTCGGCATTGATGCCCATCATGCGTGCAACGGACGGATCCTGGCTCACCGCGCGGACATAGAGCCCCGAGGATGTGTATCTGAGCCACAGGGCAAGAAGCGCGCACGACCCCAGCCCCATGATGATCAGGAAAATGCGGTAGACCGGATAGGACAGGTTCAGCACCGTGACCGAACCGGACAGGATTTGCGGCGCATCGACGCTGCGCGCAACGCCGCCATAGAAGAAGATGATGATCTGCCCGAGGATGATGCCGAGCCCGAGCGTGACCAGCGCGACCTCGATATGCGACCTGCCTTGCAGGGGCCGCAGCGCCAGATATTCGAAGGCGATGCCGAGCAGCGCAAGCAGGATCGGCACCACGATCAATGCCAGCCAGAATCCACCAACCAGCGAGACCGTGTAGCCGAGATAGGCGCCGAGCATGTAAATCGCGCCGTGGCCGAAATTGATAACGTCGCGCAGCCCGTAGATCAGCGCGAGGCCGCTGGCGAGCATGATCAGCAGCGAGGCAAGCGCCAGCGAATTGGCGATCAACAGCGCGATCACGCCGGCGCCCTCTCGTCATGCGTCCGCGGACGAAACGCGTCCGTCCGATACGCCGCCAATTTGCGCACCCGCTTCCGCAATGGACCCTCCCCGCCACGTTAAGCGTGCGCCAACGATCCGATCGCGGGCGATGCCGAACTGCTTCTTTTCCCGCCGTGCCGGCGGAGCCGGGTCTGTGCCCGTTATTTAGTACACGTGTTTATCATATACTTATATGTCCCGCAAACGCAAAACTCTGGCCGACCTGCGCTGCTCTGCCACACGTACGCCGTCGCGCCGGGAGTTTGCTGACTAATTAGTACACAAGCGCAACGATGCGACGGATTTCGGCGCGCACAGCTGCAAGCCAACGAAGATCAACTATCGAGCGCACCCAGATCGGCCATCGCCGTCGTCATCCGCTCGATCATCGTCAGCGTGGTGGCCTCGGGCTGCATGTTCGGCAACAGCGGCGAGTGGCATAGCGTGATCGTCCACATCGCAAGCGCGTGCACGATCTGCTGCCGGTAGCGCTGGAAGCTGAGATCAAAGTCCGACTTGACGCCGGTCTTCTCCGCGAACCGATCGATATAGCGGGTCAGCAGTTCGCGCTCCCAGCTCCGGCGATCATCCGGCGTCAGCGACGCCGTCACGGCGTAGGCGAAGTCGCGTGACCAATGGCCGCGCGACAGACATTGCCAATCGCACAACCCCATTTGGCCCGAGCCTGTCCGGTACCAATTGCCGATGTGCACGTCGGAGTGAATGAGGCCCTGCGGCTCGCTGTCATGCAGCGCAAGTGCGCGCATCGTTGCCGGCCAGACATCGTCGCGGCGCGCCATGACCGCAGCTGGAATGACGTGAGCGGCGGCGTCAAACGCTTTCCTTGTGTAATACTCGGTGCCCATTTTTGCAGCCCCAATGGTGAACCATCGGGGATAGCTGGCGAGCCAGCGGTAGCGTTCGGCCAGCGTCGGATCGCCGTAGAAGCGGCCGTGCAGCGACGCCAGGAGATCGATCATGTCCTCGGCCATGGCGCGGGTGACGTATGTCTTGTGATTGCAGAACGTCGCTGACTTGGTCGCGACCAGATCTTCCAGCAGATGGATCGCCGCAAACGTTCGCCGATCATAGGCGGAATGATAGCACAGCGGGGCTTCGATCTCGAGCTGGGCGCGGATCTGCGTAAAGAAACTGCCCTCCACGCGCGCCGTGCCGTTGAAGCCGCCGATCATGCGGGTGACGATGCTCGGCAGCGACTTGGTGAAGATCGAGACCGGCAAGCCGGCGCGGCGACCTTCCTCGTTGTAGGACACTCTTAACTGATGCCGCTCGTGGGTGCCCGCACTCGCAGGCTTGATTTCAACGTCTGTGACAATGGCCCCCGGGACGTTGCCGCAGAGGACCGCCGTCAGCCATTCAGGCGTAACAGCGTAAGGTGTGCAGGGCACATCGTCGAACCGGCGCGCCATTGGCCGCGCCAGGCGCTCGTAAGCGACACGTCCACTGATTTTCAGCGCGGCCAGGGCCGTATCTGTTGATTGTCCCATCTTCTCAATTTCCCCTTAAGCGGCGCAAACCTCAACCGATCACACGTTCCCGACGCAATTCGCCGATTGTTTCGGATGACAGACCTATTTCACCCAGCACGTCGTCGGTGTGCTGTCCCAGCACCGGCGGCGGCCTGCCTGCGCGACGTTCCGCCCCGTTGATTAGAACCGGGTGACCGACACCCTTCAGCCTGCCCGCGGTCTGGTGCTCGTAATCGACAATGATGCCGCTCGCTTTGGTGTGCGGATGGTCGAGCAATTGCGCGATCGAATTGATCGGCGCGCAGGGCACGCCGACGCCGGTCAGCACCTCGTTCCAGTGCGCGACGGAATTTTGCCGCAGCGCCGCCTGGACATGACCGAGGGTTTCCTTGCGGTGCGCAACGCGATCCGCATTGGTCCTGAATCTGATATCATCAACGATCGCATTCAGTCCCGTTACCGCACAGAACTTACGCCAGAGATTGTCGTTCGCGACCCCGATCATGATCGGCCCGTCGGCCGCCTCGAAGGCCTGATAGGGACAGAGCGATTCATGGCTCGAGCCGCATTTCGGCGGCTGCACGCCGCGCTCCCAGAAGGTCTGGAGGTTGTAACCGAGCAGGCCCAGTGCGGTTTCGAACAGCGAGACCTGGATCTCACCGCCCTTCCCGGTTTTTTCCCGCGCATACAGCAGCGCCAGAATGCCGCTGAAGGCGTGCACGCCGGTCATCTGGTCGATCGGCGAGATCGGACTGCGGATATAGCCGCCGTCCTCGTCGCCGGTCATCGACATGACTCCGCAAAATGCCTGCAGAATCACGTCATAGCCGGGCGAGTTTTTCAGCGGCCCAGCGCGGCCAAACCCGGAGATGCTGCAATGAATCAGGCGGTCGTTCAGGGTACGAAGCGTTGCGGCGTCGATGCCAAGGCGCTCAGCGACCCCCGTTCCGAAACTTTCGATGGCGACGTCGGCGGATTTTGCAAGCGCATGGACGATCTCGCGTCCCTTCTCCGATTTCATGTCGACGGCGATGCTGCGCTTGTTACGATTGGCGCTGAGAAAGACCGTGCCGAGGCCCGGCGCCGGAAACGGCGGCCAGCCGCGCGTCTCGTCCCCCTGGCCGACGGTCTCCACCTTGATGATGTCGGCGCCGAGATCACCGAGATATTGCGCACATAGCGGACCTGCCAAAACTTTCGACAGGTCGAGGACGCGGATGCCGGTCAGGGGTTTTGACAATTTCGTTCTCTCAATTGCGTTGTGCGAGCTGTGGCATCAGGCGCCGGGCTGGGCGGACGAGAAGGCACCTGCCATGTAGGCGGGAAAGCCATATTTCGTGACCAGCAGATAATCCGCCGCGCGGCGCTGATCCTCGGAGAAGGTGGCACGCCATTGGTCTGCCGCGGCATACGCCCGCGCCAGCCGCTCGCGCAGCGCGCGTTTGCCGTCGGTGACTGGCTCCGCCTCCAGCCAGAATGCGGACTGGGCAATGACGCCATCGAATGCCGGCGCCTTGCCCGGGCCGTGAAAACCGGCGCGGGCGAACGCGTTTGCAAGCGTTGCATCTGCTCCGGCCTGCAGCGCCTCGGATACCGCCGCCACGGCCTGTTCGACGGGCGCCGGAATGCCTCCCGCCTTGCGAAAACGGTCATGATCGAGCCGCCCGAGAAACAGCGTCCTGATCATGTTGCGCGGCTCGCGCCGCTGGATGAGCTTTGAGAATATCTGCATCTCGCTGCGGATCGCCGCATCAAAGGGCTGCGGCAGCCCTTGCGCAACGCAATCGAGAATGGCGAGTGGCGCCGGGTAATGTCCGAGGGTCTCCGCCAGAATGCTTTCCCGCTTTCGCGCAATGATCGAGGCGGCATCATCCGCATCCACCGGCCGCCAACCGGCGCGATCCCAAGGCTGCGACGCCGATGGATGCGACAGCACCCATCGTTCCGCTGCCGCCACCTCTTCGTCGGCAGGAACCAACTCATCGACCACGCCGGCGGCAATAGCGGCCTGGCCGGACAGCCGCGCACCTTCCAGCAGGATCGGAAATGCCTTTTCGATTCCAGTCAGACGCGGCAGCCGTTGGGTTCCCCCGCCTCCCGGCAACAGCCCGACCAGTGACTCCGGCAAGCCAAACACGACCTTGGGATCATCGACCATGACCCGGTGGTGGGTCGCCAGCGCCAGTTCGCCGCCGCCGCCGAGCGCCAGGCCCGCGATTGCCGCCGCGACCGGCTTGCCCGCGGTTTCGATTCCACGCAGCGCCTGACTGAGACGGAAGAAATGGTCGAACGCCACGCGATCGCGCGTCTCGCCCGGCGCTGCCATGATCATGTCGTAGGCCAATCCGAGCTCGGCGAGATCGGCGCCGGCACAGAATGCCGATGGCTTTCCCGAGCGGATCACCACGCCCTTGACGTCGCTGTCGCGGAGCCACCGGCTGAAAATGGCGAGTTCGGCGATCGCGGCATTGGAGAACACATTCATCGGACGGCCGGGCATGTCGAAAACAAGATGCAGGACATTGTTTTCGCGGCGTTCGGCGCGGAATTGCTGCAACTTTCGCAGTTCGTCCATGGGCTTCCTCTCCGCCGTTGTTTTTTGCCCTATAGCATATCGTATATCTGTGTACTAGTTTAAACGGATGGTTTTGCCGCCGTGAAAACTCTCCATCGGTTGCAGCGCTGATCTGCCGGGAACGCTCACGAAAGTCCTGACATCGACCCCTGATGCAAAAAGCCCGCGGCGCCAGCTTGCCTTTTACCATCTCGGAACATATAGTACACTACCTAACTAAATTGATGTGGACGGATGTCGATGATCGAGCGCACCATTTTCCGCGAGGAACATCATATTTTCCGGGAATCGGTCCGGCGCTTCGTCGATCGCGAGATCGTGCCCTTTCATGCGCAGTGGGAAAAAGACGGCATCGTGCCGCGGGAACTGTGGCTCAAGGCCGGCGCCGAAGGGCTGCTCTGCTGTACCGTTCCGGAAGAATATGGCGGCATGGGCCTCGACTATTTGTTCGACGTGGTCGTGTTCGAGGAATTATGGCGCTCCGGCGCGAGCGGCCCGGGATTTCTGATTCACACAGATCTCGTGGCGACCTATCTGCTTTCGTTCGGCACCGAAGCGCAAAAGCGGCAATGGCTGCCGAAGATGGTGTCGGGCGAGGCGATCGGCTCGCTCGGCATGACGGAACCGCATGCCGGCAGCGACCTCAAGGCGATCCGGACCCGCGCCGTGCGCGATGGCGATGATTTCGTCATCAACGGCCAGAAGGTCTTCATCTCGAATGGCCAGCTCTGCGATTTCGTCGTGCTGGCGACCAAGACCGACGGCAGCGCCGGCGCCAAGGGCGTGACGCTGTTCATCGTCGAGAGCAACCGGCCCGGCTTTCAGCGCGGAAGAAACCTCGAAAAAATCGGGATGAAGGCCCAGGATACCTCCGAACTGTTCTTCGAGAACATCCGCATTCCCGCGACCAACATGCTCGGACAGGAGGGTAAGGGTTTTGCCTTGATGATGACGAAGCTGTCGCAGGAGCGGCTCGCCCAGGCGATCCGATCCGCCACCGTCACCGAAACCGTGATTGACTGGACCGTTGAATACACGTCGGACCGCAGCGTGTTCGGTCAAAAGCTCGCCAACTTCCAGAATACCCAGTTCAAGCTCGCCGATCTCAAGACCAAGGCAACGGTCGCCCGTGTCTTTACCGATCGATGCATCTCGCTCTTCATGGAAGGAAAGCTCGATCCGGTCGACGCCGCGATGGCCAAGATGTTCACTTCCGAACTTCACTGCGAAGCGGTCGATGAATGCCTGCAATTATTCGGCGGCTGGGGTTATATGACGGAGTACCCGATCGCGCGCGCCTATGTCGACGCCCGGATCGTCAAGATTGCTGGCGGATCGATCGAGATCATGAAAACCATCATCGCCCGCCAGATGTTCGCGCAATGTGGTTTTGCGCTCACCAAGAGCGGTTGATCGCCATTGATGGCACACGGCCGGCGGACGCAAAAGTATCCGCCGAAACAGAACAGACGACCGAAGCGTCGCAAACCAAGGGAGTGAGATTTGAGAGGCTTATCAGGCAAGGTAGCGATCGTTACCGGCGGCGGCCAGGGCATCGGCCGCGCCATCACCCTTCGGCTCGCGGAAGAAGGCTGCAAGGTCGCGATTTTCGACATCAATCCCGACGCCGGACATGAGACGGCGAAACTGGCGCCGCAGTCGGCGATCACGACCTACACCGTCGATGTCGGCGACCGCGCCTCGGTCGATCGCGCAGTCGCGCAGGTCGAGGCCGAAATCGGCCCCATTTGGGTTCTCGTCAACAACGCCGGCTGGGACCGGCCGATGCCGTTCCTGAAGACCGACAAGGAACTCTGGGACAAGATCATCCGCATCAATCTGTATGGTCCGCTCAATACCCACCACGCCATCGCGCCGCTGATGGTCGAACATGGCGGCGGCCGTATCATCAATATCGCCTCCGACGCGGCCCGCGTCGGCACCAGCGACGAGGCGGTCTACTCGGCCTGCAAGGGCGGGTTGATCTCCTTCACCAAATCGATCGCCCGCGAACTCGCCCGCAAGAACGTGCTGCTGAATGCGGTGTGTCCGGGTCCCACCAACACGCCGATGATGGCGGCGGTGCTGGGCGAAGGCGAACAGGCTGTGAAATGGAAGGACGCGATGGTTCGCGGCATTCCCTTAAAGCGCATGGGCGAGCCCGACGACTATGCCGGAATCATCGCTTTACTGGCGTCGGACGACGGCAAATTCATCACCGGACAGGCCATCTCGGTCTCCGGCGGCATGAACATGATCTAGCAGATGTGAGGTTTAGCGATGATAGCAGATCCGACCAAATTCACCGACGTGATCTACGAAGTGCGCGATCGTGCCGCCTGGATCATCATCAACCGGCCCAAGGTCTATAATGCCTTTCGCGGCCAGACCCTCGAAGAACTGATTCAGGCGTTCCAGATTGCTGCCAACGACCGCAACGTTTCGAGCATCGTGCTGACCGGCGCCGGCGACAAGGCCTTCTGCACCGGCGGCGATCAGTCCGCGCATGAAGGGCAATATGACGGCCGCGGCGTCGTCGGGCTGCCGATCGACGAGTTGCAGGGCCTGATCCGCGACGTTCCCAAACCCGTCATTGCACGCGTCAACGGCTTTGCGATCGGTGGCGGCAATGTGCTGGCGACGCTGTGCGACCTGACGATTGCCGCCGACACCGCGCAGTTCGGCCAGGTCGGACCGAAGGTCGGCTCCGTCGACGCCGGCTGGGGCACCGCCTTGCTGGCCCGCCACGTCGGCGACAAGAAGGCGCGCGAGATCTGGTTCATCAACGACCGCTACACCGCCGAACAGGCGCGTGAAATGGGGCTGGTCAACAAGGTGGTTCCGGCCGCCGAACTCGATGCCGCGGTCAAGGACTGGACCGACAAGCTTGCGCAGCGCTCACCGACCGCGATCGCGCTGGCAAAGCGCTCCTTCAACGCCGACAGCGACAACATTCGCGGTATCAGCAACCTGGCCCTTCACGCGGTGAAGCTGTTCTACGATACCGCGGAATCGAAGGAAGGCGTCGCCGCCTTCAACGAGAAGCGGACGCCGGACTTCCACAAGTTCACTTAGCCATTTTGGCAAAGAACGCGTCGCTTCCCCCACGTTTGCCGATGCCCTCACCTCGCATCGGCTGAACACGCATCGCAAGAGGAAAACACCGTGCCGGCACGTAAGGTCATTATTTCCTGCGCGATCACGGGCTCGATCCATACGCCCTCGATGTCGCCTCACCTCCCGGTGACGGCGGCGGAGATCGCGGAATCCGCTCTGGGGGCGGCCGAGGCAGGCGCCGCTATCGTGCACCTTCACGCCCGCAATCCGATAGACGGCCGGCCGGACCAGTCGCCGGAAGCCTTCGAGCCGTTTCTTCGTGTGATCAAGCAGCGATCCGACGTGGTCGTGAATCTGACGACCGGCGGCTCGCCCTATATGACCGTCGAAGAGCGGATCAAGCCCGCGGCAGTCTGGAAGCCGGAGGTCGCCAGCCTGAACATGGGATCGATGAATTTCGGCCTGTTCCCGATGCTCAAGCGATACAAGCAGTTCAAGCATGACTGGGAGCCCGCGATGCTGGAAGGCTCCCACGACCTTGTCTTCCGCAATTCCTTCAAGGATATCCGCTACGCGCTGGAAACGCTCAACTCGACCGGCGCGCGCTATGAGTTCGAGTGCTACGACACCAGTCATCTCTACAATCTGCATTACTTCTGGACCGAGGGTCTGGTGCAAGCGCCGCTGTTCATCCAGACCGTGTTCGGCCTCCTGGGCGGCATCGGCGCGCATCAGGAAGACGTCATGCACATGAAGCGCACCGCCGATCGCCTGTTCGGCGACAATTATCGCTGGTCGGTATTGGGCGCCGGGCGCGCACAAATGCCGGTCGCGGCGATTGCGGCGGCCATCGGCGGAAATGTGCGGGTCGGCCTGGAAGACAGCCTGTGGATCGGCGCCGGCCAACTTGCGGCGTCGAACGCCGATCAGGTGACGCAGGTTCGAAAGATCATCGAAGGGCTGGGACTGGACGTCGCGACGGCCGACGAGGCGCGCGAGATCCTTGAGCTCAAGGGTGGCGACAAGGTCGCGTTCTGACCGCTGATTGATCGGAATGATGTAGCGGCCGGATCGCCAAAAGCAATCAACGGGAGGCCTCAATGCTGCCCCATCGCAGGGTTTACGACGAAGAACATCAACAGTTCAGGGAAACCGTGCGGCGCTTCGCGGCATCGAAGATCGCGCCGGATTTCGCACGATGGGAAGAAGCCGGCATCATCGACAGGTCGCTCTGGGGCGCCGGCGGCGCGGCCGGCCTGCTCTGCCCGCAGGTCCCCGAAGAGTTCGGCGGCGCCGGCGGCGACTTCCGGCACAATGCCGTCGTGATCGAGGAACTCAGCTATTCCGGCTTCGCAGGCCCCGCCACCGACTTCTCCGTGCACAACGATGTCTGCTGCGGCTACCTGCTCAGTTACGGCACACCCGAACAGAAGAAGAAATGGCTACCGCGCATGGTGACGGGTGAAACCGTCTGCGCGATCGCGATGACCGAGCCCGGCACCGGCAGCGACCTGCAGGGCATCCGCACCCGCGCGTTACGCGATGGCGACGAGTTCGTGATCTCGGGCCAGAAGACCTTCATCTCGAACGGGCAGATGTGCGACCTCATCATCGTCGTTGTCAGGACCAACCAGGAAGGTGGTTCACGAGGAATGAGTCTGGTTCTTGTCGAGACCGACCGTCCCGGCTTTCGCCACGGCCGCAACCTCGAAAAACTCGGACACCTCTCCTCCGATACATCAGAACTGTTCTTCGACGGCGTGCGCGTCCCGGTGACCAATTTATTGGGAGCGGAAGGCGGCGCGATGGGCGCGCTGATGAGCGAGCTGCCGCAGGAGCGTTTGACCATCGCGCTGCATTCGATCGCCGCGGCGCAGAAAGCCTTCGATCTTGCCAAGGACTACGTGCAGCAGCGCAACGCCTTTGGATCGCCGATCGGCAGCTTCCAGAACACAAGGTTCAAGCTGGCCGACCTGAAATCCGATCTTGCGGTGGGATGGGCCTATGCCGATCAGTGCCTCCATGACCACATCAATCACGAACTGACGACCTACGCGGCTTCGACCGCAAAACTCTGGATCACCGAAATGCATGGCCGGCTTGTCGACCAATGCCTGCAATTCTTCGGCGGTTACGGCTTTATGCGCGAGTATGAGATCTGCCGCCTCTACGCGGATGCGCGGGTGCTGCGGATCTACGGCGGCACCTCGGAAATCATGCGTGAGCTGATTTCGCGCAATCTGTAGGGCAGATCGAGGCTGCATCGTTCGAGAAGCCGCTTCGCGGCTCTCACGTCGTCACGCCCGGCCTTGCCGCCTTCGCTAAAGCTTCGGCGGGCCAACGATTCGTGGCCCCGCCGAAGCCTTGGCGGAGACGGGTGCCGGGCATCCACGTCCTGGCTTCCTTAGGCAAGAAAGACGTGGATGGCCGGGACAAGCCCGGCCATGACGAAAAAGCGAATCATTTTCAGAATTCCTCAATAGCTCTTCGGCAATTCCAGCACCTTCTCGGCAACAAAACTGAGGATCAACTGTTCGGTGATCGGGGCCAGCCGCGTGATCGAGACTTCGCGGAACAGGCGCTCGACGTGATACTCCTTGGCGTATCCAAAGCCGCCATGGGTCATGATCGCCTGCCACGCCGCGTCGTGGCCGGCGCGGGCGCCGAGGAATTTGGCGGCGTTGGCTTCGGCGCCACAGGGTCTGTCGTGATCGTAGAGCCAAGCAGCACGCATCGCCATTTGCCAGGCTGACTCCAGATACATCCAGTTTTCCGCGAGCGGATGCTGGATGCCCTGATTCTGGCCGATCGGCCGGTCGAACACCACGCGCTCCCTTGCATATTTCGCCGCCCGGCGCAGCGCGTCCTGGCCGATCCCGATCGCTTCGACCGCAATCAGGATACGCTCGGGATTGAGGCTGTGCAGGATATAGGAAAAACCCTTGCCCTCCTCGCCGATCCGGTCGGCTTCCGGAATGAACAGCCCGTCGATGAAGATGGCGTTGGAATCGACCGACTTGCGGCCCATTTTTGGAATGCGATGAACATCGATCTTGGACCGGTCGAGGTCGGTGTAGAAGATCGTGATGCCGTCGGTCGGACGCTTGCAATCCTCATACTTCGTGGTCCGGGTCAGCAGCATGATCTTGTTGGCGACCTGCGCGGTCGAGGTCCAGACCTTCTGGCCGTGCACGAGATAGCCGCCCGGAACCTTTTGCGCAAAAGTCTTGATCCTGGTCGTGTTCAGCCCGGCATCCGGCTCGGTAAAACCGAAGCAGCATTGATCTTCGCCTGCGACCAGCCGCGGCACCCAGCGCGCCTTCTGTTCCGGTGTGCCCTTCACGACGATCGGATGCGGTCCGAACAGGTTGATATGCACCGCCGATGTCGCGGACATACCGCCGCCATGGCTGGCGACTTCATGCATCATGATCGCAGCCTCAGTCACCCCGAGGCCGGAGCCGCCATACTCTTCCGGCATGGTGATGCCGAGCCAGCCGGCGTCGGCCATCGCGCGATGAAACTCGAACGGAAACTTGCCGTCGTCGTCGCGCGCCAGCCAGTAGTCGTCGCCAAAGCGCGTGACGACTGAGCGTACGCCCTCGCGAATGGCCGCCTGATCGTCTCCCGGCTCGAACTCGTTGGCCAATGCACTCATGTGACGTCCTCCCCGGCCGAGGCGAGCGCGCGCTTTGCCGCGATCAGATGCGGCATGTCATACATCTTGCCGTCGATGCCGAGCGTCCCCGCATCAGGCTGCGCCGCGAACGCCGCCACCACGCGGCGCGCATGCGCCAGATCGGCCTCCGACGGCGTGAAGCATTGATTGATCGTCGCGACCTGAGCCGGGTGAATGGCGATCTTTCCAACAAAGCCGTCGCGGCGTGCAATCCGGCAGCTTTCCGCCAGCCCTTTCTCGTCCTTGAAATCGCCATACAGCGTGTCCAGCGCCATGGCACCCGCAGCACCGGCGGCGAACAGGCATTGCGCCCGCGCTACCTGATACGGGAACGTCCAGCTTCCGTCGGCTTCCTTGTTGGACAGTGCGCCGAGCGCCGCGCCCAGATCCTCCGCGCCCCATGTCATGGCGATGAGACGCCTGCTCGGCGTTGCATAACTCGCAAAGCCGATCATCGCAGCCGGTGTCTCGGTCGCCACCACGAGTAACTTCACATGCCCCGGCGTGACCCCGGTAGCCACCTCGAGCACGTCGACGTAGTGCGAAATCAGTTCGATATCCTGCGTGCCGTTGACCTTCGGGATCAGGATGCCGTCGAGGCCCGGACGAACAACCGCCGCGATGTCTTCGAGCGTCAGCCCGCTGCCGAGCGGATTGATGCGCACCAGAAACGCCCAGTCGCGCGCCGGCCCCCCGAGCAGGTTTTTTACCATCTCGCGCGCCAGCGCCTTGCGCGGCGGCGCGACGGCATCCTCAAGATCGAGGATCAGCGCGTCGGCGCCGATACCGGATGCCTTTGCGAATTTGTGCTCGCTGTCGCCAGGCACAAACAGAAGGGAGCGCAATCTCATGCGGGACGCCTCATCATCAGGCCTGTGCGGCGGCAATAAGCGATTTCCTCGTTGTGCTGATTGAAGCCGCGATGCTCGAAGGTCACGATACCCTGGGTCGGGCGGGACTTGCTCTCGCGCACCGCCAGGATCTTCGTTTCCGCCCTGATCGTATCACCGGCAAAGACCGGGCGTGGAAATTTGGTGTCTTCCATCCCGAGGTTTCCAACCGTCGTTCCCAGGGTGGTGTCCTGCACCGACAGGCCGATGACAAGGCCGAGGGTGAAGATCGAGTTCATCAGCGGTTTGCCGAATTCGGTCGATTTGGCGTATTCATGATCGATGTGCACGGCCGCCGGATTATAGGTCAGCGACGAGAACAGGATGTTGTCCATGTCGGTGACCGTGCGCCGGATTTCATGAACGAAAGTTTGCCCGACCGAAAACTGCTCGAAATAGAGTCCCGCCATCCCGTTTCCTCGCCTTTCTGTATTCGTACACACGCACACTATTTCTTATTGACGGTGCCCGACAGGAGTCAGGGCGCTTTCTTCAACGCCTCCGGAAGCCTGGAGCGATGAAAGCCTTCGAAGGGCGCGCTACGATTGTGCGGTTCGAGCTTCCACGTGGTCCGCGCATTCGGTGTGCCGCCATCGACCCGGATGCAGGAACCGGTGACGTAGGCGGCAGCCGGCGACAGCAGATACACGATCGCGGCCGAAATTTCGGCCTCGGTGCCGAACCGCTGCAGCGGCACACCGGCCGTGAAATCATGCAGCTTCTTTTGCATTTCCGGCGTGTAGGTATCAAACCCGCTGGACACGATACCTCCCGGCGCGACCACGTTGACACGGACTCCCGAAGCGGACCATTCGCACGCCGCGGTTTCGGTGAGCGTCAGCATTCCGCCGCGCGCCGCACCGGAGTGGGCGAACTCGGGCCAGCCATGCCAGATGTCGGCAATGATATTGACGATGGCCCCGCCATTCGCCTCCATCCAGCGATTGTAGACCTCGCGCATGAAAATGAATCCACCGGTCAGATTGCTGCGGACCACGGCCTCAAAGCCCTTGGTCGAGATGGTTTTCATCGGCGCGCGATATTGACCCCCGGCATTGTTCACCAGCCCGTCGATGCGGCCATAAGTGCCTAGCACCGCGTCGATCGCAGCGATCACCATCGTTTCGTCGCGGATATCGCAAACATGGGTGAGCACCCGTCCGCCATCCTCTTCAATCTCCGCCCTCACCTCCGCCAGCTTTTCAGCGGTGCGGCCGAGGATCGCGACATTGGCACCGAGAGCAACCAGTTCGTGTGCGGTGCAACGACCGATACCGCTGCCGCCACCGGTGACGATAATCGTCTTGCCCTTGAACAGATCGGACCTGAAAACCGATTGATACGGCATCGTGCTCTCCGAGAGTGACGGACTGGCGGGTCACGCCGCGTTGCCAAAAATTAGTACACTATATTATGATATGGTGTACTCTGTTTCGCAAGCGCTTTGCGGCGGGGCTCGCCACAAGGCCGGAGGCCGAACGATTGGAACAACCGGCCGCTTATGGCCATCCAGATCGCCCCGTGACATTGTGTTGTCCCGGCGCCGAATGATGCCCTTGGAAACGTACGACATGGACAAATTCACGACCATCACCGTCGAAGCGCGCGACGCCATCGAGATTCTCTCCCTCAATCGGCCGGATGCCCTCAATGCGGTGACACCCGCGATGGCCGACGAGCTGATCGCCTACTTTTCGGGTCTGCACGAACGCCTGACCACGCGCATCGTCATCTTCCGCGGCAATGGGCGGGCGTTTTGCGCCGGGGCCGAACTCGGGTCCGATGCGTTCGCAGCGCCCGGCGCGGGGCGTCCGCAGCGGCAGCTGGACATGCAGCAGCGCTATTCGCGGATCATCCGCCTGATGCGAAGCTGCCCGCAGCCGATCGTAGCACTTGTTCAGGGTGCGGCATGCGGCGCCGGGTTTTCCTTGCTGCTGGCCTCCGATGTTCGCTTCGCGACACCGGCGGCGCGGATGAACGCCGCCTACATACGCGTCGGCGTCGGCGGCTGCGACATGGGATCCGGCTATCTGCTGCCGCGGCTGATCGGTCTTTCGGTGGCGTCGGAATTGTTGCTGACCGGGCGGTTTCTGGGTGCGGACCGGGCCAAGGCGGTAGGACTCGTCAGCGACGTCGTTGACGACGACAAATTGCTCGAGACCGGCCTTGCCTTCGCCGCTGAAATGGCCCGCGCCTCGCCAATGGGCTTGCGCATGACCAAGCAAACGCTGAACGCGCTGATCGACGCGCCCGGCATCGATGCCGCGCTGATGATCGAGGACCGCCAGCAGGTCATGCTGCTTGAAACCAGCGACCACCAGGAGGCTGTCGCGGCATTTCGAGAGAAGCGCGATCCGACCTACAGGGATCAATAGAACCTATCTTCCCGCAAATGTCGGTTTGCGCTTCTCCCTGAAGGCTTTTATCCCCTCCTGGGCATCCGCCGTTCGCGAGATCGCTGCGAGCGTTTGTGCCTCATCTTCCAACTGGCTCTCGATGGAACGGTTGAGCGTCTGCAGGAACAGGCGCTTGATCCCGCCATAGGCTTCGGTGGGACCCAAAGCCAGCTCGCGCGCGATCTTCTCGGCCTCGGCGACAACCGCGTCGTCGTTCACGACATAGTCGACCAGCCCCGTCGCCAGCGCGGCGTCGGCGTCCATCGTCTCCGCCAGCAGGAAAAACCGCCGGGCACGGGCGACCCCGATGCGCCGCGTCACGGTTGTCGTCGAGCCGCTGTCCGGCGTGAAGCCGATCCTGGCGAATGCGGATGAAATGCGCGCCGATCTGCCGATCACCACCAGATCGCCCGCGGCCATCAGCGAGACGCTGCCGCCCGCGACGTTGCCTTGCACGGCCACGACGACCGGCGCACGCATGCGGACCATCCGCACGATGGCGGCATGCAAATCGGCTGTCCACGACTTGATGGTCACCGGCAGCGCGTCGCCCCGCGACGCAAGTGCGGCAAGATCGCCGCCGACACTGAATAGCCTTCCGCGCGCGGAGATCAGCACCGAGCGCACATCGTTGCGCTCGCTCAATTCCGCCATGCAAAGGTTGAATTCGCGGCAGAAGTTGCCGTCGATCGGGTTACCGCGCTCGGGCTGATTGAGAACGATATGCGCAAGGCCGCCGTCGATCGTGCATTCGAAGCTGGTGGTAGCGATTGCCAGACCCATTGCGTCTCTCCCGGGCGTTCGGACTTGTTAGAAATGCTTTCGAGGCGGCCAGCATGGACGGCTTTTCGTCGCCAGCCCAGCGTCAGGCCGACCGGCCTTCCTTTTCCTTGCGCGTGGAAGCCTGAATGGCCTCGCGCGCCCGCTGCCAATCGTCAGGCGAAAGTTCTGAAAGCCCCGCAAACGTGCTTGGCGCCGCCAGATGATGCCCGCCATCGATGCTGATCGTGTCGCCGGTGATGTAGCTGCAGCCATCCGACATCAGGAAGATCATCAGATTGCGCAGCTCATCCATCTTGCCGAACCGCCGCAGCGGAACTTCGTCCGCCTGGGTAGCCCCCACTCCGGTCTCCGCCAGCGGATTGAGCTTGTCCCAGGCATTCTCGGTCGGAAACGGACCGGGCGCGACCGCGTTGACGCGGATGCCCTTCGGTCCCCATTCCACCGCGAGCGACATCGTCATCGCATGGACCGCGGCCTTGGCCATCGCGGCCGGCACCACATAGGCCGATCCGGTCCAGACCCACGTCACCAGATTACTGATGATCACGCCGGGAAGCCCCGCGGCAATCCAGCGTCTTCCGCAACCCTGCGCCGCGTAAAACGAGCCGTCCATGATGGTCGACCTGATCGCCTCGTAGCCGCGAGGTGACAACGTCTCGGTCGGCGCCAGGAAATTGGCGCCGGCGTTGTTCACGAGGCCCGTGAGAGGACCGGTGGCCCAGATTTCCGCCATCATCTTTTCAATGCTGTCGGGATCGCGAACGTTGGCGACCAGCGCCTCGGCCTGCCCGCCCGATCGGCTGCGAATTTCGCCCGCCGCCTGCTCGAGAATTTCCGGCCGACGGCCGCAGATAAAGACATGCGCGCCGTGCGAGGCGAACCCCAGCGAAATCTCCTTGCCGAGCCCCGTGCCGCCGCCGGTCACGAGGATGCGCTTTCCCTTGAGGACGTCACGGCTGAACATGAACGGCAAATCCTCTACTCGAAGCGCTATTCGAAGCCTTACTTTGCAGCCGAGCCAGGCCGCCAAGCAAAATTAATACACTAATGTACTTCATCTGTAAATCGCGATCGTCCCGACTCAAGGGATGTCCCGGGAGCTCAATCCGGCTCAATTCCCGGCAAAATAGAGCCGATTCCGGGGGACACGCAGGGCCAGGAATCGCCGCGGACGGGTTCGCAGCATCGCGTTCCTTTTAAAATACGCTTGTGTATGATATCAGTTGAATCGCCGGTGATGGACACGCAATCGGTATCAGCTTCTGACGAGGAAAAAATCGAATGGTCGACCGGCCCGACTGGGATCTCCGACTAGGCTACCTCATCCATGACGTTTCCCGGCTGCGCCGGATGATGTTCGATCGCGCCCTCGCGCCGCTCGGCATCACGCGGTCGCAATGGTGGGTGCTTGCCTTCATCTCGCGCAAAGACGGACTGCCGCAGACGCAGCTCGCCAACGAGCTCGACGTTGGCAAGGTCGGCGTGGGGGCGCTGATCGATCGTCTGGAGTCTTCCGGCTTCGTGCTTCGGCAGGCAGACCCGGTCGACCGCCGCGTCAAGCGCGTCTTCGTCACCAAGCAGGCGCGCGGCTTCCTGGAAAAACTTCGCAAGGAGACCGATAAGTTCAATGCCCAGCTGACCAACGGGATTGACAGGCAGGCATTGGAGGCGGCTTCGGACGCATTGCTTGCGATGAAGCACAATCTGCTCGCGATGTCCGACGGAAGCGCCCTGCCGGATGAGAGCGAAGAGGACGTCGGCAAGAAGAGCAAAACGCGGAAGAGCAGGAAAGCGGCCTAGAGCCTTTTCCGTTCCGATGGAATCGGAACGGGGCTCTAGTGTCCTGAACCAAAAGTTCGGGGCATTTTAGACCTTCGCAGGCGAGTTGTAAGCGCAGAAGCGTTCGATTGAG
>NZ_JAFCLX010000052.1:0-48278 GCF_018130205.1 Bradyrhizobium sp. AUGA SZCCT0222
CCAAGACTGCCTCCCAAAAAGAAGCCTTGAATCTGATTTGCGCCTAAAAGGGAATCCTTAGAGTCCACACCACCTAGGGCGCAGGCCGGGACCCATACGCCGTGACGTCAATGGCTTAAGCAAACTGCTTGTGGCCTGTCCTTCGCTTCACTAGAACCGCCTGTGGTTATGGGTCCCGGCTCAAGGCCGGGACGACAGCGAATTCGTGGTGATCACCTTGAACACAACCAACGCACTCAAAAACGTCCACGGCACCATCGCGCTCGCGGGCGCCGGCAAGATGGGCGGCGCGATGCTGACCGGCTGGCTGGCGCAGGGGCTCGATCCCCGGCGCGTCGTGGTGATCGAGCCGCATCCTTCCCAAGAGATCAACGCGCTGGCGGCGCAGGGCATTCGGCTCAATCCGACGGCCAAGGATGTCGGCGAGGTCGACACGCTGGTGGTCGCGGTGAAGCCGCAATCCTTTCGCGAGGCCGGTGCGGCGCTGAAGGCTTTCACGGGATCGTCGACGCTGGTGGTCTCGATCATGGCGGGCACGCCGATTGCTGTGCTCGAAGCGGTCGTCGGCGGCAGTGTGGTTCGCGCCATGCCGAACACGCCGGCCGCGATCGGCCGCGGCATCACGGTTGCGGTCGCGGCGAAAAAAGTCAGCGCCGCGCAGCGCGCGATCGCCGACGCGCTGCTGCGCGCGACGGGCTCGGTCGAATGGGTCGACAAGGAAAGCCTGATGGACGCGGTGACGGCGGTGTCCGGCTCGGGGCCGGCCTACGTGTTCCTGCTCGCCGAAGAACTCGCACGCGCCGGTGTCGCGGCTGGCCTGCCGGAGGAGCTTGCGACCAAGCTCGCCCGCGAAACCGTCGCCGGCTCCGGCGAGCTGCTGCATCGCTCGGACCTGTCGTCGGCGACCTTGCGCCAGAACGTCACCTCGCCCGGCGGCACCACCGCGGCCGCGCTCGAAGTGCTGATGGGTTCGGACGGAATGCAGAAGCTGATGACGCGCGCGGTGGCCGCGGCAACGCAGCGCTCGAAGGACCTGGCGAAGTAGTTTTTCGATCTCTCCGTCATCCTGAGGTGCTCGCCGGCTTCGGCGAGCCTCGAAGGATGATTACCGCCCGTGGCCCATCCTTCGAGGCTCGCTAACGCTCGCACCTCCAGCGACAATGGCGAAGCCATTGCGCGGGGATGACGGTTGAGTGCTTAGCTACTTCGCGCCCAAGCGTTTGTTAAACATCTCGACATTGACGAGGCCGCGGGCGTGGCGGCCGTCGCCGATCTTGCGCTCGCCCTCAAAGGCCTCGACCTCGAAGCGGATCACGCGGCGTTCCACCGCGACCACTTTTGCCGTGGTCCGCACGGTCGAGCCGACCAGCGAAGCGCCGATATGGCGGATATCGACCTCAGTGCCGACGGTGATCCAGCCCGGCTGAAGATGGTCCCGGACGGCATCACCCGATGCCATCTCCATTTCCAGGATCATCATCGGCGTCGCATAGACCATCGGCATATCAGGCACGAAATGCCCGACCGTGCGCTCCGGCGGCACCACCAGCGTGCGCTCGGCGCTCATACCGATTTTTATGATTCCGCGTGCGTCCATGGGTGGCCCCGCTAAAACAACAAGCCGTCGTCCCGGACAAGCGAAGCGCGATCCGGGACCCATAACCACCGAACGTTGTTGCTGCGGAAGGTGTCAGCCACCTTGCTCCAACCGAGAGCACAACGCGGTATGGGTCCCGGCCTTCGCCGGGACGACAGGCGCCCTACTTCTTCGCAGCAGCTGCGCGTTCGACAAACGTCTTGCCGCCCTTCATCTTGTGGGCGAGCGGCGCTTCGTTGATCTGGATCACGACCGCATCGGCATCGACGCCGAGGTTCTTGACCAGCGCCTGGGTGATGTCGCGCATCATGCCGGCCTTCTGCTCGTCGGTGCGGCCGGCGGCCATGCTCACGGTAATCTCGGGCATTTTTTCTTCTCCCTCTTTATTTTCGTCATGGCCGGGCTTCTCCCGATCATCCACGATCTTTTCCATCAAACAAGACGTGGATGCCCGGCACAAGGCCGGGCATGACGCCGGAAATGAATGGCTATCCCCACTTCACGTCATGGCGCGCCAACACTTCGCGTACGGCGTCGACGAGCTTGCTTGCATCGACCTCATATTGGGCCTCGGACTGCTTCTTCAGATATTCCTCGCGGTCCTTGATCTCGGTCAGGCCCGCTCCGAGGATGAGATCCTTGAGTTGAACCTTGCCGTTTGCCCGCTCGTCCGAGCCCTGGATGATCGCGCAGGGCGCGTTGCGGCGGTCGGCATATTTCATCTGTTGGCCGAGGCTGTGCTTCGGGTTTCCAAGATAGAGTTCCGCGCGGATACCGGCGTTGCGCAGCGTCGCGACCATTTTCTGGTAATCGGCGATTTCGCCGCCGAACACGGTGACGACAACAGGCCCGACGGCAGGCTTGGTATCGACCTTGCCGATCAGTGTCAGCGCCGCCTGCAGCCGAGACACGCCGATGGAGAAGCCGGTTGCAGGAACGGGTTCGCCGCGGAACCGTGAGACCAGCCCATCGTAACGTCCGCCGCCGCCGACCGAGCCGAAACGCACGGGACGGCCCTTTTCGTCTTTGGTCTCCAGCAGCAGCTCAACTTCGTAGACTGCACCGGTGTAATATTCGAGACCGCGGACAACGGAAGGATCGATACGGATGCGATCCGATGCGTAACCGGATGCTGTGACTAATTTGGCAATCTCTTCCAATTCGCTGACGCCGGCCTGACCCACGTCGCTCTTGGCGAGATAAACATCGGCGGCGGCAATTGCCTCTTTCCAGTCGTCGCGTTTTTGCGTGACGGCCAACACGATGTCGGCGTCCGCGGCGCTTAGGCCGGCTCCGTTTGTGAAGTCGCCCTTGCCTTCTTCGCCTCCATCCCATCGTCCGGGACCGAGCAACTTGCGAACTTCGTCGGCGGAAAATTTGTCGAGCTTGTCGATGGCGCGCAGCACCGTGAGCCGGCGTCCGGCATTCTCCTCGCCGCCGAGACCGATCGCCTCTAACGCCCCGTCGAGCACCTTGCGGTTGTTGACCTTCACCACATAGCTGCCGCGGGGAATGCCGAGCGCTTCCATGGTGTCTGCCGCCATCATGCACATCTCGGCATCGGCGGCCGGCGTCGGCGCGCCGACGGTGTCGGCGTCGAACTGCATGAATTGGCGGAAGCGCCCCGGACCCGGCTTCTCGTTACGGAACACCCACCCGAAACGATAGGAACGATAGGGCTTCGGCAACGAGTCAAAATTTTCCGCGACATAGCGCGCCAGCGGCGCGGTCAAATCGTAGCGCAGGCTGATCCACTGCTCGTCGTCGTCCTGGAACGAGAACACGCCTTCGTTCGGCCGGTCCTGGTCGGGCAGGAATTTGCCGAGCGCGTCGGTGTATTCCATCGCCGGGGTTTCCACCGGCTCAAAGCCGTAGCGCTCATAGACTTCGCGGATTTTCTCGACCATCTGCCGCGTCGCCGAGATCGCGGCGGGACCGCGATCCTCCAGCCCGCGCGGCAGGCGCGCCTTCAGCTTCTGGGGTTTCTTGGATTTGTCGGCCATGGGCGGCGTTGCAACTTGTGTAGGGTGGGCAAAGCCGCTTCGGGCGCCGCGCTCACCGGGAAAAACAGGGTGGGCTCGTTTCGCTCGGCCCATCCCACGCACTTAGCCCACCGGGCCGGTTTTGGCCAGAACGTCCTGCCCGGCGTCTAAGGGGTTTCCATCCTGGCGCGCAGCGCGTCGGCGTCGGCCTTCGACATCTTTTTCAGCATCGGCCGGATGGTCTCGCCGCCGACGATCTTGCCGTTCCGCAAGAACATCCAATCCGAGATGTCGGCCTCCCTGAACTCGGCCAGGTCGCCGGCCCGCTTGCCGGGTAAATGGCGCGGCGCATTGGCGAACCTGCCCGAATAGCGGCCGTCTCCAATCTTCTTCACCTCGGCCATCCAGATGTGTTCGCCGCTGTTGTTCGGATATGGAAAACGCGCCTTGAGAGAGTGACCGGTCTCCGACGGTTTTGGCGCGTCGTAGGAGGCCCAGAATTTCGGCAGCGTGGAACGCGCCTGCGCGATCGCGGCATTGATCTCCGGGTCGCCGTTGCGAAAGTCGATCACGGGGGAGCGGTCTTCGGCCCTGACACTCGTGGTGGGGGAGCCGAGAAGCGCAAGCGCCGCCGCGAAGGCGGCCGCCACGACGCATTTCGAGCATGTTGAGAGGGTTGAGGTCATTTTCACCATTCCACGAACCGCTATCCGCAAATCCGGGAATTGGTCGCGCAAGCGGGCGAAACAGTTCACTTCCCTTCTCCCCTTGTGGGAGAAGGTGGCATAGGCGGCCTTCGGCCGCCGTTCTTAGAGCGCCGATGCTTTGCATCGGCTATGGCGCCGGATGAGGGGCCTGTATCCCCGGCGTGAAATCTTACCGTGAGGAGAGAACCCCTCACCCGTCACGAACGCTTCGCGTTCGTGCCACCCTCTCCCACAAGGGGAGAGGGGAAGAGCTTACGCCGCGACGGCCTTGCTCTTGGGCTGCACTTCGGCCGTAAAGTCCGCCATCAGCTGTTCCGAAATCTTGCCGGGCGTGAACTTCCACTCGGCGATGTCAGCCACCGGGGTGATTTCGGCGGCGGTGCCGGTGATGAAGCACTCGGTGAAACCAGAGAGTTCGTCCGGCATGATGCGGCGTTCGATCACTTCGATGCCGCGACGCTGCGCGAGATCGATCGCGGTGGCGCGGGTGATGCCGGCGAGGAAGCAGTCGGCGATCGGGGTGTGGATCTTGCCATCGGCGATGAAGAAGATGTTGGCGCCGGTGCATTCGGCGACCCGCCCCTGCCAGTCCAGCATCATGGCGTCGGCATAGCCGGCACGCTCCGCTCTGTGCTTTGAGATGGTGCAGATCATGTAGAGACCGGAGGCCTTGGCCATCGCCGGAATCGTCATCGGATCGGGGCGCCTGTATTCGGCAAGGCACATGCGGATGCCCTTCATCTTGGTGGCCGGATCGAAATAGCTCGGCCAATCCCAGGCGGCGATCGCCAGATGAATGGTGTTTGATGACGCCGACACGCCCATCATCTCCGAACCGCGCCAGGCGATCGGGCGAAGATAAGCGTCAGGCAGATTGTTGCTGTCGATCACGAGTTGCTTGGCGGCATCGATCTCGGCGACCGAATATGGAATCTCGAAATCGAGGATGTTGGCCGAGTTCTTCAGCCGCTCGGAATGTTCCGTGCTCTTGAACACCCTGCCGCCATAGGCGCGCTCGCCCTCGAACACGCAACTCGCGTAATGCAGCCCGTGGGTCAGCACATGGACGTTGGCGTCAGCCCACGGCACGAGCTTGCCATCGTACCAGATGACGCCATCGATCTTGTCGAAGGAAATTCCCATGGCCTCTCTCCCAGTTTGACCGCGCACGCGCCGCGACTCCGCGAGGCGCGCGCGGCCCCGTGCTCAGGTCGAAAAAAAATTGCTTGTCTCAGAGGCGGCGGATTCCGCCGCCGGTTACAGGACCTTTCGGATCCACTCGTGCGGGTCTTCCGCACGGCCGTACTGGATGTCGACCAGCTTCTTGCGCATCCCCATCGCGACGGGGCCGGCAGCGCCGCCGCCGATGAGGAAATCGCCGCTCGCCGAACATACCTTGCCGATCGGCGAGATCACCGCCGCGGTGCCGCAGGCAAAGGCTTCTTTCAGCTTTCCGCTGGCGGCGTCGCTGCGCCATTGGTCGATCGTGTAGAGCTCCTCCCGCACGCGCGTGCCGGAATCCTTTGCCAGCGCAATGATCGAATCGCGGGTAATGCCGGGCAGAATGGTGCCGAGCGGCGGCGTCAGCAGCGAGCCGTCGTCAAACACGAAGAACACGTTCATGCCGCCCAGTTCCTCGATGTAGCGGCGTTCGACCGCATCGAGGAAAACCACCTGATCGCAGCCATGCTGGATCGCCTCAGCCTGCGCGCGCAGGCTGGCGGCGTAATTGCCGCCGCATTTGACGGCGCCGGTGCCGCCGATCGCGGCGCGCGTGTAGTTTTCCGACACCCAGATCGACACCGGGGCAGGTCCGCCCTTGAAATAGGAGCCGACCGGCGAGGCGATGACGGCGAAGATGTACTCGGAAGAAGGCTTGACGCCGAGGAAGGTCTCGCTCGCGATCATGAAGGGCCGCAAATAGAGACTGCCCTCGCCGCCGGGTATCCAGGCGCTGTCGATGCGCACCAGTTGTTCGACCGCTTCGATGAAGACGTCCTCAGGGATCGGCGCCATCGCCATGCGCTCGGCCGAATTCCTGAAGCGCCTCGCATTGGCGTCGGGGCGGAACAGGTTCACGCCGTTGTCGCGCTTGTAGGCCTTGAGGCCCTCGAAAATCTCCTGCGCGTAATGCAGGACGGCGGCGGCCGGATCGAGCGGAAAATTGGCGCGGGATTCGACCCGCGCGTCATGCCAGCCCTTGGCCTGATTGTAGCGGACGATCGCCATGTGGTCGGTGAAGACCCGGCCGAAGCCGGGGTCCACGAGCTGTGCCGCGCGCTCCTTTTCGGACGTCGGATTGGTCGCAGGCTGGATGTCGAATTTCAAACTCATGGTCTTGCTTCCCGCCCTTGCTTCCTGCTGTCGGAACCGGTGCATTTCCTGGCGCAGGCCTGTTTCGTCAAGCCTGCTTGCTTGATTGGTCCGGACTTCACCACCACCGGCCTTGCCGCTGGTTTCCATCGCTGGCAAGTCCCTTGAGGACACGCTTTTGCGGAGTGCCGAAGTCCAGTATGTTTGCGCAAATGCCGCTCGACAATCGCACGGTAGTCCAATTCGCGGCCGTTGCCGCCATCGCTGGCTTACTCCGGTCGCTCCTAACGTTGCCAAGGCCGAAACGACTTAAAGTTTCGTCGTGGCTGGCAGTTTTGTAACATTGAACCCAAGATATGTCAACATGACTGACATAAATTTCTCAAAGCCTGCCGGCGCCCCCGATTCGAAGGGGCCTGACGGCGTGTCCCCGCCCCCGCGCGCCGGCGAATTGCGCTGGGATATCATCGAGCTTCTGTTCTTCGCCTATCGCGACTTCGTCGGCGATGCCGACCATGAGCTCGAGGCGTTCGGGTTCGGCCGCGCCCATCACCGGGTGATGCATTTCGTCCACCGCTACCCCGGCCTCAAGGTCGCCGACCTCCTGGACGTATTGCGCATCACCAAGCAGTCGCTGGGCCGGGTGCTCAAGCAATTGCTGGACGAAGGCTATATCGTGCAGAAGACCGGCAATAACGACCGCAGGCAGCGCCTTCTTTACGCCACCCCGAAGGGCGAGGCCCTGGTGGCGAAGCTCGCCGGGCTGCAGACCGATCGCATCAACCGCGCCATGCAGGATATCGATCCCGCCGGCCAGGAAACGGTGCGGCAGTTCCTGCGCGCGATGATCGATCGCGACGACCCGGACAAGGTGCTGGAGACGATCTTCGGCAGCGGAAAGAAGCCAAGGGAGTGACTGTGGCCCAAGGAACCCCGAACGGAATTCCAAACGCAACTGCCAACCCAACCATCGCCGCAGCCTCCGCGCGGCCGCCGCGGCAAATGGCCGACGACGCCCCGCATCTGCTGCTGGTCGATGACGACCGCCGTATCCGCGACTTGCTGTCGCGCTTCCTGTCCGGCGAGGGCTATCGCGTCACGACCGCGGCGAGCGCCACCGACGCCCGCGCCAAGCTGCTCGGCCTGCATTTCGATCTTTTGATCCTCGACGTCATGATGCCCGGCGAAACCGGCTTCGATCTCGCCCGCTTCATCCGCACCTCCTCCTCGGTGCCGATCATCATGCTGACGGCGCGCCATGAGGCGGAAGCCCGCATCGAAGGCCTGCAGATCGGCGCCGACGATTATGTGGCCAAGCCGTTCGAGCCGCGCGAATTGGTCTTGCGGATAGGCAACATCCTGAAGCGCACCGCAACGCCTGCAGTGGAAGCGCTGGAGCAGATCGCATTCGGGCCCTACGTCTATCATCTCGAACGCGGCGAGCTGCGCGAGGGCGACGAGGTCATCCACCTGACGGACCGCGAACGCGAGATGCTGCGCATCCTGAGCTTAAGCCCCGGCGAGACGGTGCCGCGCGCGGCGCTGACCGGCGGCGGCACCGTCAACGAGCGCGCCGTCGACGTGCAGATCAACCGGCTGCGCCGCAAGATCGAAAAAGATCCGGCCAATCCGTTGTTCCTGCAGGCGGTGCGCGGCATCGGCTATCGCCTGGTGGCGTCGCCGTGAGCCAAACGAACCAAACGCGATGAGCACGCTCGACACCGGCCTCACGCTGATCCGCACCGCCGCAGGCCGGGTCTCCAAAGTCAATGGCTGGATGGGTAACGCGTTCAAGGGCTGGATGCCGACCGGCCTCTATGCCCGCGCGCTTTTGATCATGATCGTGCCGATGGTGGTGCTGCAGACCGTGGTCGCATTCGTGTTCATGGAGCGGCACTGGAACACGGTGACGCGGCGCCTGTCGGCTGCCGTGGTGCAAGATATCGCCAGCCTGATCGACGTCTACAAGGGTTATCCGCAGGACAAGGAACGCGCGCAGCTGCGCCGTATCGGGCAACGGCTGCAATTGGTGGTCGATTTTCTCCCCGTCGGCGACATGCCGCCGCCCGGGCCGAAACCGTTCTTCTCGCTGCTCGACCAGACGCTCTCGGTCCAGATCGGCCGCCAGATCGGCCGGCCGTTCTGGATCGATACCGTGGGCAAATCCAACCTCGTTGAAATCCGTATTCAGCTCGACGACGCGGTGATGCGCATCTTCGCGCAAAGAAGTGCGGCCTATGCCTCCAATTCTGAGATCTTCATCTTCTGGATGCTGGGAACGTCCTCGATCCTGTTGATCGTCGCGGTGCTGTTCCTGCGCAACCAGATCAGGCCGATCCTGCGGCTCGCCGACGCCGCCGAAAGTTTCGGCAAGGGCCGCGAGGCGCCGAACTTCCGTCCCCGCGGCGCGCGGGAAGTGCGGCGCGCGGCGCAGGCGTTCCTGGAGATGAAGGCGCGCATCGAGCGCTCGATCGAGCAACGCACCGCGATGCTTGCCGGCGTCAGCCACGATCTGCGCACCATCCTGACCCGCTTCAAGCTCGAACTCGCGCTGATCGGCGACAGCCCCGAGGTCGACGGCATGCGCAAGGACGTCGACGAGATGTCCGGCATGCTCGAGGCCTATCTCGCCTTTGCCCGCGGCGACAGCGGCGAGGTCGCGCAGCCGACCGACATGTCGATGGCGCTGGAGGAATTGCGCAGCGATGCCGAGCGCCACGGCCATACCGCGACGGTGGCGTTCCACGGCCTGCCGGTGGTGACCGTCAAACCGGCCTCGTTCAAGCGCTGCCTTGCCAACCTCGTCTCCAACGCCGCGCGGCACGCCAACACGATTTCGATCACCGGCCATCGCGACCACCGCTATCTGACGGTCACGATCGACGACGACGGACCGGGCATTCCGGCCAACATGCGTGAGGAAGTGTTCAAGCCGTTCCTGCGGCTCGACGACGCCCGCAACCAGGACGAAGGCGGCACCGGCCTCGGCCTTGCGATCGCCCGCGACATCGCCCGCTCGCATGGCGGCGACATCACGCTCGGCGACAGCCCGATGGGTGGATTGCGCGCGGCGGTCAGGGTGCCGGTGTAGGAACGAAAGAGCGTTGTCGTCCCTGCGAACGCAGGGACCCATAACCACCAGCGAATGTTGGTTTTATCCGGTGGTCGTTATCTGCGTTGTTCAACAATATCGGCCGCGGCGTATGGGTCCCTGCGTTCGCAGGGACGACAAGTTCTGCATCGTTACTTCCCCGGCTGCTTCGGCAGCAGGCCCTTCAGCTTTTCCATGTCCTTGAGATTTATCTTCATGCCGCCGGGCATGATGATATCGCCGGGCTTTTGATCGGCCTTGCAGGCGCCGAGCCACTTCGCCTCGATCGTGGTCGTGGAATCGCGCGGCACGCCGGCCGGAGCGCCCGTGGTGTTCGAGGTCGACTTCACGGTGTAGGCGGAGTTGAAATCGCCAGTGATCTCGGCACGCGATTTGACCGACATGCCGCCGGAGCCGCAGACGGAATCGGTGACGTAGCCGGTCGCGGTCTTCTGGGTATCGTTTTTCGAGCAGACGTCCTTGGCCATCGGCGAGAACGAGGTGCTCATATCCTTGTCGGTGGTCGCGTCGGTGCACTGCTGCATCGTCATCTCGGGCACCGGCGAGCCGGTCTGCACCACCTTCATTTCCCACAGGCCGGCCTTGCGCACCGGCAGCTCGACGGCGCCGGCATGGCTCGCAGGCCACACCGCGAGCAGGCCAAGCGCCAAACAAACGGAATCAAGCTGTCGCGCCATGCTTGCGCTCCCCTGGTCGTGGTTCAGGCGTTCAGGTCCGGCTCAGTAGAGCGTGCGCAGCGGCCGGGCGTGGGTCCCGTAGGGCACCCAGCGGCAGGCGAAGGAGACGTATCCGCCCTCATAGGGCTGCACCGCCAGGAATTTCACCACCTTGCCGTAACCGGCGCAGTGATCGACCGCGAGCTGGCGCGCATCCGCCTGTCTCGCCAGCGAATAGGCGATAATGCCGCCGGTATCATTGCCCTTGAACGGCGGCACCCAGTCGGCCTGCGCCGGCGCAGCCGACAGCAACCCGCACATCGCAACCAGGCACGCGGCCCCAATTCTTTGCATCGCAGACTCCATTCGCTGGGGCCACCATAGAGTGCGCCGGCGGCCGTGAAAAGAATGGGTTACGGCCGGACCTCGACTTGCCTGCAAGGTGTTGCCGCGCTGCACTTGACCTCGTCCGGGCTTCACGGCACGGTCTTGAGGGTTGGATGACCAGCGGAATTCCCATGCGCACCCTCTTCACATCGTTGAAAACCCTCGGCCTGGCCGCGTCGCTCGCCGTCCTGGCATTCGGCCAGTCGGCGCAGGCCGCCAATCCGCTCGAATTGAATTTCTGGCTGTCCGGTCCCCGGTATGACGGGCGCGTTGCGCCGTGCGAATCGGCGCTGCCGACCATCATTTCGCAGTTCCGCGAGAAGGAAAGCACCTTCTGGAATTCGCCCCTGACCATCACCTCTTACGGCCGGATCCACGAAACCACGTTCCGGCCCTGGCAATCCGACAACATTCCGCGCCGCTATTGCACCGGCGATGTGATGCTGAGCGACGGCAAGGTGCGCAACGTGCACTATTCGATCGTCGAGGATGGCGGCTTTGCCGGCTTCGGCCAGGGTGTCGAATGGTGCGTCACCGGGCTGGACCGCAACTGGGCCTATAACCCCGGCTGCAAGGCCGCACGGCCTTAAGCTTACCCCAAGCTCCCTGCCTGAGTTTTTCGATCGCGGTGGCCGGCGCCACCCGATTCGCGGCTAACGCCATTTTTGTTCTTGAAATGTTCCGGTTCCCTGCTACGCTCGGGTAATCGAGTACGTCATGCTTTGCGAGTAAGGGAGCGCTTGATGTTTCCATCGGTCATTGTTTCGCGGCTGCTGATTTCGCTGGCACTTGTCTTGTTCACCGCGGGCCACGCCGCCGCGCAGGACCGCCGGCAGAACGCCCCGGGCGAGTTCGATTTCTACGTGCTGGCCCTGTCGTGGTCGCCCTCCTTCTGCGAGGCCGCCTCTGAACGCGGCAATAGCGGCCGTTCTGCGCAGATCCAGTGCGAGCGCCCGTTTTCCTTCGTGGTCCACGGCCTGTGGCCGCAATATGAGCGCGGCTTTCCCGAATATTGCCAACGGCCGTCGCCCCGGCTCGACCGCAACGTCATGACGTCGATGCTGGACCTGATGCCGGCGCCCGGGCTGATCTTCAACGAATGGGACAAGCACGGCACCTGTTCCGGCCTTGGCGCGCGGGCCTATTTCGAGAACATCCGCAAAGCCCGCGCCGCGGTGAAGATCCCCGAGGAATTCCTGCAATTGTCGGAATCGAAGACGATCGCCCCCGAGGCGCTCGAGGCAGCCTTTATCAAGGTCAATCCCGGCCTGAGCAGCTCGGCGATTTCGGTGGTCTGCAGCAGCCGGCGCCTCAGCGAAGTCAGGGTCTGCATGAGCAAGGACCTGCAATTCCGCTCTTGCGAGGAAATCGACCGCCGCGCCTGCCGCCGCGACGAGGTCGTGATGCCGCCGGTGCGGGGGAGCTAGGATTACTCGTCCGCCGTCATTGCCTGCGACAAACGCGAAGCGTCTGCGCAAGGGAGCCAACGGGTCGCGCGAATGCGCGCCCGATGACAGGCTCCGCGACGAAGCAATCCAGTTTTGTTTTGCCGCGCTATGGATTGCTTCGCTACGCTCGCAATGACGTGGTAACCCCTGTGCCATGAACTACCGACACGCCTTTCATGCCGGCGGCTTTGCCGATGTCATCAAGCACATCGTGCTGGTGCGGATGCTGACCTATCTGCAGGAAAAGCCCGCCGCCTTTCGCGTCATCGACACCCATGCCGGCGCCGGGCGCTACGATCTGTCCGGTGATGAGGCCCGCCGCAGCGGCGAATGGCTGACCGGCATCGCGCGGGTGATGCAGGCGCGGTTCTCGGAAAATGCGTTGCCGCTGGTGGCGCCCTATCTCGACATCGTCGGGGCCTTCAACGCGCAAGCCGAGCTGAAAGCCTATCCCGGATCGCCCTTGATCGCGCGCGCGTTGCTGCGGCCGCAGGACCGCCTCACGGCCTGCGAGATCGAGCCGAAAGCCCACAAGCAATTGATCGATGCGCTGCGCCGCGACACCCAGGCCCGGGTCGTCGACCTCGACGGCTGGACGGCGTTGCCGGCCTTCGTGCCGCCGAACGAGCGGCGCGGCCTCGTGCTGATCGACCCTTCATTCGAGCAGAAGGACGAGTTCGAAAAGCTCGCCGACGGCTTTGCGGAGGCCTATGCGAAGTGGCCGACCGGCAGCTATCTGCTGTGGTATCCGGTCAAAAGCCGGCGCATCACCGACGGCCTGGCGCGGCATGTCGCCGCTGTGGCTGAGACCGGCAAGCCGGCCGGGAAATGTCTGCGGCTCGAATTCAGCGTCGCACCGCAGCAGGCCGGCGGTCCCCTCACCTCAACCGGGCTTCTGATCGTCAACCCGCCGTGGACGCTGGCGGGCGAGCTGAAGACCATTTTACCCGAACTGGAAAAACCGCTCGGCCAGGGCGGCGCCGGCCGGTTCAGGCTTGAGACGCCCAAACCCTGAAGGCTCGCCTTGAATGCAAGCCTTGAATGCAAACCTTTGGGGGTAAGCCTTCAAGGCAGTGCATCGGGCTGAAAAGTGCGATTGAGCCATAGTCAATTTGCGCGGAACCGTATTATGCTCGGCCGTTATGACTGGCTTTACGTTCCGCTTCCGCGAATGGTTGCGGCGGAGTGATCAAGGCCTAAAAAAATCCAGACTGATCGGTGCGTGACCCGATCGGTTCAGGTGGCCAAGCTTCCGGCAGCGAATGTCCGGTCGGCCGATACGCGAATTGCGCGTAGCGGCAAAGCAATACGGGGAGGAGTTTTCCCGATGGCCATGACTGGTACAGTCAAGTTCTTCAATGGAGAACGTGGCTACGGCTTCATCAAGCCTGATGACGGCGGTCGCGACGTGTTCGTTCACATCACTGCCGTCGAGCGGGCCGGATTGAAGGATTTGACTGAAGGACAGCGCATTACATTCGAGGTCGAACCAGACAAGAAGGGCAAAGGCCCCAAGGCGGTCAACCTGGTGATTTCATCGTAAGCTGACGCGTGAGCTGAAGCTTGGCGGTGAAAGCGGACTGAAGTTTTGCCTGCACCAAATCCCGCTGAGCGCGAGGCGCGCCTCAGAACGTGGAGGCGTGCATGATGTGGCCGCCACGCGCCGGTGCGGTACGTTCGCTCTCGGGGAAGAAGCGCGCCGCGATCCTGTCAGGGCCGACATCATCGACATGCCGGAAGCCGGTCGCGCTCATGCGGGCGCAAAGCGATGCGGTATCGAAATAGCTCTGAAGGCTTTCGCCAACCGCGGCCACCCGCTCGGCAAGCGCTTGATGCGCGGCGCGGCCGGCTGGTGCGACCGAGCTTGCGGGATTGACATAGTCGAACACCACTTCAGCACCGCCTTCGAGCCGCGCGATATAGCCGAGCGTCGAGAACACCGCCGTCTCGGTCAGATAAGGCACCACGCCGAGCCAGCTGAAGAAGCTGCGTTCGGCGGCGACAAAGCCTGCGGCGTCCAGCGCTTCGGCCAATGTCTGCCGTTCGAAATCTATCGCGACATAGGTCAGCGTGTCCGGCACGGCGATCGTCGCGGCGGCCAGCATGTCGCGCTTGCATGCTTGCGTGGCGGGAAAATCGACCTCGAAAATTCGCAGGCCACCCGCGAGCGGCGTCCGGTAGGCGAGCGTATCGAGCCCTGCGCCGAGCACCACGAACTGCGTCGCCCCATTATTCACCGCTTCCGTCAGCGCTTCTTCCGAGATGCGCGAGCGCGCGGCGATGAACCAGCGCAAGCGTGGCCCGGACGTGTGGGCCCGGGCATGGTCGAGCGAGACCTGGATATCGTCGCCGAGAATGCGCAGCGCCAGCGGATCACAAAGGATCGATGCGTTATCCAGCACCTGATGCGCCGCGCGCAAACGGGCGGCGCCCAAGGCGGTCAGACTTGGCTGCCCCGGCTGCATCGACGAATTTTAGGCGTGCCGCCGCGCACTGTCCACGAGACAAAAAAATCCCGGCGGCTTGGCGCCGCCGGGAGGCTGCAACAGATGGTTTCTTTGCGTTTTCTTGCGTTTTCTTGCGTTCTCTTGTTCTCAGAAGCGATAATTCACGCCGGCGCGGATCAGCCCGAAGCTGTAGCCGTTCGATACTCCGGTGATGACAAAATTGGTGTTGGAGAGGTCGACATAGAGATATTCGACCTTGGCGCTCCAGTTCGGCGCAAAGCCCATTTCAGCGCCGACGCCCGCGGTCCAGCCCGCGGTGGTGTGGGATTCCGACAGGCCGAACGTGGTGGCGCGCAGTTCGCCGAAGGCAAGACCGCCGGTGCCGTAGAACATCACGTTGTTGAACGCGTAGCCGACCCGGCCGCGCAGCGTGCCGAACCAGGGGTTGGAGAATTTCCACGGCGCGAAGGTGTCCCCCGCGCCGCTCGCGTTGATATCGCCCTCGACGCCGAACACCCACGGCCCGTTCTGAAAGTTGTAGCCGGCCTGCACGCCGCCCGCGAAGCCCGACGGCTTGGTCGGGTTGTTGGCGACCGAACCCCAGGCATAGCCGAGATTGCCGCCGAGATAGGGACCGGCCCAGCTATAGGCGTTGAGCGGCTGATTGACGGTATAGGGCGCGCGCGACCCGTAATTGATATCGGCCGCCTGCGCCGACATCGTCCAGGCTGCAGCAGCAACCACCGCCAGCGCCCGCAAAACAAAGCTGCCCATCACTCAACTCCACCACGCAACTGCCGTGCCCCTCCGGCCGAGGCCGGTTTGGTTACGGAATTCCACTTTTTTCCTGTAAGATTTATCGAGAGTTTTAAGTTAAAGGGTTGTTAAGCCCTCTTACCGCCCGATCATCAGTCTTAAGAATGTGTTACCCGGCGTGGCCTCGGTCGCCGCCGGCACGCTGGCGATGCCGGCCAGCAGCGCTTAATTTAGGCCCATGGATCACGATTCTACCGACCATCCGAAAGCCCCAGGCAAGCCGCGGCCAGGTTCCCAGCCGGATTTGCTCCCAAAGGACCTTGCAAAGGACCCCGCGCAGGAGCTTGGCTCTGCCGATCTCGATCCGGCGACGTCTGCGGCCGAGGACGAGGAAGAGGCCCGCCTGCCGGAACCCGCGGAGGAAACCGCCGAGGACGCCACGGAGGCCTTGGCCGAAGGCCCGCTCGCGGTCGGCCATGCCGCGATCGAAAACGCCGTGCGCCTGGCGCCGACCTCGCCCGGTGTCTACCGCATGCTCAACACCGGCAATGACGTGCTTTACGTCGGCAAGGCGAAGAACGTCCGCAAGCGGCTTGCCTCCTACGCCCGCGTCAACGCGCCGCTGCCGGCGCGAATCCTGCGCATGATTGCGGCCACCGTTGCGGTCGAGATCATCTCGACCACGACGGAGACCGAGGCGCTGCTGCTCGAGGCCAACCTGATCAAGCAGCTGCGGCCGCGCTTCAATGTGCAACTGCGCGACGACAAGTCATTTCCCTATATCCTGATCACCGGCGACCACTGGGCGCCGCAGATCCTCAAACATCGCGGCGCGCAGTCGCGGCCCGGACGGTATTTCGGGCCGTTCGCCAACGCCGGCGCCGTCAACCGCACCATCACGGCGCTGCAGCGCGCGTTTTTGATCCGCTCCTGCACCGACGGTTTCTTCGAGAGCCGCACCCGGCCCTGCCTGCTCTACCAAATCCGCCGCTGCTCCGGCCCCTGCACCCGCGAGATCGATTTCCCCGGCTATACCGAGCTGGTGCGCGAGGCGGGCGACTTCCTGTCCGGCCGCAGCCATCTGGTCAAAAAAGAACTGGCCGGCGAGATGGAAAAGGCGTCCGTCGAACTCGAATTCGAGACTGCCGCACTCTACCGCGACCGCCTCGCCGCACTGTCGGCGATCCAGTCGCAGCAGGGCATCAATCCGCGCACCGTGGAAGAGGCCGACGTGTTCGCCATCCATCAGGAGGGCGGCTATTCCTGCGTCGAGGTGTTCTTCTTCCGCACCGGCCAGAACTGGGGCAACCGCGCCTATTTCCCGCGCGCGGAGAAATCCTTCACGCCGGAGGAAGTGCTGGCCTCGTTCCTGGCGCAATTCTACGACGACAAACCGCCGCCGAAACTGATCCTGCTGTCGCACGAGATCGAGGAAAGCGCGCTGCTGGCGGACGCCCTCGCCGTCAAGGCCGGCTTCAAGGTCGAAGTCTCGACGCCGAAGCGCGGCGAGAAAAAGGAATTGATCGCGCATGCGCTGACCAACGCCCGCGAGGCGCTCGGCCGCAAGCTCAGCGATACCGCGACCCAAGGCCGCCTGCTGGAGGGCATGGTCACTACGCTCGGGCTGCCGCATGCGCCCAAGCGCATCGAGGTCTACGACAACAGCCACATCCAGGGCACCAACGCCGTCGGCGCGATGATCGTGGCGGGACCCGACGGATTCATCAAGAACCAGTACCGCAAGTTCAACATCAAGTCGGAAGGCCTGACGCCGGGCGACGATTACGCAATGATGCGCGAGGTGCTGGAGCGGCGCTTCAAGCGGCTGTTGAAACCGCCGGAAGACGATACCGCCAAAGCAAAAGCCGAGATCAAGGCCGACGACGATTCGTTTCCGCAATGGCCCGATCTGGTGATTATCGACGGCGGCCGCGGCCAGCTCAACGCGGCAAGGCAGATCTTCGAGACCCTGGGACTGACGCAAGTCACGCTGCTGGCCGTGGCCAAGGGGCCGGACCGCGACGCCGGCCGGGAAACGCTGTTCATGCCGGACCGCGAGGCGATCAAGCTCGAACCGCGCGACCCCGTGCTGTATTTCATCCAGCGGCTGCGCGACGAGGCGCATCGTTTCGTGATCGGATCGCACCGCAAACTGCGCAAAAAGGACATCCGCGAAGCGGGTTTGCAGGAGATTCCGGGCATCGGCCCGTCACGCAAACGTGCCTTGCTGCATCACTTTGGAACGCTGAAGGAAATCGAGCGGGCCTCGATCGCCGACCTTGGTAAGGTTCCAGGGGTCAGCGCCGAAAGCGCCCGCAAGATTTTCGAGTTTTTCCATGCGCAACCGGGTTAAAGGGAGCCGATTCACATGAGGTTCACCTGGGCGTTTCATTTGGCCGTCGCCTGCGACAGATCATCTGGGCCTGCACGGTTGACCTTCACGCCTGAGCGGTATTGGTAAGACGGATGAACATCGCAACCACCAAGGGCCAGTCCAAGAGCCTGTCCCTCCCGAATATCCTGACCTATGCCCGCATCGCCGCCATCCCGGTGGTGGTCGGCTGCGTCTATGCCCAATCCATCATGGACGGCCCGCTCTGGCTGCGCTGGGTGGCGCTGGCGCTCTTTATCGCCGCCGCCGTGACCGACGTTCTCGATGGCTATTATGCACGGATGTGGGACCAGCAATCCGCCTTCGGCCGCATGCTCGATCCGATCGCCGACAAATTGCTGGTGGCGTCCTGCCTGTTGATGCTGGCCGCCGACAACAGCATCCATGGCTGGACGCTGTGGGCCGCCATCGTGATCCTGTGCCGCGAAATCCTGGTATCGGGCTTGCGGGAATATCTCGCGGCGCTCCGGGTCAGCGTGCCCGTGACCAGGCTCGCGAAATGGAAGACCACCGTCCAGCTGGTCGCGATCGGCTTTTTGATCGCCGGCGAAGCGGGCGAACAGATTTTTTCCCCCACCACCATGATCGGGATATTCCTGTTGTGGACGTCCGCGATTTTCACGATCTACACCGGCTGGGACTATTTCCGCGCCGGCATCCATCACCTCATCAAGGAGGATGAGGGATGAAGGTCAAGTATTTCGCCTGGGTGCGCGAACGGATCGGCATTTCGGAGGAAATGGTCGAGCCGCCGGCCGCCGTGCGCACGGTGGACGATTTGATCGGCTGGCTCTCCAAGCGCGGCGAGACCTATGCCTACGCATTCGAGAAGCCGAAGGTGATCCGCGCCGCGATCGACCATACCCATGTCAAGCCGGATGCGATGATATCAGGCGCCCGCGAGATCGCGTTCTTTCCGCCGATGACCGGCGGTTGATTAGCATAGCGTTTTCGAGCGAAGTAGGCTCCGGTTCGCGTCAAGAAAACGCGTCAAAAGAAGAAAGCTTCATGACCGCGACCATCCGCATCCAGCAAGCCGATTTCGACATCGCGCAGGAGATTGCGGCGCTGACCAAGGGCCGCAACGATGTCGGCGCGGTCGTGACCTTCAGCGGCATCTGCCGCGGCAGCGAGAAGGGCGAACCGATCGCGGCACTGACGCTCGAGCACTATCCCGGCATGGCGGAGGCCGAAATCAAGCGGCACACCGACGAAGCGATGTCGCGCTGGCCGTTGACCGGCCTCACCGTGGTGCATCGCGTCGGGCGCATCACGCCGGGCGAGAACATCGTGCTGGTGCTGGCGGCGTCGGCGCACCGCCAGGCGGCGTTTCAGGCGGCGGAGTTCCTGATGGATTATCTGAAGGCCAATGCGCCGTTCTGGAAGCGCGAAGAAAGCGCGAAAGGAACCAGCTGGATCGAGGCGCGCGGCCATGACGACGACGCCGCGGCGCGCTGGACCAAATCCTGATGGCCAAACAGAGCAAGGCGCCCGTCAAACGCGGTCTGCCGAAACACACCAAGCCGAAATTTCCCAAAGTCCGCGCCGGCGAATTGCTGACGCTCTTGGATTTCGTTCGCTTTGCGGTGAGCCGCTTTATCGAAGCCGACCTGGTATTCGCGCATGGCACCACCGATCCGGTCGCCGAGGCCGCGTTTCTGGTCTGCGAATCGCTGCGTCTTCACCCCGACCAGTTCGAAGCGTTTGCCACCGCGCGGGTCACCGCGGCCGAAGGCAAGGCGATCATCAGCCTGATCGAGCGCCGCGTCGTCACGCGGACGCCGACCGCCTATCTCGTCAACAAGATCTACATGCGCGGCCTGCCGTTCTTTGTCGACGAGCGCACCATCGTGCCGCGCTCCTTCATCGGCGAATTGCTGGATTCGCATTTCGGCGGTGACGACGACGTCACCGGCGGTTCGCTGATCGCGGACCCGGCGGCGGTGGAAAATGTGCTCGACCTCTGCACCGGCTCGGGCTGCCTGGCCATCCTGGCGAGCCGGAGTTTTCCCAACGCCGAAATCGACGCGGTGGATATTTCAAGGGATGCGCTGGATGTCGCTGCGCACAATGTTGCCGATTACGGGCTGCAACATCGCCTTAACCTGCACCGCGGCGACCTGTTCAAGCCACTGGGCGACAAGCGCTACGACCTCATCATTTCAAACCCGCCCTATGTCGATTCGCAAGGCATGGCGGCCCTGCCGCGCGAATGCCGCGCCGAACCGAAACTCGCGTTCGATGGCGGCGCTGATGGGCTCGACATCGTCAGGCGCATCCTCGACGAGGCCAAACAGCATCTGACGCCGGATGGCGGACTGCTCTGCGAGATCGGCCGTTGCCGGCCCGCGCTTGAAGCGGCCTATCCGCAATTACCGCTGATGTGGCTCGACACCGAGGATTCGGAAGCCGAAGTTTTCTACATTACGGCCGACGATCTTTAGGCGCTGGCGTAAGTCACTTTCCGGAACATTCGAAAACAAGCCGCGTTCACTCCCGGCAGAGACAATTGTGTCTCTGCCGACGGAGGAAATGCTGACATGCCCGGGCCTTCGAGCGGCTTGTTGCGCGCTGGCATTGGACTGAAGCTCAACCAGGTCAAGCGCGCGACGCAATCCTATCTGCGCGACCGGACCGACCAGGCCACCGGCACGGTCACCTCCTACGCCATCGCCGCCGGCCTCTTCGCGGCCGCCGGAGTTTTTCTGACCGCGGCGCTCCTCGTCGGCACAGCAGCGCTGTTTCGCTGGGTTGAAATCAACTACGGACAGTTTTGGGCGTTCGGCGCCGTCGGCGGCCTGCTCGCGATCATCGCCTGCATCTGCGCCGCCGTGGCGGCCATCAAACTCAAGCGCCCGCCGCCGCAGTTCCCGTCGCTCACCAGCCGCTTGCGGGTGGCGATCAAGGCCAGCCCGATGAAGCCCGACCAGATCGAGGCCGTCAGGGACACGGCCGCGGCGATCCTGCAAGCCCCCGCGGCGCCGGTGGAACATCGGCGGCGGCGAAACCGGCCGGGGCACGGCAATAGAAACGCGAATATCGGCTTGATCCTGATGGCAAGCTTGCTGGGCTACGCGGCGGTGCGGCGGCGGCAGCAGCAGGCACGACACGCGGGAATCTGATGTCCCGCGCCCGCTCCGACCATACGGATAATCTGATCCTGATTGCGGCCACCACCCTCGTGATCCTGACCGCGCAGCGCTATTTCCAGACGTCCGTGCCTGAACACGCCAATCCAACGACCGATCCAGCGGCCACCAAAGGCAGCGACTTTACCCGCGAGCTTTCCCAACGCGGCCGCGGGCGGCGCGCGCGCAGCCCGTTCAGCATTCCCTGGGCGGGATGGAAAGATATTCTCTGGCGCACCTATGAGGAGTTCAACGACGACCGTCTGCTCGCCACTGCGGCCGGCGTCGTGTTCTTCGGCCTGCTCGCGGTGTTTCCGGCCGTAACCGCGCTGGTTTCCTCATACGGGCTGTTCGCCGACCCCTCGACCATCGGCGCCAATCTGCAGACGCTGGCGGTGATGCTGCCGGAAGGCTCCTTCCAGATCGTGCAGGAGCAGATTGCACGGGTGCTAGACAAGGGCAGCACCGCGCTGGGCTGGACCTTCCTGTTCGGCCTCGGACTTGCCCTCTGGAGTGCCAATGCAGGCGTCAAGGCAGTGATCGATGCGCTCAACGTGGTCTATGACGAACGAGAGAAGCGCAGCTTCATCGGATTGAACCTGCTTTCGCTGTCCTTCACCGTCGGTGGGATCGCCGCCCTGATGGTTATGGTCGGCGCCGTGGTGGCGTTTCCGCTGGCGCTCGACCATCTCGGCCTGCCCCCGGACAGCCTGTTCCTCGTGAGCCTTGCGCGGTGGCCGCTGCTGTTCGCGGCGCTGCTGACGGCGCTGGCATTGCTCTACCGGTTCGGACCGAGCCGCCGCGCACCGCAATGGGAATGGTTGAGCATCGGCACGCTGCTTGCCGCTCTGCTGTGGATCGCAGGCTCCTCGGCGTTGTCCTGGTATCTGT
This sequence comes from Bradyrhizobium sp. AUGA SZCCT0222, assembly GCF_018130205.1. Classification (NCBI taxonomy): domain Bacteria; kingdom Pseudomonadati; phylum Pseudomonadota; class Alphaproteobacteria; order Hyphomicrobiales; family Nitrobacteraceae; genus Bradyrhizobium; species Bradyrhizobium sp. AUGA SZCCT0222. The sequence goes on from NZ_JAFCLX010000052.1 coordinate 21,817, forward strand.
CGAACTTCGGCGATTACAACGCGACCTATGGTTCGCTCGGGGCCGCGATCGGCCTTATGATGTGGATGTGGATGTCGGCCATTGTCGTGCTGTTCGGGGCGGAACTGAACTCGGAAATCGAGCACCAGACCGCAGTCGATACCACTGTGGGCCATCGAAAGCCGCTGGGCACCCGCGGCGCCACCATGGCCGATACGCTGGGACCGGCGGTTCCAACCTCTTGAAGAACACTAGACCTGCGAATCAACATTGATGCTAAGGTCATTGCGCCTGGGGGAAGCGCAAACCGGACGATGCCTGAAAATTTCCGCGTTTTCCCGGGTGGGGCAGTTCGGACCTGAGAGCGTAGCGCGCGACATGATTCGCATTTCGACGATTTTTATCGCCATCTGCATGGTGCTGGTCGCAGCCTCGCTTGGCCTGGTCCTGCATGCGGTCGCCGGCATCAGCGGAACCGAATCCGCGATCGTGGCGCTGACGGCGCTGACCTTCCTGATCCTCTACAACGCGGTTTCGATGCGGCTGCGCGATCGCTCCGATGTCGGCAGCCAGATCGCGGACCTGTCCCGCGGCACCGCCGACCTTGCCCGCCAGGTCGCCGAATTCGGCCGCCGGCTCGCGGCCGTCGAGGGCCGCGTGGTGTCGGCGAATTCCGCCAGCAGCGACCGCATCCAGGCCGTGGTCGGCGAGATCAACGAACTCGGCGTGCTGGTCAAGCAGCTCGCGGGATCCGTCGCCAGCCATGAGGATTTGATTGCCTCGGGCGCGGCGGCAGCGCCACCGGAACCGGCACCGGCCGCAATCGTGGCTGCGCCTGTCGCCGAGCCGCGAACCTCACCGCCACCATCCACCGAATCCGCAGCGCCGCCCGTCGTCGCCAGGCCGGCACCGGTCGCCGCGCCAGCGCCTGCCGTCGCCGAAGCCGCCGCGCGCAGCCAGCCGCAGCTTCTCGCCGCGGTGAAGACCGCCATCGAGGAGAACCGGCTCGACATCTATCTGCAGCCGATGGTGACGCTGCCGCAGCGCAAGGTGCGCTTCTACGAGGCGGTGACGCGGCTGCGCGACGACAACGACCAGATTCTTGCCGCCGACGATTTCATCGCCACCGCCGAAGCCGGCGGCCTGATGGGGCGCATCGACCACATGGTGATGTTGCGCTGTGTGCAGGTGCTGCGCCGCCTGATGGTGCGAAACAAGGATGTCGGCGTGTTCTGCAACGTTTCGGCGGCGACGCTGGCCAATCCCACCACCTTCGCGCAATGCCTCGACTTCCTCGAAGCCAATCGCGCGCTGGCGCCGTCCTTCGTGCTCGAGTTCAAGCAGGCCACGTTCCGCAACCTCGGTCCGACCGAGACCGAGCATCTGGCGGCGCTGTCGCAGCGCGGCTACCGTTTCTCGATCGACCATGTCAGCGACCTCCGGGTCGAGCCGCGGGAACTCGCCGACCGCGGCGTCCGCTTCATCAAGGTTCCAGCGGCGCTGCTGCTCGATCCCAGGCAAAGCTCGACGTCGGACATTCACCCCTCTGACTTGTCGGATCTGCTCGGCCGCTTCGGCATCGACCTGATTGCCGAAAAGATCGAGGGCGAGCGCGCGGTGGTCGATCTGCTGGATTTCGACGTGCGGTTCGGCCAGGGCTTCCTGTTCGCGCCGCCCCGGCCGTTGCGGCCCGAGGGGGCATCTGCTACCGGCGGGACGACTTCGAACAGCACCAATGGTTCCAATGGCCCCAGCACCCCTGCTCCCGTCGCCAGCCCGGCGCTCGAACCTTCGACGCGGGCGACCGGCAATGCCGCGCTGGCGCGCCGCGCCGCCGGACCGGGCTAACCGGCGTCCTATGTCATGACCACACTTCGGTTCGTCGAAAACCTGAGCGACCTCGTCGATGGCGTGGAAGTCATCCTCTCCGATATTTGGGGCGTGGTGCACAACGGGCTCGAGGCATTTCCGGTCGCCTGCGCGGCGCTGCACACGTTCCGCCAGCGCGGCGGCACCGTCATCCTCATTACCAACGCGCCACGGCCCGCCGATTCGGTGCAGCGGCAATTGCGCAAGCTCGGCGTCGCCGACGAGACCTATGACGCGATCGTCTCGTCCGGCGACCTGACCCGGCTGTTTGTCGCCGACCATCCGGGGCAGAAAGTTTTCTGGCTCGGTCCGGAGCGCGACAATTCGATCTACCGCGGCCTCGATCCGGTGATGGCTCCGCTCGAACAGGCTGATTACATCGTCTGCACCGGACCGTTCGACGACGAAACCGAATCGGCCGAAGACTATCGTGCGATGATGCTGCAGGCGCGCGAACGCAAGCTGCCGCTGATCTGCGCCAACCCTGATATCGTCGTCGAACGCGGCGACCGGCTGGTCTATTGTGCCGGCGCGATCGCCGAGCTCTATCGCGAACTCGGCGGCGAGGTGATCTTCTACGGCAAGCCGCACCGGCCGATTTATGAACGCGCGATGGCGCTCGCCGCCGAGCACCGCGGCCATGCCGCCCCGCTCGACCGGGTGCTGGCGATCGGCGATTCCGTCCGCACCGATCTCACCGGGGCGTTAGGTTTCGGCATCGATTGCCTGTTCGTGACCCGCGGCATCCATTCCGAGGAATTCGAAGGCATCGACCAGCTGGACCCGGCCTCGGTCAGGGAATTGTTCGGCCATCCGCCAAAGGCGCTGATGCGGGAGCTGAAGTGGTAGCGGTTCAACCGCGGCAGCCGTCATCCTGAGGTGCGAGCCTCTTCGGCGAGCCTCGAAGGATGAGGAAAGATCGGAGCCTCCAGCCATCCTTCGAGGCGCGCAAGAGCGCGCACCTCAGGATGACGGTTGAGCAAGCGGGAAGAGGTCAAGAGACCGCGCGCAAGAGCGAGCCTTACGCCGTCGCCATGTCCGGGAAGACCGCTTCGATCTTGGTCTTCAGCGTCGCCGCGTTGAACGGCTTGACGATGTAATTGTTCACACCGGCCTTCTTGGCCGCGATCACGTTCTCGGTCTTGGATTCCGCCGTGATCATGATGAAGGGCGTGGTGGCGAGGTTAGGATCGGCACGGACTTCCTTGAGCAGGTCGTAGCCGGTCATCGGCTCCATGTTCCAGTCGGAAATCACGAGCCCGTATTTCTTGCCGCGCATCTTGTTCAGCGCTTCCGAACCGTCGCTGGCATCGTCGATATTCTCAAAGCCGAGCTGCTTCAAAAGATTTCGGATGATCCGGATCATGGTGTTGTAGTCATCGACCACCAGAACCGACATCGACAAATCAACCGCCATCTCTTCCCCCACTAACGCTTACGCCACTAAATATCGGCAGGCCTGCGCGACCCGCAGTCCTCGCCCCACCCCTAGCATCAAGGCGTTAAACAGCGCGTTAATCGGGCGCGGGTGGATTGCCTCGGTTTTGAACCAAAGCCGTCCGGCTTGACTTCGCCCGCGCCCCCACGTCACGGTCCGGCCGCGCGCATCGCGGCCCAATGCCTTTTTAATCCGCAAGAATCCTGCAAGAATCCGTCACATGACAACTGGTTTTACCGTTATTCGAGACACCACCCCCGCCGCCGACATCCCCAAGGGGGCGGTGGTCGCCATGGGCAATTTCGACGGCGTCCATCTCGGTCACCGGGCCGTGATTGCCGCTGCGCTGAACATGGGGCGCGCCCATGGAAAACCCGCTTTTGCGGTAACTTTCGAGCCGCATCCGCGCAGCTTTTTCAGCCCGAACAGCCCGCAATTCCGCCTCACGGACGAGACCAACAAGCTACGGCTGCTGGCCGGCACCGGGCTCGCCGGCGCCGTGGTGATGACCTTCGACAAGGGCCGCGCCGGAACGTCAGCGCAAGATTTCATTCACCATGACCTGATCGGCCGGCTCGGCATCAGCGGCATAGCGGTCGGCTACGACTTCCATTTCGGCAAGGGCCGCGTCGGCTCGCCGAGCCTCCTGGTCAGCGAGGCGCCGCGGCTCGGGATCGAGGTCGACGTTCAGGCCCATGTCGACATCGCCGAGCGGCCGGTGTCGTCCAGCGCCATCCGCATGGCGCTGGCGGAGGGCCAGATCGACGACGCCACCGCGATGCTGGGCGGACCGTGGTTTGCGACCGGCGAGGTGATCCATGGCGAGAAGCGCGGCCGCGATCTCGGCTATCCCACCGCCAACATCCGCCTCGACAAGAATTGCGCGCTCAAGCACGGCATCTATGCGGTGCGGGTCGGGCGCGGACAAGGAAAAGATCAGGTGCGGCTCAACGGCGTGGCGAGCTACGGCCGTCGCCCGACCTTCGACAATGGCGCGCCGCTGCTGGAAGTGTTCCTGTTCGACTTCAAGGGCGATCTCTATGGCTCGGTGCTCGACGTCGCCTTCATCGCCTTCATCCGCGATGAACTTAAATTCGACGGCATCGAGGCGTTGATCCGCCAGATGGACGATGACAGCGCCCGGGCCCGGGCGGCCCTCGCAGCCGCGCCCGATGCGTTTCCGAAGCTTGGAGCGATCGATTGAGCAGAAGCGAAAAGCAAAAGATGCTCGCGGGGGAATTGTATCGCCCCGACGCCGAACTCGGCGCCGAACAGGCGGTCAACAAGGCCTGGCTGGTGCGCTACAATGCGGCACTGGCACAGCCGGTGTCGGAACGGCACGCGCTGCTCTGCGAACGCCTCGGCCATGTCGGCAAGGGTGCCGTGATCCGGCCGCCGTTCTTCTGCGATTTCGGCTACAATATCCGCATCGGCGACGGCGTGTTCATGAACTTCAACTGCGTCATCCTCGATGTCGTCGAGGTCTCAATCGGCGACCGCACCCAGATCGGGCCCGCCGTGCAGATTTACGCGGCTGACCACCCCCGCGACGCCAAGACACGGCGCGAAGGCCTCGAATTCGGGCGCCCGGTCCGGATCGGCAGCGACGTCTGGATCGGCGGCGGTGCCATTATCCTGCCCGGCGTCAGTATCGGCGACGGTGCGGTGATCGGCGCCGGCAGCGTGGTCACGCGCGACGTCGGCGCTGAAGTGACCGTCACCGGAAACCCGGCAAGGCCGAAACGGTCGTCCTGAGATGCGGGCCCTGCGGGCCTTTGCGATTTCCGCTTCCGGCTGCTATGGAAAGCCCATGTTTGCGCGGCGCACCATCCCCATTAGCGGCCCGGCTTCCGCCTGAGCTTTGGCTCGGCGCAAGACCGGGATTTCCCCGTTTACCCCGCGAATGACCAGCGTATCTCGCGCCTTTTCAGCCAAACCAGAGCATTCATGTCCGAAAAACCGCAAAAGTCCGATAAGTCCGAAGGACCAGACTATTCCAAGACCCTGTTCCTGCCGCTGACGGAATTCCCGATGCGCGCCGGCCTGCCCAAGCTCGAGCCTGAGATCCTCAACCACTGGAACAAGATCGGTCTCTACGAGAAGCTGCGCGAGGCGGCCGACGGGCGACCGAAATTCGTGCTGCATGACGGCCCGCCCTACGCCAACGGCAACATCCATATCGGCCACGCGCTGAACAAGATCCTCAAGGACGTCGTGACCAAGAGCCAGCAGATGCTCGGCTTCGACTCCAACTATGTGCCGGGCTGGGACTGCCACGGCCTGCCGATCGAATGGAAGATCGAGGAAGAGAACTACCGCTCCAAGGGCAAGCCGAAGCCCGACTTCCGCGACTCCACGGCGATGGTGGCGTTCCGCAAGGAATGCCGCGCCTATGCGACGCACTGGCTCAACGTGCAGCGCGAGGAGTTCAAGCGGCTCGGCATCATCGGCGACTGGGATCATCCCTACGCCACCATGAGCTATCCCGCCGAAGCCCAGATCGCGCGCGAACTGATGAAGTTCGCCGCCAACGGCACGCTCTATCGCGGCTCCAAGCCCGTGATGTGGAGCGTGGTGGAGAAGACCGCGCTCGCCGAGGCCGAGGTCGAATATGAGGATTACACCTCGGATACGGTGTGGGTGAAGTTTCCGGTGACCTCGCCGGCGCATGGCGCGCTGGCCAACGCGTCCGTCGTGATCTGGACCACGACGCCATGGACGCTGCCCGGCAACCGCGCCATCAGCTTCTCGCCGAAGATCGCCTACGGTCTGTTTGAGGTCACCGACGCGCCCGCGGACAATTGGGCCAGGAACGGCGACCTCCTGATCCTCGCCGACGCGCTCGCCGAGAGCGTGTTCAAGCAGGCGCGTGTTGCGGCCTACAAGAAGGTGCGCGAGCTGCCGGCCGACACGCTCGACGCGGTGGAATGCGCCCATCCGCTGAAAGGCTTCAGCGGCGGATACGAATTCACCGTGCCGCTGCTGCCCGGCGACCACGTCACCGACGACACCGGTACCGGCTTCGTGCACACCGCGCCCGGCCACGGCCGCGAAGACTTCGATGCCTGGATGGCGAATGCGCGCGAACTCGACAGCCGCGGCATCAACACCGCGATCCCCTATACCGTCGACGAGAACGGCGCCTTCACCGACCACGCCCCGGGCTTCACCGGCAAGCGCGTGATCAACGACAAGGGCGAAAAGGGCGACGCCAACGAGGCCGTGATCAAGGTTCTGGTCGAGCACGGCAAGCTTCTGGCACGCGGCCGCCTCAAACATCAGTATCCGCATTCCTGGCGTTCGAAGAAGCCGGTGATCTTCCGCAATACGCCGCAATGGTTCATCGCGATGGACAAGGACATCGCTGATAACGGCAAGGCCAAGCCCGGCGATACGCTGCGCGCCCGCGCGCTGCATGCGATCTCGGTGACGCAATGGGTGCCGCCCGCCGGGCAAAACCGCATCAACGGCATGATCGCCGGCCGCCCCGACTGGGTGATCTCGCGCCAGCGCGCCTGGGGCGTGCCGATCGCGGTGTTCGTGCGCGAGAAGGGCGACGGCTCGGCTGAAATCCTGCAGGACGAAATCGTCAACCAGCGCATCGCCGAGGCCTTCATGGAGGAAGGCGCCGACGCCTGGTACATGGACGGCGCCCGCGAACGCTTTCTCGGATCCCGCGCGAACGAAGACTGGAAGAAGGTCGACGACATCTGCGACGTCTGGTTCGATTCCGGCTCGACGCATGCTTTCGTGCTGGAAGACCGCCAGAATTTTCCCACGCTCGGCAACATCGTCCGCAAGGTCGATGGCGGCGAGGATACCGTGATGTATCTGGAAGGCAGCGACCAGCATCGCGGCTGGTTTCATTCCTCGCTGCTGGAAAGCTGCGGCACCCGCGGCCGCGCGCCGTACGACGTGGTGCTGACGCACGGCTTCACGCTGGACGAGAACGGCCGCAAGATGTCGAAATCGCTCGGCAACACCGTCGAGCCGCAGAAGGTGATGAAGGATTCCGGCGCCGATATCCTGCGGCTCTGGGTCTGTTCGACCGACTATGCCGACGACCAGCGCATCGGGCCGGAAATCCTGAAAAATACCATCGAGACCTACAAGAAGCTGCGCAACTCGATCCGCTGGATGCTCGGCACGCTGCACCACTTCAACCCCGATGACGCGGTCGCGCATGAGGAGATGCCGGAACTCGAGCGGCTGATGCTGCATCAACTGGCGGGACAAGCCGCGATCGTGCGGCAGGCCTATGCCGAGTTCGATTACAAGACGGTTGTCGCCAGCCTGTCGGCGTTCATGAACACCGAATTGTCGGCGTTCTATTTCGACATCCGGAAAGACGCGCTGTATTGCGATGCGCCGTCCTCGCCGGTGCGCAAGGCGGCGCTGACCGCGATCGACATCATCTGCGACGCGATCCTGAAATGGCTGGCGCCGGTGTTGAGCTTCACGACCGACGAAGCCTGGCGGATGTACCGGCCGGGCGCCGCGCCGTCGGTGCACCTGACACTGTTCCCGACGGATCTGGGTTCATTCCGTGACGATGCTCTGGCCGCGAAATGGGAAACCATCCGCGACGTCAGACGCGTCGTCACCGGCGCACTCGAACTCGAACGCGCCGCCAAGAACATCGGCTCGTCGCTGGAAGCTTCGCCCCTGGTCTATGTGTCGGACAAGGCGATCTTCAACACGCTGTTCGACGTCGATCTGGCCGAAGTGTGTATCACCTCGAACGCGATGGTGACCAACGACGACGCGCCAGCCGCGGCCTTCACCCTCGCCGACGTTCCCGGCGTCGCGGTCGTTGTCGAAAAGGCCGTCGGCACCAAATGCGCGCGGTCGTGGAAGATCCTGCCGACCGTGGGCGAGGACGCCGAATATCCCGATGTCTCGCCGCGCGACGCGCAGGCGCTGCGGGAGTGGAAAGCGCTGGGAGTGGCGGTGTAAACTCTATCGTCGTCCCTGCGAACGCAGGGACCCATAACCACCGACGTCCGTAGTAGACAAAGGAAGATGACTAGCAATCTTTCCGACCCGAAACTTCCCGGCGTATGGGTCCCCGCGTTCGCGGGGACGACACCGATTCCTATCGCGGCCGTTGTGCCATGAGCCCTCACCTCCGCCCCGGGATCATCGCCGCCGTCGCAGCCCTGGTGCTCGACCAGGCCTCGAAACTCTGGCTGCTGTTCGTGTTCGATATCGGCCGGAGGGGAGCGGTGAAAGTGACGCCGTTTTTCGATCTGGTGCTGGCCTGGAATGTCGGGATCAGCTTCGGCTGGTTCCAGAACGACGGCTTCCTGGCCCAGGCCATCCTGACCGCGATCAAGGCGGTGGCCGTGGTCGTTCTGGCGGTCTGGATGGCGCACTCGCGCAATTGGCTGGCCACCGTGGCGCTCGGCCTGATCATCGGCGGGGCTATTGGCAACGCCATCGACCGGATCGCCTATGGCGCCGTGTTCGATTTTGCTCTTTTCCACGTCCAGATCGGGGGAAATACCTTCAATTGGTATGTGTTTAACCTTGCGGATGTGGCCATTGTTGCCGGGGTAGCAGCCCTATTGTATGATTCCTTCCTGGGGGTAACCGCCGCAAAAGCGCCCTGATCCCGGTCGATACGGGCCGTTGGCGGCTCCTTGGCGGTAATATTGCCGTGCAAACTCGGGATTGCGTCGCAAGGCCAGCCCGGCAAGTTTTGCGGAAATTTGAATGGGAACGAGCGCAATGCGCGAGACCGAAGCCAGCTTCTGGATGGTGCAGACAACCTCGCTGACGCGGGCGATGCGGTTCGCCGCCATTGCCCTGGGCGTCGGCCTCGTGATGGCCGCCGGTCCGGTGCGCGCGGCCGATGACGATGACGAAGACGACAGGACCTTCGAGGAAAAGATCATCGGCAACATCATGAGCGGCCTCGGCGGCACGAACATGGAAAACAGGGGCATCGAATACCGCGAGCGTTCCCCGCTGGTGGTGCCCCCGAAACTCGATCTGCCGCAGCCGGCCGGCTCCTCGGCCGCAGCGAACGCGCCGAACTGGCCAAAGGATCCGGACGAGGCGCGCCGCAAGGCTGCGATCGCGGCCCGCAAGAAAGACAACAAGGATCCTGCCCTGTCGGCCCGTGCCCTGACGCCATCCGAACTCAATGTCGGCAGGACCAGCGCGCCCGTCCGCACCAACAACGATCCGGTTCAGCCGGGCACCAACCAAAACAACCCACTGCTGAGCCCATCGCAGCTCGGCTATGAAGGCGGCTTGTTTGGCATGTTCAAAGGCAACAAGTCCGAGACGGCGGAGTTCAAGGGCGAGCCGCCGCGGCAGTCGCTGGTCGAGCCTCCGGCTGGGTACCAGACGCCCTCGCCGAACTATGCCTACGGCACCGGGCCCAAGGAATCGCTGAACAAGAACTACGACGTCATGACGGGCAAGGAACGCTGACGCCAATTTCGGCTCCGCGCCCTCACCGGTGAGGACCGCTGTTGGTACCGTCAGGCGCTTTGCTCTCTGCATCGTGACATCAGGCGTGGTACCCGCGGTATACGATGCCGCGGCTTTGTCCCGAACGCTTGGGTTCGGGCTTCCAGATAGGTCATGATGTCCCCACATCGCTTTGCCGTTTCGCTCGCTGCCGTTTTGATTTCGACAATCGCCTTTTCCAGCAGCGGCGCGCGGGCCCAGACCACGGTGACGTCGGAGCGACCCGCCAGCTTCACGCTCGGCAACGGCCTGCAGGTGGTGGTAATCCCCGATCACCGCACCCCCGTCGTGACGCAGATGATCTGGTACAAGGTCGGCTCCGCCGACGAGACGCCGGGCAAATCGGGACTGGCGCATTTCCTCGAGCATTTGATGTTCAAGGGCACCGCCAAGCATCCCGCCGGTGAATTCTCCGAAACCGTGCGCCGGATCGGCGGCAACGAAAACGCCTTCACCTCGGTCGACTATACCGGCTATTTCCAGCGCGTGCCGCGCGACCAGCTCGGCCGGATGATGGAATTCGAGGCCGACCGCATGACCGGCCTCATTCTGAAGGACGAAAATGTTCTGCCCGAGCGCGACGTCGTGCTCGAGGAATACAACATGCGGGTCGCCAACAACCCGGACGCGCGGCTGAACGAACAGATGATGGCCGCGCTGTATCTCAACCATCCCTATGGCCGCCCCGTGATCGGGTGGCGACAGGAGATCGAGAAGCTCGACCGCGAGGACGCGCTGGCGTTCTACAAGCGCTTCTACGCGCCGAACAACGCCACCCTCGTAATCGCCGGCGATGTCGACGCCAAGGAGGTCCGCCCGATGGTGGAGCACGCCTATGGCGCGGTGCCTGCACAGCCGGCGATTCCCGCGCAGCGCATTCGTCCGCAGGAGCCGGCACCCGCCGCACCGCGCACCGTGACGCTGTCCGATCCGCGCGTCGAACAGCCCGGCCTGCGGCGCTATTACCTCGTTCCCTCCTCGACGACCGCGGCCGCCGGCGAAAGCCCGGCGCTCGACGTGCTTGCGCAACTGATGGGCGGCGGCTCCAACTCCTATCTCTACCGCGCGCTGGTGATCGACCGCCCGCTCGCGATCAACGCCGGTGCCGGCTATCAGGGCACCTCGCTCGATCCGTCGCAATTCTCGATCTCGGTCTCGCCGAAACCCGGCGTGGAGTTCTCGGCAGTCGAGCAGGCGATCGACGACGTGATAACGGACGTCATCCAAAATCCCGCCCGCGCCGAGGATATCGAACGGGTCAAGACCCAGCTGATCGCGGAGGCGATCTACGCGCAGGACAATCAGGCGACGCTGGCGCGCTGGTATGGCGGCGCGCTCACCACGGGCCTGAGCATCGAGGACATCCGCAGCTGGCCTGATCGCATCCGCGCCGTTACCGCCGAACAGGTCCGTGACGCCGCCCATAAATGGCTCGACAAGAAGCGTTCGGTGACGGGTTACCTGATCAAGGACCCCACGCCGAAACGCGAGGAGAAGCGCTCGTGATCCATTTTTCGATTGGCGCTCGGCGCTTCACGTCAACCATCGCCGCCCTCGCGACACTGCTGTTGCTGACCCCGGCACCATCGCACGCCGCCGCGAAAATCCAGCGCCTGGTGTCACCCGGCGGCATTGAAGCCTGGTTCGTGCAGGACGCCACCGTGCCCCTGATCGCGATGGAATATGCCTTCCGCGGCGGCTCGAGCCAGGACCCGGCCGATAAGCCCGGCACCGGCAATCTGGTCGCCGGTCTGCTCGACGAAGGTGCTGCCGACCTCGACTCCAAGACCTTTCACGAGCGGCTTGACCGGCGCGCCATCGAGCTCAGCTTCTCATCGACGCGGGATTATTTCCGCGGCTCGCTGCGCATGCTCAAGGACAACAAGGACGAAGCCTTCAACCTGCTGCAGCTGGCATTGACCTCGGCGCGTTTCGACGCCGCCGACGTCGAGCGCATCCGCGCGCAGGTGATCTCCAGTCTGCGGCGCGAGACCACCAACCCCTCCTCGCTGGCGAGCCGCAAGTTCCTGGAAGTCGCGTTCGGCGATCATCCCTATGGCCGCCCGTCCAACGGCACGCTGGACAGCGTGCCCAAGATCGACGTGTCAGACATGAAGGCCTATGCTGGCCGCATCATCGCCAAAGACACATTGCGGATATCCGTGGTCGGCGATGTCGACGCCGACACGCTCGGCAAACTCCTGGACAAGACGTTCGGCGGATTGCCGGCCAAAGCAAGCCTGACGCCGGTCGCCGAAATCCAGGCTGCCCAGCCGCCGCAGCGCGCCTTCGTTCCGCTCGACGTGCCGCAGACCGTGGTCATGTTCGGCGGCCCCGGCATCCGCCGCCACGATCCGGATTTCATGGCCGGCTATGTCGTGAACCACATCCTCGGTGGCGGATCATCGTCGCGGCTTTACCGGGAAGTCCGCGAAAAACGCGGGCTGGCTTATTCGATTTCTGAATCCCTGCTCTGGATGGACCGCTCCGCCTTGTTCGTAGGCAATACCGGCACCCGCGCCGACCGCGCCGGTGAAACCGTCGACGCCATTGAAAAGGAGATCCGCCGTATCGCCGAGGACGGCCCGACCCAGAAGGAACTGGACGAGGCCAAGTCCTATCTGAAGGGCTCGCAGATGCTGGCGCTCGACACCTCCTCGAAGCTCGCCGCGGCGCTGCTGCAATACCAGCTCGACAAGCTTCCGATCGATTACATCGAGCGGCGCAACGCCCTCGTCGACGCCGTGACGCTCGACGACGCCAAAAAGGCCGCACAGCTGCTGTGGGGCAAGGGCCTGCTCACCGTGATCGTCGGCCGCGCCCCGCAAGCCGCCGCCCAGCCGGCCGTTGCTGCGCCGCCGCCGAAAGCGAACTAGAGCCTGCCTCACACAGAGATTCCTGTCCCGGACGCGGTTGGGTCGAAACAGCCGGTAGGCGTCTGTTTGGAGGTAGGTGGACAGGCTCCGCAGGTATAGGGTCGCTGCGGCATCGGTGCCTATGCGGCGACCGATTCCAGGGAGCGAACATCATGACAATTCGTTGGATCGGACCGCTGCTATGCGGCAGCTTGCTCATGCTCGTCACAACCACGGCCGGCTTCGCGGTGGAAAAGAAGGGGCCGACGACATCGCAAGAGCCGGTCGCGCGGGCAACCACTGTCAAGAGCAGCAAGTCGAACACCAGCGACCGCATGGGCGGGGGCGGAGGCGCGAAGGGTGGCGGCACCCAATCCATAACCGGCCAACCGGGCGGGACCAAAAGATAAGGCACTTCCGCCGTTGGCGATGAAGAATTGACGCCGCCTCGGTTAGCCGAGGCGGCACCCCAGGGCAGCGAACGCATCTTCCTTCAGCGCCGCGCGCAAAACCGCTATCTTGTGCCCACCGATTCCCTCTTCCTTCCCGGTGACGCCATGCTGCGGATTTCCCGCGACCTCACGATCGACGAAAACGACATCGAGATCGTCTTCGTCCGCGCTTCGGGTCCGGGCGGGCAGAATGTCAACAAGCTCTCGACCGCCGCGCAATTGCGTTTCGACACGCGCAAGATCACGCTGCCGGAAGACGCCGCTCTACGGCTCAACCGGCTCGCCGGCCAGCGCATGACCAAGGAAGGCGTGATCGTGATCCACGCCCAGCGCTTCCGCACCCAGGAGCGCAACCGCGCCGACGCCATCGACCGCCTGCTCGAACTGTTGCGCGAAGCCATGGTGAGGCCGGTGCCGCGGCGCGCGACCAAGCCCACCTTCGGCTCGAAGCAGCGGCGGCTGGAAGGCAAGAAGAGCCGCAGCGACGTCAAGTCGAAGCGCGGCGCGGTGCGGTTCGACGACTGACGCGCGCTACAAAACTCCGGCCGCCGCGCGACCGGAGTTTCCAAATTGTAGTCTGCTGAAGGGCGCGCGCTGCTAGTAGCGCTTGCCGCCGGTCGCGGTATCGCCGGCTGCACCGCCAGCGCCCTTGGCCGCACCGCTGCCGGCGCCGACCGTGCCCTTCGCACCGGTCTTCGCGGCCTTCTGTCCGGCCGCGCTCGGCTGTGCATTGAGTTCCTCGTCGTCGGTGGCCGACGTCCCGCCCTGCATCTGGCTCTTGCCCTGCACGCCGCCGCGGATCTTGCTATCGGACGGGGCACCCTGCGCCAGCACGGGACCGGCCACCATGGCCGAGATGGCAAGCGCGATCGCCGAGGTTTTCACTAACTTCATTCAGTTCTCCTGGGTTTGATTCGCGATGAGCGGTTCTGCTGTTCCATGCGCCATCCGTCCGGAGCTGCTCATCGCGTTGATCAATTTGTCACGAACGGCGCACGCGCCAGACAATCCGCGCCGTGTGGTCTTCGTTTAGGGATTTCGGGGCAATTTCGCGAAAACTTGGCCACGGATCGACCCAATATGCGGCATGTGGAACTGTTGTTGCGTCAGTCGCGAATCAAATATTCCCGGATCATGATCCGCGCGCGATGAATGCGCGCCTTGACGCTTTCGCGGGTCAGGCTGAGTACGCTGGCAATCTCGTCGATCGACAATTCCTCGATGTCGCGCAGCAGGATCACTTCGCGATAATGCTCGGGCAGCGACTGGATGGCGCGCGAAAGATCGATGCGAAGGTCTTCGGGACGCCAATGCGCCAGACGCGTTTCAGTGTCTTCCGCCGTCGCGTCGGTCATTCCGATCGACCGGCGCAAGAGCCGCAGACAGGCGCGCCGCGCGACCGCGAACAGCCACGCCGAGAACGACGTCACCGCCCGCAGTGTTCCGACGCGCCGGTACAGCAGCAGCAGCGTTTCCTGAACCGCATCGTCGATGTCGGCTGCGCGGCAATTGCGCGCCGCGTAGCGACGGATATCGGGCTGCGCCGCTGATATCAGCGACACCAGCGCATCGGCGTCCCCGCCCCGCGCCGCCTCGATCAGTCCGGGATCGCAGCGGCTGGTTCGGACAAGCGCTTTCATGGCGAGGGCAGCCGGCGGCCGACCATGGCGCACATCGGGCAGAATCCGAAGAATCCGGTCGTGATCGCAACGGCTCCGGCGCCGGCGATCAAATAGCCTGATGTCGCGCCTGACATCGCCAGCAGCCCGTACGCGATCATCATGATGCCCCCGGCGGTCCGCATGGCCCGCTCCCAGCCCGGCAGATTCTTGCGATAGAACATTCTAGCTCCTTTGATTTCACGAGAGAACTCATGCGTTCTCGTGTCATAGAGCCGCCCCGCCGGGCTTTCGGTTCGCCGACCGGCAAGTTTTTTTAGCGCCCCGATCTCGCCCGTTGCTGGAACCCGACCCGCAGCATGGCCGCTTTTGTTCTGCCGTGAAACAGCCCGCTACTACCACCGCTTCCGGACAGCGACCTAAATTCTATGGACGCGAACGGCCATCATCGCCTGCCCAAAGGAGCTGAACTGAATGGCAAAACCCGTTCATTCGATGATCCGCGTGCTCGACGAGGCGAAGTCGCTGGACTTTTACGCGCGCGCCTTCGGGCTCGAAGTCGCCGATCATCTCAAGTTTCCGGATTTTGCGCTGATCTATCTGCGCCATCCCTCCTCGCCCTTCGAGGTCGAACTGACCGTCAATTACGATCGCAAGGAGCCCTACTCCCTCGGCGATGGCTACGGCCATCTCGCCGTTGTCGTCGACGACGTCGATGCCGAACACGTCAGGTTTGAACGAGAGAAATTATCTCCCGGACCGTTGCGCGACTTCAAGCATGACGGCCGGACGCTGGCGCGCTTCTTCTTCGTCGCCGACCCCGACGGTTACAAAATCGAAGTGATCCAGCGGGGTGGCCGCTTCGGTTAGTCGCAATCAATAAACGTTCAATGGAGGAACCCATGAGAGAAGTCGATCGTCGAAGCAAATACAATCGCCGCATCTTTCTCCAAGGCGCGGCAACTGCGGTACCAGCCGTTGCGATTGCGACCAGCACGGGTCTCGGCATTGGGGAAGCCTGGGCCGACGACGCCACGTCGTTGACCCCTGCGACACTCAAGACGCTGGTCAAGATGGCGCGCGATATCTATCCGCACGATTTTCTCGGCGACAGCTATTACATCACCGCGATCAAGCCATGGGACGGCAAGGCGGCGAAGGACCCGGCGGTGAAGTCGCTGATCAATGACGGCGTCACGAGGCTGGATCAGGACGCCAACGACCGACACAAGGTTGCCTATGCCCAGGTGCCCTGGGAAGCGGACCGCGTGGTGTTGCTGCAGCGGATCGAGCAGACCGCATTCTTCCAGAAGATTCGTGGCGACCTCGTCGTCTCGCTCTACAACCAAAAAGAGCTGTGGCCGAAGTTCGGTTACGAAGGTTCCTCCGCGGAGCACGGCGGCTACATCAAACGTGGCTTCGCCGACATCGACTGGCTGCCGAAGGTCTAGGCCCAGGCAACTCAACAAACAGCGGTGAGGAGGAAATCCAAATGGCAAAATTCGATCTGAATGACAGCGGCGTGGTGGTGATCGTGGGCTCAGGCGCCGGCGGCGGAACGCTGGGCAATGAACTTGCACAGAAGGGAGTCAAGGTCGTGATCCTCGAAGCCGGCGCCCGCATCGAGAACCATGACTTCGTCAACGACGAATGGGAGAGCTTTACCCAGCTCGCATGGACCGACATGCGCACCACGTCGGGAAGCTGGCGGGTCGCCAAGGACTTCACCAACCTGCCGGCCTGGATCGTCAAGGCCGTCGGTGGCTCGACGACCCATTGGGCCGGGGCGTCGCTGCGTTTCGACGAGCACGAATTCAAGGTGAAGACGACCTATGGCGGATTGCCCGGCGCGAACCTGCTGGATTGGCCGATCACGCTCGCCGAAATGGAGCCATGGTACGCCAAGGCCGAAGACAAGATGGGCGTGACGCGCACCAACGGCATTCCCGGCCTGCCCGGCAACAATAATTTCAGGGTACTCGAGGCCGGCGCCAGGAAGCTCGGCTACAAGACCGTGCATACGGGCAACATGGCCATCAACAGCGAGCCCCGCGATGGGCGCGCCGCCTGCCAGCAGATCGGATTCTGCTTCCAGGGCTGCAAGTCCGGTGCGAAGTGGTCGACGCTCTATACCGAGATTCCAAAGGGTGAAGACACCGGGAATCTCGAGGTGCGGCCCAACAGCATGGCGATCAAGATCGAGCACGATGCGTCGGGCAAGGTGACCGGCGTCGTCTATGCCGACGCGTCAGGCGCGATGCAACGCCAGAAGGCGCGCGTGGTGGCGGTTGCCGGCAACTCGATCGAGAGCCCGCGTCTGTTGCTCAACAGCGCATCGACCATGTTCCCCGACGGTCTTGCCAATTCGTCCGGCCAGGTCGGCCGCAACTACATGCGGCACATGACCGGCAGCGTCTACGCGGCGTTCGAGAAGTCGGTGCATATGTATCGCGGCACCACGATGGCCGGCATCATCCGGGATGAGGCTACCAACAATCCAAAGCGTGGGTTCGTCGGCGGTTACGAGATGGAAACGCTGTCGATCGGTGTGCCCTTCATGGCGGCGTTCCTCAATCCGGGCGCGTGGGGACGGCCGTTCTCAGCCGCGATGGAGGCCTATCCGCGCATGGCCGGCATGTGGCTGGTCGGCGAGGACATGCCGCAGGAAACCAACCGCATCACGCTGGATCCCAAGGCCAAGGACAAGTTCGGCATGGCGGTGGCGAGTGTGCATTTCGACGACCATCCCAACGACATCGCGATGCGCAATCACGCCTACAAGCAGGGCGCCGCCGTCTACGAGGCGATCGGCGCCACGGTGACCTACCCGACGCCGCCCTATCCCAGCACCCACAATCTGGGCACCAACCGGATGAGCGAGAAGCCAAGGGATGGCGTGGTCAACAAGTTCGGCCGGACGCACGACATCAAGAATCTGTTCATTTCCGACGGCAGCCAGTTCACCAGCGGAGCTGCCTGCAATCCGACGCTGACGATCGTCTCATTGGCGATCCGGCAGGCGGATCACATCGCAGGCGCGATGCAACGCAAGGAAATCTAGCTGCGCGAATAACAATGCGGCCCTGTCCCGGACAGGGCCGCATTCCATTTGAAGTGCGTGAACTCTACTCGGCCGCGTCGAGAATGACGGGCGCGTTGCCGCCAAACTCCGCGATCGCCGCGGCACTCACCGCCACCGCACTTCTGGAGCGATAGATCAGACACGAGCACCGCAGCAGCGACGCAAAATTATTGACCTCGCCATGGTGGTCGAGGACTTCGTTGTGCAGCTTGGTAAGGAATTTCGCGAGGCTCATTCCCTCCTTCGCCGCGATCTCCTCCAGCGTGTCCCAGAACGACATTTCCAGCCGGATCGAGGTGCAATGGCCACCGATCCGCAGCGATCGGGTCTGCGATTCGTAGTCGCGTTGCGGCTGGTGCGCGAACAGCTGGCACATGGCAGTCCTCCCGTCAGTTTATAACTTTTCTAAACGATATACCTGCGCAGGCGACCTCACAATCCCACGTCGTGGACAGCGAAAGCTCTCGCGAGCTCCGCGTTGCGGCGCCGAACATCAGCATCTTCAATGTGATAGTCAGTGCTCATCCCCAGCGGGAACCGATTCGGTCGTCGTCCAATGCATTTGCCGTCACGGCAGCCTAGAATGCGGCAAGCCCAGAATCGGTCCCTGAACGAAGCCCATGCCCGTCCGCCAGCTCCCAGAACAGGTCGTCAACCGCATCGCCGCCGGCGAGGTGGTGGAACGGCCTGCAAGCGTGGTCAAGGAACTGGTCGAGAACGCCATCGACGCCGGTGCCTCCAGGGTCGATATCTTCACCGACGGCGGCGGCCGGCGGCGGATCGGCATCACCGACGACGGCAGCGGCATGACCCATGCCGACCTGGCGCTGGCGGTCGATCGCCACGCCACCTCCAAGCTCGACGACGAGGATCTGTTGCGGATTCGTACGCTGGGATTCCGCGGCGAGGCGCTGCCCTCGATCGGCGCGGTGGCAAGGCTCGGCATCACGACGCGGCACGCAGGCGAGCCGCATGCCTGGTCGCTATCGGTCGAAGGCGGCGCGAAGTCGCCGATCATGCCGGCGGCGCTGAGCCAGGGCACCCGCGTCGAGGTCAGCGATCTCTTTTTTGCGACGCCGGCGCGGCTGAAATTCCTCAAGACCGACCGCACCGAAGCCGAAGCGATCCGCGAAGTGGTGCGAAGGCTGGCAATGGCGCGGCCCGACATCGCCTTTACGCTGGCCGGAGAAGAGCGCGCGCCGGTGACCTGGGCCGCAGCACTGCCCGGTGCTCCGGGTCGGCTGACGCGACTGGGCGATATCCTCGGCGCGGATTTCCGTTCCAGCGCGATCGAAGTGCGCAGCGAGCGCGACGGCGTGGTGGTCGAAGGCTTTGCCGCCGCCCCCTCGCTGACGCGGGCCAATGCGCTCGGACAGTATCTGTTCGTCAACGGCCGTCCGGTGCGCGACAAGCTGATCCTCGGCGCGGTGCGCGCGGCCTATTCCGACTATCTGCCGCGCGACCGCCATCCGGTCGTGGCGCTGTTCGTGACGCTGGAGCCGCAGGAAGTCGATGCCAACGTGCATCCCGCCAAGACCGAGGTCAGGTTCCGCAACGCCGGCCTGGTCCGTGCGCTGATCGTTCATGCACTCAAGGACGGCCTCGCGCGCGAAGGCCGGCGCACGGCTGCGAACACCGATGGCGCTGCGCTCGCCTCGTTCCGCCCATCCTTCGCGCCGCGCCCGAGCAATTGGGACTGGCGAAGCTCGCCTTCCTATCCGACAGGACCGATGCCCTCCTTCGCCGGTTCGGCGGCGCCGGCCTTCACCGAGCCGGGACAGGCCGCATTCGATGTCGGCACGCCGACGGCCGATGTGCGCTTCGAGGCGCAACCCGCCGCCGACATGCTCGATCGCCCGCTGGGTGCGGCACGCACGCAGATCCACGAGACCTATATCGTGTCGCAGACCCGCGATGGACTGATCGTCGTGGACCAGCACGCCGCCCATGAGCGCATCGTCTACGAGAAGCTCAAGGCCTCACTGGCGAAGAACGGCGTGCAGCGGCAGATCTTGCTGATTCCCGAGATCGTCGAACTCGACGAGGCCACGGTCGAGAAGCTGCTCGATCGTTCTCTGGAACTGGCGACGTTCGGGCTGGCGATCGATTCCTTTGGCCCTGGCGCGGTTGCGGTGCGCGAGACGCCGTCGCTGCTCGGCAAGGCGAATGCCGCGGGCCTGTTGCGTGATCTCGCCGAGCACATAGCGGAATGGGATGAGGCGTTACCTCTGGAGCGCCGGCTGATGCATGTCGCCGCCACCATGGCCTGTCACGGCTCGGTCCGCGCCGGCCGCCGCCTCAAGCCGGAAGAGATGAACGCGCTGCTCCGCGAGATGGAAGACACGCCGAACTCCGGCCAGTGCAATCACGGTCGCCCGACCTATGTGGAATTGAAGCTGTCGGATATCGAGAAGCTGTTCGGGCGACGGTGACGTCATCCTGAGGTGCGAGCCTCTTCGGCGAGCCTCGAAGGATGGCTAACGGCGGTGCTTGCCGCTCACCCTTCGAGGCGCGCAAGACCGCGCACCTCAGGATGACGCTTCGTCACACGGCCTTCAGGAACACGAACTCCGTATCGTCATAGGCCCGCCGCTCAAGTTCCTTGAATCCCTCGGGTGCCGCGAACGCCGCCGCTTTCGCCTCTTCCACCACCAGCAGCGCGCCCGGCGTCAGCCAGCCGCCCTCGCGCAGCGAGGCCAGCGCATTTTCCGCGAGTCCCTTGCCGTAAGGCGGATCGAGGAACACCAGCGAGAACGGCTCCATCGGATGAACAGGGCCGAGATTGGTGGCGTCGCGGCGATAGACTTTTGTGACGCCGCCAAGACCGAGCGCCTCGACATTGTTGCGCAAGAGCGCCCGCGCCTCGGCGCCATTGTCGACGAACAGCGTGAATGATGCGCCACGCGAGGTCGCCTCGATGCCGAGCGCGCCGGTGCCCGCGAACAGGTCGAGCACGCGCGCGCCCTCGATCGGATCGTCATAGGCGTGGACGAGGATGTTGAACACGGATTCGCGCAAGCGATCCGCGGTGGGGCGGATCTCGCGCGATGAGGGCGAGGCCAGATTACGACCCTTCAACCGTCCGCCGACGACACGCATAGCCCAACTACTCGTCCCGCGGCTTCAGATCGCGCTTGCCGTGATAGCCACGCTGCGGACGGCGCGGCGGGCCGTAGCCATTGGCCTCTTCCTCGTTGCGCGCGCGGGCTTCCTCGCTGCCGGTGCGCTGCACCAGCACGCGGCGACCCTTGCGGTCGGCGATCACGCCTCGCTGGGTCACGGGCTTGGGAGGCGTTGGCTCCTTGTCGCCCGGCATCGGCCGGTTGAAGTCAGCGCCTGCCAACTCAGCGATCTTCTCGCCGAGCTGCTCGCGCAGCACGCGGGTTTTGACTTCCTCGACCTGGCCCTCGGCGAGTTCGCCGAGCTGGAACGGCCCGTAGGAGACGCGGATCAGCCGGTTCACTTCGAGGCCGAGATGCGCCATCACGTTGCGCACTTCGCGGTTCTTGCCTTCGCGGATCGCAAACACCAGCCAGACATTGGCGCCCTGGTCGCGCTCCAGCGTCGCGTCGATCGAGCCGTATTTGACGCCGTCGACCTCGACGCCCTTCTTCAGCTCATCAAGCTGCGCCTGCGTGACTTCGCCATGGGCGCGGACGCGATAGCGCCGCAGCCAGCCGGTGTCGGGCAGTTCGAGCGCGCGTGCCAGCCCGCCATCATTGGTCAGCAGCAGCAGGCCCTCGGTATTGAAATCGAGCCGCCCGATCGAGATCAGCCGCGGCAGGCCTTCGGGCAGATTGTCGAATACCGTCGGCCGCCCTTCGGGATCGGCATGCGTCGTCATCAGGCCGCGCGGCTTGTGAAACATGAAGAGGCGCGTGCGCTCGCGCGGCGGCAACGGCTTGCCATCGACGGTGATTACATCATTGGCGGTGACGTCGAGCGCCGGCGAATTGATGACGCGGCCGTTGACGCTGACGCGGCCCTGCGTGATCCATTCCTCGGCGTCGCGGCGCGAGGCAAGGCCGGCGCGCGACACCACCTTGGCGATGCGCTCACCTGACTTCTTGACCTTCGGCGGCTGCGGCCCGCGCTTTTCGAATTCGGTCTTGCGCTCACGATAAGCGCCACGGCCACCGAACGCCGGACGTTTTGCAAAAATCCTGCTGTCGTCCTCGTTCTCGCGGCGCGGACGTTCGTCACCCGGCTCGCTGCGCGGATGCTCCTGCCAGTCGGTGCGGCCCTCGGGCCGTTGACGCGGCCGGTCGAACTTCGGACGATCACCGGCGGGACGATCCTCGCGCGAACGCGAGAAGCGCGGACGCTCGTCACCGCCGCGGTCGTCGCGGGAACGGTCGAAGCGCGGCTTGTCGAAACTGCGCGCGCCGTCGCGGGCGGGACGCGCATCGCGCTCGCCACGATCCTCGCGCTTCTGCCACGGCTTGGAATCGCCGCGATCGCCCGCATCGCGATCCCGGCCACCAGCTGGGCGGCTGCCGAAGCTCTTGCGCGGGCCGCGGTCGGGCGCGCCACGCGAGGAGAATTTCTTGTCGCCGCCAAATTTGCGCTCCGGACGATCGCCGCGGGGACGGTCGCCGTCCTTGCGGAAACCTTCGCCACGCGGCGTATACGGCCGCTTCTCGCCGGCGCCTTCGCCACGCGGAGTGTAGGGACGCTTCTCGCCGAATTTCTTTTCGCCGAATCGCGCCGCCGGACGCGCATCGTCACGGTCCCGAGGGCCGCCCTCGCGGTCCCGGCGCGGCGGACGGTCGTCGCGATTGAAGTTCGGGCGATCGCCGCGCGGCGTGTAGGGGCGCTTCTCACCACCGCGATCCTCGCGCGGCTTGAACGAACGCTTTTCGCCGTCGTCACCACGGGACGGACGGCTGGAAAACGGCCGGTCGCCACGGGGACGGTCATCCTGGTTGAAACGCTGCGGACGATCGCCGCCCTCGCTGCGATCGCGGAACGGCCGGTCGCCACGCGGCGGGCGCGGCGCGTCGAAATCGCGGCGCGGCGGACGATCGCCGTCGCGCTTGCCGGCGTAGGGCTTAGCCCCGCCGGCATAAGGCTTCTTGTCGAACGATCGCGCGCCGTCTGGCTTGCCGGCATAGGGACGCCGCTCGCCGTCGCGCTTGTCACCGTCACCCTTGCCGGCAAAACCGCGCTTGGCGAATTTCTTCTCCGGTCCCCTGGCCGCGCCCGAACGGCCCTTGCCGCCGGCGCGGCCCTTGCCGTCGCCTGAGGGGCGCCCGCTGCCGGGGCGATCACGCCGGCCGCGGGAATCGTTGTCTTTGTCGTTGTCGCGGGGCATGAATAGTCTCTCGTTCGTAGCTGAAATGGCGATCAGGCGGATGTGGATCGGCTGTCATAGCGGTAACGCGCGCGCACTTGGCTCAAGGCGCAATCTCACGCAAAACCGGTATCCACGTTTGCTGAAGGCGCTTCTAGTAGCAGGTTTCTTCCGATGATACGAGGGATGACTGCCCCTTCTTTCATGGATTTGGCGCTCAAAACGGCCAAAAATGCCGCCAAGGCGGGCGAAGTTCCGATCGGATGCGTCATTGTCCGGGGTTATGAGGTCATCGCCACCGCCGGCAACCGGACCCTGACCGACCGCGATCCGACCGCCCATGCCGAGGTTTTGGCGATCCGGCAGGCCGCGGAGGCCATCGGGACCGAACGGCTGGTCGATTGCGACCTCTATGTCACGCTCGAGCCCTGCACGATGTGCGCCGGCGCGATCTCGTTTGCGCGGATCCGGCGGCTGTATTACGGCGCCGCCGACCCGAAGGGCGGTGCGGTCGATTCCGGGGTGCGGTTCTTTGCGCAGCCGACCTGCCATCACGTGCCGGAGGTGTATTCGTCGGTCGGCGAGACCGAGGCGGCGACGCTGCTGAAGGATTTTTTCAGGGTGAGAAGGTAGGTTGAACACCGTCATTCCGGGATGGTCCGAAGGACCAGACCCGGAATCTCGAGATTCCGGGTTCGCTTCGCGCCCCGGAATGACGGGTCACAATTTTGGGTCCAGAAAAAACTCCTTCAACAACCTCGCCGTCACATCCGGATTCTCCTCCGGCAAAAAATGTCCGCTGTCGACCGGCGCGCCCCGCACATTGGTCGCCCACTTCTTCCAGGTATCCAGCGGGGTGGTCGCGGCGCTGGCGACGCCGGCATCGCCCCACAGCGCGAGCATCGGAATCGTGATCTTCTTGCCCGCGTCGAAATCGGCCTTGTCGATCTCATAGTCGGCATAAGCGCCGGCGCGGTAGTCCTCGCACATCGCATGCACGCGGGCGGGATCGCGGAACGGCGCCAGGTAATGCTCCAGCGCGCGCGGGTCGATGGCGTCAAGCGTCTGGCTCTTGGTCTGGCTCGCCATCTTCTGCCGGAGGAAGAATTCGCCATGGCCGTCGATCAGCGTTTCCGGCAGCGGATGCGGCTGCGCAAGAAACGCCCAATGATAAATTTTCAGCGCGGAGAGCCGGTTCAGCTTCTCCCAATAGTCATAGGTCGGCGCGATATCGAGCACGGCGAGTTTCGACAGCCGGCCGGGATGATCGAGCGCGAGCCGATACGACACCCGCCCGCCGCGGTCGTGGCCGGCGAGCGCGAAATGCACATGGCCGAGCTGCTCCATCGCCTCCACCATCACCTTCGCCATCGCGCGCTTGGTGTAGGGCGTGTGGTGTTCGTCGCTGCGCGGCATGTCCGACCAGCCATAGCCCGGCAGGTCGGCGATGATCAGCGTGAACTTATCAGCCAGCTGTGATGCTACCGGATGCCACATCACATGCGTGGACGAAAATCCGTGCAGCAGCAACAGCGGCGGCCCCTTGCCGCCGACGCGGGCGAAAATGCGGCCCGCTGACGTGTTGATCCATTCGGAAGCATAGCCGGGAAACAGGTCGGCAAGATCAGGCATGGTGAGCGCTCCCTTTGCGGCGGGCCGCTGCTTTAAACATTGTTTGGCGTTGCCGCTGGCACGTCCCGGGTTTATGCCATTCATCAAGTCTGCCCAACAAGAACCAAAAAGCGAGGAAGTGCCATGTCGATCGATTTCGAGATTCCGGCCGAAGCCAAGGCGATCCGCGAGAAGGTCCGTAAATGGGTGCAGGACGAGTGCATCCCCGCGGAAAAGGAACTCGATACCAAGCCGCTCGCTGAAGTGCTCGGGCCGCTGCGCAAGAAGGCCCGCGCGCGCGGCCTGTGGTGCCCGTGGGTGCCGAAGGAATATGGCGGCATGGGCTTAGGCCCCCTCGCCAACGCGCTGGTGCAGATGGAGCTCGGCGAAAGCATGCTCGGCGCGCTGTCAATGAACACGCAGGGCCCCGACGACGCCTCGATGATGACGATATTGGCCCACGGCACGGAATATCAGAAGGAGAAGTTCCTTAAACCCCTGCTCAACGGCGACAAGCGCATCTGCTTCTCGATGACCGAGAAGGCCGCCGGCGCCGACGCCACCGGCATGCAGACCACGGCGGTGAAGGACGGCAACGAGAACTACATCCTCAACGGCGAGAAATGGTTTTCGTCCTCGGCCAGCGTCGCCGACATGGCGCTGGTGGTCGCCAGAACCGATCCGAACGCGCCGCGTCACAAGCAGCACTCGACTTTCATCGTCGAACTGCCGAACCCCGGCTACAAGATCAAGCGCAACGTCGCCAACATGGCGATCGAGGGACCGCATGCCGACGCGATCCATGGCGGCCACGCCGAGATCGAGATCAGGGATTTGAAAGTGCCGGCCGACAACCTGCTCGGCGGCGAAGGCAACGGTTTCAATATGGGCCAGCATCGGCTGGCCTATGGCCGCCTGCGTCACGGCATGCACAACGTCGCCAAGGCGCAGCGCGCGCTCGACATGGCCGTCGGCCACATCACCAAGCGCTCGACCTTCGGTCAGCTGCTCGCCGACCGGCAGGCCGTGCAGTTCATGCTCGCCGACTGCGCCGAGCAACTCTATATCGGCCGGCTCATGCTCCTCCATATCGCCTACAAGGCGGAGAAGGGCCTCGATATCCGGCAGGAGAACTCGATCGCCAAGGTCTACCATGCGCACATGGTGCACAAGGTGATCGACACCGCGATCCAGCTCCACGGCGCGCTCGGCTTCAGCCAGGATACGCCGCTCGCCAAATGGTACACGCAGGTGCGCTCGCAGCGGCTGGTCGACGGTCCGGACGAGGTGCACCGGTGGAAGATCGGCAAGAACGTCATCAAGGCGTTCCGCGAGCATGGCACGACGGCGAGTGCTGTGGGCGGGGATCTGCTGTAAGCGTCGCATAGTTACAGGTGTCGTCCCGGCGAACGCCGGGACCCATAACCCCGGTCATCTGTTGTTGAAAAAAGCCGTCGACTATCGTGCGAAACAACAACCGCCGCGGCGTATGGGTCCCGGCCTTCGCCGGGACGACGGCGGTGTTTGTTGTTGCAGCGTGGTCTAAACGCAGTTTCGCATTCTCGCGACGCACAGCGCCCGAGCTTTGCCAGAAATTCCTTGCCCTCTCATCAAGAGGGCGCAGGGAAGACCGGGTGCGCGCTGCACCCGCGGTCCCGTGTGCGGTTTGCACTAAGTAGGCTGCACACGAGCATACAGGGCAGCGGAGAACACCCGGCCTTCCCTGCGCAATGGCTTTACGGCTTATGCCGTGATCTCCCCGGAGACGAGTTCTTGGTTGACTC